>DASQKG010000141.1:0-11474 GCA_035630655.1 Pyrinomonadaceae bacterium
TTTCGCGGGCAAAGAACTGTTGCCGATGACAGTTAAGGCACGACGAGTGCTCTGGGAAATCGGTTACGTCGGGAAATGCTTCGTCTCCCTTGCGCACATCTTTCCAGTTCTTAGTGGGAAACTTGTGACAGGAATCGCAGGCCAGCTTCTCAGTCGTAACGTGAGTGACATGAGAGAACTGCGAATAATCAATCCTTGGCACAGCCGGGCGGGTTGCTGGCCGGCGTGTCTGCGAACGGCGTTGTGGTTCAGTCGCGCGGCTGTAAACGACCGCAGGCGGGGCCACATACGTCACCACAGATAGGAGAAGACCCATCGTCAGAATCGTTAACCTCGTGGACCTTTGAGGTTTCTTTGCACTCTCGTCCTTGAGCATTGATGGCCCTGAAGCGCTTACTCAATAGGGCAAACTCCGGCCACCCTCAATCGGGGAACCGGAGATGACTTCTTATGGCTTAACCGACGAAAAGTTCTTCGCGGCTATTCTCGACGACCAAAGTAAACGCGCAATGACGTATAGGGCTGATGTGCGCGATAGTTCTGTGGCCTGGGACCGACGATCGCGCTTTCGTTGTAGTTGTAATATTGATACCCCAGATTCCAATCCAACCGCTTGTTGATCTTAATCGCCAGCCGTGCTTCAGGGGATTGAAAACTCATCGGATACGACGAAATCAACGTGCCGGGCGTTCCGGTCGGATCAGCGACGCGATCACCTTGTCCTGTGTCTTTGTTGATTCGATAAGCTGCATAGAGCGTCAACCGCGGATGGAGCCGCGCGACCGAGTCAACAAAGAAGAAATGGTTTCTCACGTAGAACTGGCTTCGGCCCAGCAGGTGACGCACGCTATTGAAGAAATACTCCAGCGCCGCGTCGCTATTGACCCAGTGGTAGTTGTAGCCAGTGCTAAACGAAAAATCGGAAGCCGGAGCCCAATTAACCGATGAACTAAAGATGCGTGATTTTGTGTCCACACCGAAGTTTTCCAGGGACACTCCGGCTATCTCGGACGGATTAGAGTTATTTTTCGTTATGAGCGCGAGATGGAAAGAGAGTTTTTTGCTCGGCGCATAGCGGCTCTTCGCGCGAATGTTTGTGTAGTCGTAATTTCCAATACGCGTGAATACGTTGTCAGCAGTAGCGCGCTCGGCGTCGAAGTAGATCGTCCAGTTACTAGCCGGTCGGGCTTTGAACCCACCAAAGAATGCATGAGTATGGTTTTGGTCTGCTTCTGAGCTTGACGTGCGAACTGGAGGGGGAGTCAACGACCCATTGGAACCGAGATTGAATCCCTCAAAGCCTTCTTCGATGTGCCGGCTTCCATAGCGATACCCCAGGTGTATCGAGTAGCGAGCGTTAAACTGGTAGTCGCCTTCGATAGTGTTCTGATACTTGCGATACCTGGTAATCCTGTTGGCGTCTAAATTGTTGATGCTTACTGTATCGGTTCTCAGAGTTGCGCCCGCGCCCCGCGTGATCGAAAAGAAATCACTGAACACGGCGCGGCCATCGATCTCAAAGTCTTCCACCCGAAACGTATTTGAGATTCGCAGTTTGTTGGTGGCCAGAAGCGTCACACCAATATCGCCCAGCGTGTTCGGTCGTTTGGTGGTTCCGGTGATGTCATAGCGACCAAGGTTCAGGGTGTTGGGCGTCGCGGCAGGCGGCGTTGGCGGCCATCCGGTGACTCTGGGGTTCCAATTTCTGCCCGTGAACGACTCTGCAAGAACAAACCTTGAGGTGGCATTGCTGCGAACGATGCGGGCCGTGATATCCAGCCTCCTGGCCAGAAGTGTGTGCACGCTGAATCTCGTGTAGTTAACTTCCCCGCGTGTAGGCTCGTCACGATTGAAACTCGTCAGGTTGGCCGCTGTGGAATTCACATTTATGCCAGGATTCGGTCCGACATGTATAGAACTATCGTCACGGAAAAGACGAAAACCTTGGAGGAATGAAAAACTGATAGGCCCAAGCCTCCCATCCGCGCCGAGGCGGAAGTCGTGTGCGCGCGAGTCGAGTTGCTGTAGCAGATTAAATTCGTTTCCGCCCGCGTGGTAGTTTGTGAATGCGGGGCCGCTCAAGCGCTCGGGCGAGTAGCCTACATTGAACCTGATGCGCTCGTCCTTGGGGAGAATTGTAAGATCGAAATCTCCCAACTGCATTCGCGTGTCGGTGCCGTGCTCACCTGTGACCGGATTCGGCGGGCGACTAAAGCTCGCAGGACTGAACACCCAATTCGGGTTTGCGAAGCTGTTCAGGAATCTGAAGTACTTGAACCTGCGATGGCTCCCGTCGAATCTATACCACTTCGGCTTCTCGATGCTGAATCGAACATGACCGTTCGGGTCTGCTCCCCACCCGCTTGAAGTCACCAGCAAAGTATCAAAAAGTGGGCCTTTGCCATCTTTGGATTTCAGCAAGAAGCTGCTGTCGAAGAGGCGTGGTCCAGCCTTGTAATTCAGGTCGCTTTGGTACTTATTGAGATCGCCGTCAACACTGAGACCTCGATAGCCAAACTCGATGCTCGATATGACGGTGTAATCTCCGGCATTTTCTCCCGCTTCGACGGCGGTACTTTCCACCTTGGCTTCAGCCTTTTTAGTTGTCTGGGGGCTCGGGCTGGCAGTGGGTTGTTGTGCGTTTGTTACTGACGCGACTGCCGCCAAAAGCGACAGACCTAAGAACAGTGCCTTTACAAACAGACCTTGAGGAATTGCTGCCCGTACCGATGTGGTTTTGCTCTTCATAACGATCTCTCGCTCAGCATAACGCTCTGAATACAATTCCTTCTGGCACCTCACCTGAAGAAGACAGGACTCGTATGTGATCCGTGAATCTTGATGTGACAGTTTGTGCAATTCCCGTATTGCGCATTCAAGTTGTGCTGAGGGCCGGCCGGCTCTATTGCGCCAACGTCGTGGGCAACGCTGTGACATGTCAAACAAAGCTGCGGCACTCGGCTGGCCGTCAACAGCCGCGGATTAGCCGACCCGTGCGGCGTATGACATGCGCTGCATCCTTCTGTCTTCACCGGTGCGTGTTCGAACGCGAATGGGCCTTGCTTATCCGCGTGACACTTCATGCAAGCAGCGTCGGCGCCAGTAGCGAGTCTCGTTTGCTTTAGCTCAAACCCGCCATGAGGGTTGTGACAATCACTGCACTTCATCGCGCCTTCGAGAACCTTATGGTGGAACGGCAGATTAAACTGGTGCTTAACTTCGGTGTGACAGCTAAGACAAAGCTGAGGTTCGCTCGATTTCAACAACTTCAGCATCGAGAAACCAGGCTTTTGAGCGTTTGCTTCCGCGATGAATACGTTCGAACCGGGGCGGTTCTTTTCGGTTTCAGGAGAATGCGACGAGTGACAATCTGTGCACCCAACGTCGTTGCGCCAATGCTCACCACGCCGGAAGTTGTTGTGTTCTTCCTTACCCGCATGGCAAGAAAGACATGTCTCAGAGATTTCCTTGGAAGGCTTGTTCTTGAATGAGATGATCTTGGCGGGATCCCCTTCGTCAATGTGGGCCTTGCCCGGTCCATGACAAGCCTCACAGCCAGTGATTTTCCCCTTCCAACTCTTAATGTTTGTGAGCTGAGCGTGTGACGTATGTGAAAACGCTTTGAACTGATCTTCGTGGCAGTCCTTGCAGGCGTCACTGCCTACGTAGTCTGCAGAATTGTAACTTGCTGGTTTGATTTGGTTAGTCTTGACGGATTGTGAAGAACTACCAGAGGCGAGCCATAAGACGGCAAAAGTCAGGGAACCGCAAATGAATAGAGCCTTGATGACTTTGTTTGGACTCACCTGGTTGGCCTCTCACTTACCCGACTTAGCTTCAATCTGATTACTTAAAAGAAATACTGAGCCTCCCGCTTTCCTCTTGGAGATAAACGAGAGGATCTTCTATGGTGGGCGAGATAATCGGCTAGATACTCTTATGACTCCAAAACTCCGGCCCGTCTGTGCGCTAACACACATACTCCTATTATTTCTTTAGTTAGTCACGAAACTTTGTCGCTAACGCCAGGCCACACATCCGAATAGAAACCGCCCCGACTATCATCCCGACTATAAAGGCAATCTGATCAAATTGGCTGTGACCTGCGTCACATTTAGCCAGATATCTTCAGCGTGCCATCTTTGCAATTGATGCCAGCGCCACCTTGTTTCGAATCCAGATATCACTGTTAAGCGCTCGGATAATTTGTCTCCGCTTGAGCACGTTAAGAGTGCGCGTGACCGTTTCTCGCGAGACTCCGATCATTTGCCCAAGCTCTTCGTGCGTTAATAAGGTCTGGAGGAGTATTCCTGAAGGCGTTGGTTGCCCGAAAGCCTCACCCCAAGTCAGCAACAACCCGGCGAGTTTCTCCGCGGCTGCCGTAGAGAGGAGCAGCACGCGCGCCTGCTCAACGAACTCCGCAAACTCCTTGCTAACAGCCAGGGCAATCCTGAGGCCGAATGATCTTTCTTTATCCAGGAGTCCTAACAGCTCTTTGCGGCTGATGAAGTCCACTTCGCAGGGCGCCAGGGTTTCTGCGGTTGTTTGGTGGGAAAGCCCTGCTAGTGTCGCGTGTATTCCCAACAGATCGCCCGGACGCGCAATGCGCACTATCAGTCTCCTTCCTTCGGCTGAGGTGATCGTTATCTTTGCGCGACCAGCGCAAAGCACATAGACACCGCGAGCGGCCTGCCCCTCGACTAGCAGTACTGAGCCTTTGGGGTAAAGCTTCCTTCGACTCAATCGTTCAAACCCGGGGATCGCGTGCAAGGGTGAAAGGCACGTACGGGCTTCCGCATTCTCGGCGCCCCTACCATGACTCTCGGTGTGCTTGCGTGTCGCCCCCATTGCCTCTTTCCGCTTTCGTTCCTCCCGTGGCAAGCGAAGTGTACTTGGGGAGCAATTCAGAGCCGCCCCCTCCCGGTCCAGTCTCACTCTTCAAAGATTGTCTCCGCCATCATCCGCGCAAGGCGCGTGCCCGATTGCCACTGGCTGATCTGATAGCTTTCGACGACTCCATTTGCGAAGTTTCGCGCGGAGGGTGCGAAAGTTTCCACAGAATGTGAGGACCGTGTGCTGAGTTGCACCGTCTACTTCGCAATTTCATCCGGCATAGGTGTTGCCCCTTGGGAAACTGGGAAATCGCGAGATCGGGAACCCAAAGCACAGCCGAATGGAGCAGCGGCTCGCTGCTCAGCATGCCGAAGTTAGCGAGAAATGGAGAACGACACCATGGCAATAGATGATCGAGACATTCTCGAACTGCTCAAAGAGGAATTGGCTTTCGTCGAGCAAGGCGGATATGGTCGCTCGGTTCGCACGCCGTGGTTACCAAAATCAGCCTTTCAGGGCTCAACGACTTGCATCAACTACGCTGATCCGAATCGTACCCATCCTTGTAATGAGTGCCACTTGATAGATTTCGTCGGGGAGGAGCATCTCTCCGATGAAGTTCCTTGTCACTTCATTGCTTTGAATGATGCCGGCGAGACAATCGAAGATCTAGAGGCCCAGGATAATCAGGCGAAGCTTGAGACGACGCTGAAACAGTGGATGCGAGCCAAGATCAAGCAGATCGAGGATCGAAGAGGCGCGCCGGTACCGACATCAACCAGAGCTTGAGTGCGGCACTCTTGCACGAGAGACCGAAGTTTTATTGTTGCGAAGTAATAGAATTTGGGTTTAATGTCACCGAAGTAAATTCGTAATTGCTCGCCCCTAACAATCCATTTTCGTGCCTGCGGCGATCTCCATGGCGATACGCTTAACCAATCGCAGACCCATCCTGCTTGCACTGGCGGCTTCCTTTGTACTCACCGTCCTTATCGTTGTCGGATCACGCAATCTTGAACACTATGACGCGGCGCTGTTCGGATATACCGTCGCAAGCGTCGTCGCATTCGGGGCGGTTGTGTTTCGCTATGCTATCTGGCTACAGCGTCCAGCAACGCGTGTGTATTGGCGGCGAGGTTGGAAGTTGTTTCGAGATCGCGAGAATTTGCTCGCTAACACAAGTAGCGCCGCCAAGACGATAGTCGGTGGAATGGCCATCCAGAAGTTTATCTTTCGTCGCGGCCTTTCGCGTTGGCTAATGCATCAGTTGATTATGTGGGGCTGCGTCATCTCGGCGCTGATTACTTTTCCACTGGTGTTTGGCTGGGTGCACTTTGAGTTGGAGGGCGACCGGGGTTACCGGGCCTATGTCTTTGGGTTTCCACTGAATGTAATGGACGGGCGGAGCGTAATAGCCTGGGTCACATTTCATGCGCTTGATTTCACGGCAATCATGGTACTCGCCGGTTGCGCACTTGCGATTCATCGTCGGTTACACGATCGCGGTGCCATCGCCTTGCAGCAATTTCTTTTCGACTTCGTTCCGCACCTGCTGCTAATCGCGATCTGCATTACCGGACTGATGCTCACCGCATCGAGTTTGTGGTTGCATGGCTACATGTATTCATTCATCGCCCTATCGCATCAGGCGGTAGTGATCATGACGTTGTTTTACTTACCATTCGGCAAACTCTTTCATGTGATTCAAAGACCCGCATCTATCGGCGTCGAGCTTTATCAAAAACGCGCTCGGGAAATGCAGCAGGCTGTTTGTCCGCGCTGCGGCGTTGAGTTTGTAGCCGAGATGTGGCTGGGCGATCTAAAAATAGTCGTGGAAAAACTCGGCTTTGACTACAAGATGCGGGATGGACGCGTTTGGCAGGATTACTGTCCGCGCTGCAAGCGAGTCATACGTGGGCTGGCGTATTCAAATCTGCCGCAGCGCAATGCAGAAGTGTTCCGTGGCTCGCGGAAGAATGTTGGGCCTGATTGAAAGCAACGATAGGCAAAATGGGACGACGTGGCTCTGCCGCCCGATGTGCGGTAGTGGCTTCGCCCCACCTAGAGGGGCCCCTCAAAGGTCTTGGGGCTCCGCCCCGGTATTTTGGGGCATAGCCCCGGGAACCATCGGAACTGCTTCCGCAAGGTCGGAGACCTTCCGCACATCGGGCGGCAGAGCCGGAAGAATTGCGCGGCTGATTGAATCATGGCAAAGGTTGGAAATCTCGAAAAGATCATCGAGCAGTTCGGTCCGCATCTTCACGACGCGCCGTACGGCGGTTGGCGCGCGGACCGTGTGATAGACAAAGTTGTGCCGACACACTGCCCTTACTGCGCAGTGCAATGCGGCATGAATCTGCTTGTGGAAAACAACCACGTCGTCGGCTTCGAACCACGATACGACTTTCCCGTCAATGAAGGCCGTCTGTGCCCCAAAGGCGTAACCGCTTACTTGCAGATTCATCACCCTGACCGCCTGCTTCATCCACTCATCAAACGTAACGGCCTGTTCGAGCGGACGACGTGGGATGAAGCGCTCGATCTTGTGGTCTCGAAGTTGAAACAACTGCAATCCAGCCATGGCAAAGATTCCATTGGCGTGTATTCAGGCTCGTCCCTCACAACAGAGAAAACCTATCTGATGGGCAAGTTTGCGCGCGCCGGTTTGGGTACGCGCTACGTTGATTACAACGGACGGCTTTGCATGGTTTCGGCGGCGGCGGGCAACAACAAAGCATTCGGCGTCGATCGCGCCGCTAATCCGTGGGATGACATCCCATTAGCTGAAGTCTTGTTGATTGCCGGCTCTAATTGCGCTGAGACGTTTCCGGTACTCAACAAGTTCTTATGGCAGCAACGCGACAATGGCGGTACCTGGATCATTATCGATCCCCGCGAGACCCCCACCGCTCGCCAAGGCGATCTGCATCTACAACTGAAGCCCGGAACTGATGTAGCTCTCGCGAACGGGATGCTGCAGGTTCTCGTCGAAGAGCAACTGATCGACGAAGCGTTTATCCACGGTCGCACGAATGGTTGGGAAGAAACGAAGGCATTAGTGGCGCGCTACACACCGCAAGTCGCTTCCGAAATGACCGGTGTTCCGGCTGAGAAGATTGTGCAAGCAGCGAGGCTTTACGGTAGTGCCAGGACATCAATGCTCATGCATGCCCGCGGAATCGAGCACCATTCACACGGCGTCAACAACGTTCTGTCATATATCAATCTTGTGTTGGCGACTGGAAGTATCGGTGCGCCCGGTCGTGGCTACGGCACAATCACCGGACAAGGCAACGGACAAGGCGGTCGTGAACATGGACAGAAGGCTGATCAGCTTCCCGGCCAGCGTTCGATTTCGAATCCGGAACATCGCAAGCATGTCTGTGACGTTTGGGATCTACCTGAAGAAGAGTTGCCGCAAGCGGGCGTCTCCGTCGTCGAGATGTTTCAGAAGATGCGCGAAGGCGAGATTCGCGGCTTGCTCTCCATCTGCAACAACGTGATGGTCAGTTTACCCGATACGAATGAAGTGCGTCGCTCGCTCGAAGGCCTGGACTTTTATGTCTGCATCGACTTCTTCATGTCGGAAGGTTCCCGTTATGCCGACGTTGTTTTACCAGGCAGTACATGGAGCGAGGATGAGGGCGTCACAGCAAACAGCGAGGGCCGCGTCTTAAAGATTAACAAAGCCGCCGACCCGCCTGGTGAAGCTCGCGCCGACTGGTGGATTATCCAGGAGATCGCTCGGCGCATGGGCCGAGAGAAGTACTTTCAATTTGATAGCCCGCTAGCGATCTTCAACGAGATGCGCGTCGCCTCGCGCGGCGGCAATGCGGACTATTACGGCATCACTTGGGAAAAAATCGAAAAACAGAATGGCGTGTTTTGGCCGTGCCCTTCTGAAGATCATCCGGGTACACCGCGTTTGTTTGAAGAACGTTTCTATCATCCTGATGGAAAGGCGAAGTTTCACGCCGTCGAATATGCACCGCCTCAGGAAACGCCGGACGATGAGTTTCCCTTGATCCTGACTAGTGGGCGTGTCGTTTACCAGTATCTTTCCGGAAATCAAACGCGGCGTATCGGTTTTCTTGTCGAACAGTGTCCCGAACCGTATGTTGAGATTCATCCGGAAACAGCAATGAAGCTGAAGATCAACGACGGCGAGCGTGTGAAGGTCGTGTCCCGCCGGGGCGATGGCATATTCCCCGCGCTGGTAGTTAAGACGATCCGCAAAGACACCATCTTCATTCCCTACCATTGGGGCGAAGATCTGGCGGTGAACCAACTGACGAACCCTGTACTCGATCCGATATCCAAGATCCCGGAGTTCAAAGCGTGCGCCGCGCGCATCGAGAAGATCCACTCAAGACAACTCCCGATTCTGGGCGAAAAGCGCAAGGGCTCGTCGCGTAGTGAATTTAGGTGAGTGATTGGTCTTGGGTCTTAGGTCTTTGAGCTTTGTACTTTGAGCTTTGTCCTTTGAACTTTGATTTTTGGAGTTTTTAGATTTTGGTCGGTCTGATTATTTAGCCGTCCATTGACTGCGACGAAGCACGAAGTACAAAGTACAAAGATCAAAGTACAGCCGGAGGCTTTATGGATGAAACAATGTTCATCGATCCGCAACGCTGCATAGGCTGCCGTGCGTGTGTGGCCGCGTGCCGGGAATGCGGAACGCATAAAGGCTACTCAATGATCTACGTGGACTACCTTGATCGATCAGAAACAACTGCCACGATGCCCACCGTCTGCATGCACTGTTCTGAGCCCACGTGTGCGCTGGTTTGTCCCGCTGACGCGATCAAGACCACCGAAGATGGAGTCGTGCTTTCGGCATTGAAACCACGCTGCCTCGACTGCCGCAACTGCGTCAACGCCTGTCCGTTTGGTGTGCCTAAGTACAACACTGAGATGCACCTGCAAATGAAATGCGATATGTGTTTCGATCGTACGAGTGAGGGCTTGAAGCCAATGTGCGCCAGTGTCTGTCCCACCAGCGCGATCGCATTCGGAAAGTACGAAGACATAGTTCCACTCCGGCGGACAAAACCGGTTAACGCCCACGTCTTCGGAAATCAGACAGTCGAGACAAAGGTCTACTTGATGTTACCCACCGAGGCGGGCGAAGTAGAGGTTGATGGTTGCGGGGTGTTTGAGGGTCGTGTCAAAACTGATCAGAAACCAGCGAGTGAGTCGTGGATCGACTTACAAGTTGAGCAAACGGATAAGAGCAATGAGTTTTAAGAGCACTGACAAGTGAGAGGTCACACGTGACAAGTGACAGGTGACAAGTAAGAACGGATCTCGTGAAACACCGCAACCAGCCCGCGAATGCGGGCGATGGCATAAAGCCTGGGGGGAAGCGAAGCGGAACCCCAGGATCAGATCACAATGCAGTGATGAAGCCCGCGCGGGCGGCAGATCTTGGCCCAAGAGACCATTAGAATGGAAACCAAGCAATCAAGCTTAAACGCAACAATAGAAAGAGTGCTCGCCGACGAAAACGACGTCCGTGCGGCTACGGCGCCACATCAGCGTGATTTCCCTTATGACCGCGAAGAAGAAGCGCAGGTTACGCGGCGTGAATTCTGCAACTTTCTGGGACTTACTTCCGCTGCGTTGTTTGTAGGCGCGGCCGGTTTCGCAGGCAAAGCGGCGATTGACGCTCGCCAAACACCCACATTTCTACCGTTCAAAGTCGAAGGCGCCGAAGTACTCGCGCCTGGCTCCTCGCTGAATTTTCATTACCCATCACCCAATGACTCGGCCATCCTCGTGCGCACGCTCGACGGTGAACTCCATGCCTTCGGGCAGAAATGCACCCACCTCGCGTGTCCGGTTTACTTCGAGCGCGCACATCAGCGCCTCGAGTGTCCTTGCCACGATGGTGCATTCGATGCCAGAACCGGAAACGTTTTGTATGGTCCACCGCCCCGGCCTCTTGATCCTATTAAGTTGGAGGTACGCGCGAATGGAGAGGTGTGGGCTATTGGAAGAGAGGCTAGCACCGGCGAACGTTCGTCATGATTAAAGATATGCGCGACTCGATTGCTCAAACTAAACCGCGACCCGTTCGCAATCGCGCCGGCAAAGGGAGAACTGCCGTCGCGCAAGCGCGGCTCATTTTGCTCGTCATGATAAATGTGGCTCAGCTCTGGGTGCTTGCAGCGACTGTCGAAGCCGCATTGGCACATCGCTTTTCAGCGTTGCTTCCGCTCGTTGTCGCTTCCGGCATCTGTTTTGTTGTTACGCTTACGCTAATTTTCTGGTGGCGTCCCGCCTCGCGCCACCACACCAGCTCCGGCTACCTGAAACGATGAACAATCGGAAGTTAGTACCCAATTCACTACCCAATTAAACAGGTAATACCTAATTGAGCTTTTGCCATTGGGCGGATTGCCCGCGGCCCAGGCACTCCACGTCTTTACCCTTCAACCGCTTGAGGACACTGCGAATGAGGCCAACGCTGACGCCGGGGCAATCATTCTGAAGGTCAGATACGCTGAATGGTCTTGTTTGCTTGGCGATGGCATGCTCCACGATTTCAGTCTTCGCTCCTCGCGGTGATTTCACTTGCCCAAGGCGTTGCTCGAACTCTTTGTATGCCTGCGTGAGAATGTAGAGCAGGAAGTTGATCG
>DASQKG010000142.1:0-3819 GCA_035630655.1 Pyrinomonadaceae bacterium
CAGTTCGATTGATCGAAATTTCAAAGACAAGTACGTCAACTGCCATTTCCGATCGCCGGCTGACTTCGCGCGAGAGGCGGGAGTATTTCGACCCAGGGCCCAGTGCCAACCTTTCACTATCCAAACCGTCCGCTCCTGAAGCCCGCGACAGTCTCCCCGACGATCTCCCCGACAATCTCGCCACCACCGCCGGCGGTCGCCTTCCTTATGAAATCAACGCGGGCGACGCTTTGGATGAATTACGCGAGCGTGCCCGCTTGCTCTCGAGCACCGATGCTCCGTCGCCTGAATCATTGGCGGGTTACGACAATCTCGCGAACACCAACTCACGAAACATCATTGCACCTGTGAGTGACTCGCTTGAGAATTTACGCAAGCGCCACGGAGGCTGCAGTTTTCCCTCGAGCACCGGTGCTTCGTCGTTGGACTCACCGCCTGACATGCTTGAAATCGCAGGTGTAGGCGCGGACCTGCAATCTCCGGAAGAGGCCAGGCCGACATCGAACCGGAACTCTCCTGAAGCGCAATCTCCGGAAAAGGCCAGGCGAATGTCTGGGAGGTTGGCAGGGGAGATGGCTGGAACGATATCGAGCCATGACGCTCCTGATCCGCAACCGGCCATGTCGTCAGCGCGTGGGAACCGGCTTGAGAAACACACCTGGAGCGGCTCCCGTATCGACTCGCCGGGAGCGTTTGATCCGCTTGAAGACTCAAATCTCGAGAGCTATCAAACAAGTCTTTTTTTGCAGGGCGGCGCACAGCCCACTGAGTTTGGCGGTTTCTACTTTTTATTGTCGATCATTTCTCGTTTGGGAATGGCGAGTTTTTTGGAGACCAATCCACACCTCATCGACCTGGACTTTGCCGCCCACCTGCTGCGATTTTTGTCCGCTCAATTGAGGATCCCAGTCGCGGACCCGGCCTTGTCGTCGCTAACAACTCCTGAGGAATCGGCGCCACAAATGATCGAATTCTCCTTGCCGCCGGTGTGGCGCGAACGTCTCTATCGTTCAGGGCCTTTGGTGCTGGGTCGCATCAACGGAGAAACCGGATGTCGAATACTTACGGATCGTTCCCGCAAGATCGTTCTTTCAAGCTGGCGCGGTCCAACTCCGCGGGCCGTGCGCGAGATGATCGGAGATGGTCACGTCAAGCGCGTGGCGTACCCACCCGCTAACGCAGGCGCTACTGACAAGAACGAAAAGGTCACCGGCGCACTATTCAACTCGTGGCATCGGGCCATACGTCGCTGGTGTCGCGCCTACGCCGGGCTCACGCTGCCCGAGCTCATCAACCGGCGAGCACTGATCACGTCGACGCGCACGCATACCGATCTGTTCTTCGACGTACGCAAGGCTGATATTCGCATCCGGCGAGCGGGGCTCGATCTCGATCCGGGGTGGGTGCCCTGGTTGGGTCGAGCAGTTTCATTTCACTATCTGGAAGAGGAAGAAATTGATGGTTGCTAGTCTGAAGGCCTTCGAAATTGGCGCGAGAGGAGCGCCGCCTCATGGGAGCGAAAGCAGCGAAAGCGAGTCGCCTGCCCTGCTGACGCTTCGCGCCCATGTGCTGGCGGCTGCGGCCTCGAAGATCGCCCGGGACGGCAATCAGAATAACGGCCCGCCGGAGCTGCAGTTTCTTTTTGCCCATTTGGACGCGGTACAGCAGCGTGCCCGGAGTTGGACAGAGAGTTTTTCTGCTTACTGCGACCTCCCCAACGAATGCGATGTACCGCTGCTTCAATTGGCGCGCACGATCAATCTCACACCGATCGAAGTTCTGGCGGTGGCCCTGACGGCTGCCGTAGAAGACGACGTGATGACTGGTCGGACCCTGGCCCATCTTCAAGCTCCCTTGGGCGGATCTCGTCCGACGCTGGGTTTTCTCGCGGCGGCGATGAGTGAGATGACGGCCGGCAACGCGAGTGCGATGGACGTTCTGGCGACTGGAGTCGCGATTCAAAGCGGACTGTTGACGCTGATGAACGATAGCGCTCCCTTGCCGGAGCGGGCCGTGGGTGTGCCGCTTCATTTGTGTCAGGCGTTGAACGGAAATGACGGGCTACTTCAAGGCACAACCATCGGGATTGATGGTCTGAACGCCGTGCCGCTGCCTGCTTCGTTTGTGGACGAGGCCGACAAGCAAGCTCGGGCTTTGCTTTCCAGTTCACAGAGAGTCCTGATCCTGCGAACGGGGTTTAACGAAGAGGGCCGCGCGGTTGCAGTGCAGACTGCACGAGCCATGGGGCGTCGCGCCCTCTTCATCGAACATGACAAAACGGCAGCGCTTGGCCCATGGCTGCTGATGCGTCAGCTTCTGCCGGTTTTTTGTTTAAACCTGGGGCCGGGCGAACGGAAACTACTACCAGCAATTCCCGCCTATGATGGCCCGGTGCTTGTTCTTTGCGGCCCCGACGGAGGCGTCGAAACAAACGCCGGCGCGGCGCTGAATTGGACGCTTCCGGTGCCGGCGGTCGACGAGCGAGTGAAACTCTGGGAGATCGCGCTCGGCGATTCGGACCTCGCCAGCGAGCTGGCGCGACATCACAGACACTGCACTGGACGCATCGCCCAACTGGGCCGCATCGCTCATCACCGCAGCGTCTTGAACGGACACACTCAGCCCATGATGGCAGACGTTGTCGCAGCATCATGGTCTGGAGAAGGGGTCAGACTTGAGTCCATCGCCCAGCCTATTACGGATTCAATTTCCGATGACGCGCTGGTGCTGACCTCAACCCTGCAAACAGAGCTGACAACGTTTCTCTTGCGATGTCGCGCACGCGATGGTCTGGTGGAAGGACTGGGACCTTCAACGACAGCCCGCTACCATCCCGGTGTTCGAGCGCTTTTCATTGGCCCATCAGGGACCGGCAAGACGATGGCCGCCGGTTGGCTGGCGACGAAGCTCGGCTTGCCGCTCTATCGCGTAGACCTGGCGTCGGTCATCAGCAAGTACATCGGCGAGACAGAAAAAAACCTGGCGCACCTGCTGGCGCGCGCCGAACGAGCGGAAGTCGTGCTGCTGTTCGACGAAGCCGATTCACTATTCGGCAAACGCACTGACGTCAAGGAAGCCAACGACAGGTTCGCAAATGCGCAAACCAACTACCTGCTGCAACGCATCGAGTCGTTCGACGGCATCACCATTCTCACCAGCAACAGTCGCAGCCGCTTCGACGATTCCTTCACTCGACGCCTCGACATGATCGTCGAGTTTCCGACGCCGGGGCCGGAGGAGCGTCGATCGCTTTGGCAATCACATCTGGGATCGAACCACGCGCTCAACCAAAAACAACTGAATCAGATGTCGGCTTCGGCGGACCTGTGCGGCGGCCATATTCGTAACGCTGTGCTGACCGCGGCGGTGCTGTCACACAAAGACGGCCGGAGCATCGAGTATGCGGATGTGATGCAGGGGCTGGCGAGTGAGTATCGGAAGCTGGGACGGCAAATGCCGGCTGAATTGCTGTCTACAGAAAGCTAAAGCAATACCGGATTTCGGCTACAAATCAGATGAGATTCGACGAAAGCAAAAAGAGTGAGGAGAAGAGGCCATTGAAAACTCCTCCCACGCCGGCTGCGCGTTCGCGCGTGCGAGACAATCCCAACCACCCTACCGATCTACCCGTTTTTCTACGCGGCTCTGAGCAAATGGCGCAGCAGGCAGAGCGCCCGAACCAATTGGGCTACCAGCCTGCCGGCATTCAGAAGAAGTCTCCTTCAGTAAGCGAGCCCACTGATGCAAGTGAAAAGGAAGCGGACGAAGTCGCGCGAAATGTGGTTGATGGACAAGCAGCGCAAATTCGCGGCTCCGGTG
>DASQKG010000143.1:0-3422 GCA_035630655.1 Pyrinomonadaceae bacterium
TCATTACGAGAGCACCGCACCCGAGATCTGGGAGCAGACGGAAGGCCGGATCACGCACTTCATCGCCGGTTTGGGGACCTCGGGTACTTTCACGGGCGTTGCCCGTCGTTTGAAAGAACTCCATTCGGAGATTCACACGACCTCAATGCAGCCCGATTCACCGATGCACGGGCTTGAGGGCTTGAAGCACATGGCCACGGCAATGGTTCCAGGAATCTACGATCCGACTCTTGCCGACGAAGACGTTGTAGTTGCCACGGAGGACGCGCAACTAATGACTAGGCGTTTGGCCGAGGAAGAAGGGCTTTTAGTCGGCACGAGTTCCGGAGCGAACGTCTTTGCGGCGCTGCGAATGTCGCGGTCGCTCACAAGAAACTCGGTTGTGGTTACAATCCTTTGCGACCGCGGTGAGAAGTATTAGGAATGAACTCTAAATGATCAAATTAGCTGCTTCACAACGTGACGAAATTGCTGCTCATGGTGAGCGCGACTATCCGTATGAATGCTGCGGGCTCTTGCTCGGTAGCTTTTCGGAGGATGGCAAGGGCAAGATCTGCACTGAAACCTATCAGATCTCAAACGCCAGGGAAGAAGAGGCAAAACGCAATCGGTTTCTGATTCGGCCGGAGGAGTTGATGCGTGGCGAGAAATACGCAGCGTCAAAGGGCCTTGATGTCATAGGCTTTTACCATTCGCACCCGGATGACCGAGCAGTGCCGTCAGCCTATGATCTCGACCACGCCTGGCCTCTCTATTCGTACATTGTCGTCGCAGTTAAGTCAGGCCATGCCGAAGACCTGTTTTCCTGGGAGATGCAACCGGATCGTTCGCGCTTTAACGAGGAAGAAATCCTAACGTAGGTTGACGAAAGGGAGTAGAAATGTCAGTTACGATCAACATACCCACCGCTTTGCGACAGTTTGCCGGCGGTAAATCCCAATTTGAAGTCGAAGCGGCGACCGCCGGTGAGGCCCTCAATCAGCTCAGCGCCGAGTTCACCGAACTTAAGCGCCACCTTTATGACGACAGGGACAAACTGCGCAGCTTCGTCAACGTGTACGTCAACGACGAAGACATCCGCCATCAATCCGGTGTTGAGACCCCAGTCAAAGATGGCGACACCCTAATGATTGTCCCTTCGATTGCCGGTGGGGCGATGGCGGAAGCGGATGTGGCCGCTAACCTACCCTCGCTATCCAATGAAGAGATTGCGCGCTACAGCCGACATCTAATCATGCCGGAGGTTGGACTCGAGGGACAGAAGCGACTGAAAGCTGCGAGCGTGTTGATGATTGGCACGGGCGGATTGGGTGCACCGTTAGGGATGTATTTAGCGGCGGCGGGCGTCGGTCACCTGGGAATTGTCGATTTCGATGTGGTGGACTCCTCCAATCTTCAGAGGCAAATAATCCATGGCACAAAAGACATCGGGCGCCCAAAAATTGAGTCGGCGCGCGACCGCCTGAGCGACATCAATCCGTACATCGAGATCGACACTTACGAAGCTCGGCTAACAAGTCAGAACGCGCTGCAACTCTTTAAGGATTACGACATTGTCGTTGATGGCACAGATAATTTTCCAACTCGCTACCTGGTCAACGACGCTTGTGTCCTCAGCGGCAAACCGAACGTCTACGGGTCGATCTTTCGTTTTGAAGGCCAGGCCAGTGTTTTCTGGGCAGAGCGCGGCGCTTGCTATCGTTGCCTGTATCCTGAACCGCCACCGGCTGGGCTCGTGCCATCGTGCGCGGAAGGGGGCGTGCTGGGCGTCCTGCCCGGAATCGTGGGCGCGATCCAGGCCAACGAGACGATTAAAATTATCCTGCGGGCCGAGGGAATACTTGTAAACCGTCTGGTACTGTTTGATGCGTGGGCCATGAAGTTTCGCGAGCTGAAGTTACGAAAGGATCCGCATTGTTCAATCTGCGGTGAGAACCCAACGATCACGGAGTTGATTGACTATGAAGCGTTTTGCGGCTTGAGTCCTGACCAGCACGCTGAGCTGCCGCAACTGGAGGAGATCACCGCCACCGAACTGAAGCGCCGCTTAGACAGCGGCAACGACATTCAGATTATTGACGTACGCGAGCCCCACGAATATGAGATCGCACGCCTGCCAGGCACGAAGTTGATCCCGCTCTCCCAGGTCGTCAACCGCATGAGCGAAATCGATTCTGCACGCGAGACGGTTCTCCATTGCAAGGGCGGTGTTCGTAGCGCCAAGGCTATCGAGGCATTGAAGGCTGCTTCCTTCCCAGGACGGCTGATAAATCTGAAAGGCGGAATTTCTGCCTGGTCAGATGAAGTTGATGCGACCGTGCCGAAGTATTGACGACCTCAGTTGTAGGGGTGTCCCTCCGTGGGCACCCCATCGTTCCACAGAAGAGCGTTATCAGGCAGAAGAGCGTGATCAGAAAGAAGAGCGCGATCAGACAGAAGTGAGTGGCGCAAACCGAGGGGCGGCCACGGAGTGCCGCCCCTACAATGTTGTTCGTGGATCGTTCTTGTTCCTTTTAGTTGCCGACCGATGCCAATCGGGGGTTAAATAGAAAACCGGAAAGACGGCAATGATAGGAACAACTCTAGGGAATTACAAAATTCTCGAGAAGCTCGGTGCGGGCGGACAGGGCACCGTCTATAAGGCGGTTGATTCAAAACTTGGCCGCACGGTAGTCATCAAAGTCCTCCCGGAAGAACTCACCGCAAAACAAGCAAATCTCAAACGCTTCGAGCGCGAAGCTCGGCTGGCCTCAGCTTTGGATCACCCGAACATCTGTACGATTTTTGATTTGAACGTTATTGACGACGTGCATTTTATCGCGATGCAATATGTACCGGGGCGAAACGTGCGCCAGTTGGTGAACGGCCGGCCCCTTGATTTGTCGAGTGCCCTCTCAATCGCGCTGCAAGTGACAGACGCCCTGGCAGCCGCTCACTCTCAGGGGATAATTCATCGCGATATCAAGGCCGGCAATGTGATGGTAAATAACCAGGGACAGGCGAAAGTGCTGGACTTCGGCCTCGCCAAACTCCTTGATGAAGATGCCGCACGAACTTCCGGGATTCACCACACAGAACTTACTGAGGTAGGCGTTCCTTACGGAACTGCGACCTACGCAGCCCCTGAACAGGCGCGCGGCGATCGTGTCGACTCGCGCGCTGATACCTTTTCCACGGGCGTGTTGCTCTACGAGATGCTCACCGGCACCTGGCCCTTTCGCGGGAAGACCGCCATCGATGTGCGTCATGCGGTGTTACACGAAGAGCCCGTCCCTATCTCAGAAGCACGACCGGATGCCGTACCACCTCGTTTGCAGCAGGTGCTCGACCGCGCGTTGAAGAAAGATCCTCGCGATCGTTACCAGAAGATAGCGGAGTTTCGAGACGATCTTCGTTCGATTATTCGCGAGCTGTCGGCCGTT
>DASQKG010000144.1:0-7035 GCA_035630655.1 Pyrinomonadaceae bacterium
GAAGGCCTCTGTTCCAGACCAACATGTAACGGAGTTTCGCGGTCCTCGATTTGAATTTGTTCTCGAAAGCTCGACCACGCGGACTGTGGGAGGGAATAGTTTGCTCTTCTACATGGCGGCTTCTTCCGGCAAAGGTTTTCCTTACGAGTAACCGGAGAAGGGAATACAACCCCACGTCGTAATTCATATGCGAAACGACGACTTTGCGGTTTTGATGTTCGAGGGTCTCTCGAAGGCATTCAACCAGTGTCGACTTACCGGAGCCATCCAGTCCAGAAAATGTAATGAGCATCGAAGGGATTTAAGAGGAGCTAAACCGACGCGTAGCTTTCGGCGTTTACGCTAACTCGTTTTGGCCTCGCGGCGGACCGCGCATACTCTTTAAGCGGGACGTAAGACACACTAGCCATTGCATAAGCCATGACCAGCCAGTGAAGCTTGTTAAAGAGGTAGAGTCCGCTCATGTTAGCCGCCATTACGGCCACCAGCATCGCCAGTGGCAGGCTCCCGTGCGCACCGTGCCTCGTTCTCCATGAGCCAATGACAGCCAAACCGATTCCCATGAAAAGGGGTAATGAACCGAGTAATCCTGTGGTGACGAACCCGAAGAGAATAAGGTTATGGGGGTTCTTTGTTTCTTCCTCCGGGTGACCGAGACGCATCCCAAGCTCGTAGGTGCTTGTAATTGGCCCCCAGCCGAGGAACGGTTTTTCTTGAAACATCTCAAACGCAGCCGGGTAAATTCGTTCCCGGCGCGCGAGGTCACCATCTTCAAGTGTTTCTTCAAAACGCGCGGTCATCACTCCGGACAGCAATGTGGCCACACCGATAAAGACAACCATGAGCAGGATGCCCATGGTATTAAGAATTTTCGTTCGGGTAGTGCCCGGGCGCAGCACAAAAGTCATCAGTCCCATCATCAGCGCCAGTAATCCTCCGCGCGACCCGGTTTGGATTAGACCAACTCCAAGCAGTGCGACGAATGGAAACGCGACGAGGAGCGATGTGAGCAAACTCTTTCTACGCGCGAGGCTGAGTCCAATAATCGCCAGCAAGCCCAGCATCAGGAGGCGCGCAAGGGCGTTTGGATGAAAACCAAACGCTGTCATTCGCACGATTTCGGAATGGCCTTCCGCCACCTGACTCGCCACACCGGTGACTTGAACTATCGCCATGACAGTGCAGGCCGCCCCAAACGTAAGCAACGCCCTCGCCGCAACATGTCGATCCCGCATTACGCAATAGGCTATCCAGCCCAACACTGTTAACTGGGCGAGCACGAACAAACTCTGGATGGACAATGATCTGTACTGAGACGGCTCCAATACGGTGAACGCTGCAAAGAGATAGAGGTAAACCAAAAAACAGAGGTAGGCTTTCGGGGGCCATCTAAGAAAAATGCCTGGCTGCAGCAGCGTGGTCAACAAGAGAAGACCACCCAGAATCGAAGTCGGCTCCAGCAAACCCTCGAATGCCGTTTCAAAAGGCAGTGAAAACACAAATGCATAGAACACCCAGCGGACTATTCGGATTGCGTTCTGAGTTTGGTCTGGGCCCTCCACGCCGGTTGTCAGATACGGCCCAGTAGAATACTTCCCATTCTGCTGGGTCGTGGAATTTTGTTGGCTAATCATTCTCGAGTAATGCTTCTACCTAACGACTCAGCACCGTATTTAAAAAGTTTTCGCGCTTCTGAGTTCGCTAAAGGCCGAACTACCCGCCTTGTTGTATGAGCGAATTCGGTAGAAATAAGTGGTGCCCGGCGCCAGGCCGTTGTCGGTATAAGTGGTCGCGTTCGGCCCAGGTCTGGCAATTTCTTTCAAATCGGTTCCATCCAGCGATCGGTAAAGTTTAAAGGCAGTTTCATTGTTGGAGTTGTCGCTCCACGTTAACTGAATCTGGCTTGAAGAAAGTGCTACGGCTGAAAGATTGCTCGGTGCGTTGGGCTTTTCGGTAGCCACGGGAAACGTTGTCGCAGTCGCGATGTTTGAGTACGCCGTGTTGCCCGACGCGTTAAAGGCGAGGACGCGATAATAGTAAGTGGTGCCGGCAGGCCGGCCGGTATGTGAGTAGGTGGTAACGTTCGGACCCAGCGTGGCTATTCGACTGAAATCTACACCGTCGAGCGAACGGTAAAGCTTAAAGCCGTCTTCAGTTGTGGAATTGTCGGTCCATCGCAAGTCGACCTGTGCGGATGATACGGCCGTCGCTATCAAGTTGGACGGCGCTGCAAACTGTGACGGAGTTGGAGTCGGTACCGGGGTTGGCGTCGGTGTCGGAGCTGGAGTCGGCGTCGGAGTAGCAATCGGAGTCGGCGTCGGCGTCGGCGTCGGTGAAGGTTCCTGGCCCATGGTATAACGGTCGACAACCACGCCCCGGCGAGTGATGAACTCAAACGAGATCGTTGTTGAACTGGCGGTAATCCTCATTGCCCCATAGTCTTCGCCAAACCTGACAACGCTGCCTTCGATTGCGCCATTGAAAGAACCTGTGCTGTCCCCACCCAGTCCGTTCGTTATGAAAGGCATTCCGTCTCTCATAATCCGCTCGTAGACGTGAGCATGGCCGGCGAGTACGGCGCTCGCTCCCCAGGTCTTAAATGGCCACTGCAAGTTGGTCCACGAAGTCCGGGACGAATAAGGTGGATGATGGAGGTAAACAATCTTCCAGGGCGCATTTGATGCTGCCAGCTTAGTGCGAAGCCACTGAGCCTGGATCGAGGTACTGGTTATTCCATCTGGTTCATCTGCGTCGCTGTCCAACACAAAGAAGTGCACCGGTCCCCGCACAAAGTCGTAATAGCGTTCGTTGTTAGGAAGCGTGAAATAGTCCAGGTAGGGCTGAAGCTTTGGTCCCGTCTGGTTGTCCCAGTCTCGATTGCCAATGCAGGGCCAAAAGCGATTGCTGCTGGCGCCGGCGCCAAACGTTCCGCGGTATGGATAAATAAATTCGCGATAATATTTGCCGATAGTTGCGTCAATTGTAGCGGCTTCGCCATCCGGATAATTATTGTCACCCAGGGTGATGATGAAATCGGGGTTCCAGCTCTTTACCAGATTGGATACATCGAGTTCGTTCGCATCATTCGAACCATAATCGCCGATCGCGGCGAAAGTGATGGAGCTGGGTTCTTGTGCCGAGGTCAGTTGACCAGAGTACAGCGGCTGCACTATCAAGAAGCAGACAAATAAAACTGCTACGAGCGGCACATATGGATTGCCTGGTGAGCCGCGGAAAGCTGCCGTCGTTTTCATGTGATTATTTCTTTTCACGATTTTGGTCCTCTACTCAATCAGAGATGAACAGCGTCGTTCGCCAGAGACGAACAGCGTCCGTAACATCCAAAGCCGTTGTCTAAGCTCAACTCGTGATAAGCCGCAACCACGGCCACATCCAGGGGATGCGAAACGCGGGGCCTGGCAAAGCAGTCAGACAACGCGGTTTTCGCTGGAAAGGCTCAATTGGAAATCGACTCTACAGTTTCGCCCAGATGATGGATTGCAATTGGGCAACTACATCCTCGGCAGACTGTTCGGCATTGACGACGTAAGCGCCACTGCCCTCCCAATCCTTTTCCCACAGTTCTTGCGCACGGCCTCGTACGTGGTACTCGCTTTCGCTAGTTTTGCGTCTCACCGCGATTTCCGGATCTACACGCAGCACGATCAGTAAGTCGGGCGCCATTATCTTGGCGTAGTAATCAGCTTCTGCGTTGAGCAGTCGGCGCACCAGTGCGTTGCGCCGCCTTGGTTCAACAAGGCGGGAGATGTTTGCTCCCTCCATCAAACGAAGCTGTGGCAATGGATAACGATCACAAAGCGCGATGCCGCCGTGAGTCGCGAGGCGCCGGGCCCTCGTATATAGCCGACAGCGGTCTCTGGCCGCGCATGCCCAACGCACCAGTTGAACGTACCCGGGAAATGCGAGTGTGCCTTCATTTTCAGCTGCACGTCTGGAGTTAACTGGGCTTTTCACCAGTAGCCGGCGAACTCTCAACATCACTCTGCATATCAGTGTCAATGCAGATCGCGGCGGCTTGCCGACATGGAACCTTTTAGTTACGAACTTTTTCGAAAGCCAGTCATTCAGCGCAATGAGTGCAGTGGTTTTGCCCGCGCCGTCGCCGCCAACGACGGCGATCAGAAGACCACCACCCACAAAACGTTTTCGTGCTCGATGATGCAAGACCGACTGGCTTATCGTCCGCGCGACGCCACGGTAGGCTTTCAATAGTGCATCCTCAACTTGTGGCCGCCTCGCGAAGGTCCTTAGCCTCCTCTGAAGCTGTCGCCGGACTCTGGATCGTGATCGGAGTGAAAAACCGGTACGTAATGATTGTTCACAAGTTTTAAAGAAACCAGGGTCTATGCCGGGAACCACTCGCGGCAAAAGGGCCAAGACCCGAGCCTGATCGGTCTTCGCTTTAAGCTCCTCAAGTTCCAGCTCTACCGCGTTGATTTTGGAGGTTGACTGACTAAGTCGCCGTCTAAGAATTGATTCAAGACTGGAATGCTTCAATACCATTCGAAGCACAAATACGATGAGCTCAAACTCAGGAGTTGGCACGGGAATCATGCCGGCGCGGGTCACATTTTCGAGATAGAGTTGCTCAATCGGCAGGTGGTAGTTCTTTGTCAGATCGTGACCGATAACCAGTTGGTAGTGGACATGAAGGTGAACAAATCTGCCGGCGTCGCTATCGAACCCGTAGAAATTGAGTATTCCGGGTAACAATCGATCGTTCGAAGGCTCGGCTTGCTTGAATCCCAAACACTGGATTAAACCGACAAATCGTCGAGCATCCCTTCTGTCAACCAGTAGATCGAGATCGCCGTCGCCGCCTAGCCAGCGCCTGAGCTTCCAGTTGCTCTTCCAATGGCAATAGGAGATTTGTTGGGCGTTAAGCGTATCGCACAGTTTCTTGATTAGCGGAAGTGGAGAGATTGGCGAGTGACCCTTGCCCACAACCTTGTCGAATGCCACGTCACCGCCTGCAATATCCTGGTGCGCTTCAGCTTGGGGGAAGGGGAGCACAGCGGGTCGAGTCCCGACCCTTTTCACATTCGACGATGCGCATGCACTAAACATTTCAACAATTTCAGACATTTTAGTTAATCCTATCGGAGTAAATTCGTCGGCTTGCTCAGGCTTTTCCGGCAGCACTCAACTGACCAGGGTCCGCAGCATCTTCAGCCGTTTGACAATAGTATTCCTTGACTTACGATCAAGACCGCATATCGCGGCGACGCCCAAAGCGAGCGCAAAGGTCATTCCCGCACCGAGCGCCCATATGAACCAACTTTCCGCCTGCAGGGTTCTGCCGAGATAGGCCGAAACGACGAACATCAGGATCAAAACCGCTGCCGGCCGCATTACCGCAGTTAATTCCGGCTTAGTAGTCCGGGCCAGCTGCTTGTTGATGATCGAAGGATATGAAATCGTTAGCACGAGACGGCCCAATATCATGCCCAGACAAAGTCCCGCGATTCCCAAAGGCGGGATCAACAGAGCGCTCAAACCAATCGAGACCACGGCAGCAACTATCGCCATTAAAACTTTTTTGCGGAGTTGCAAGGTCAGGTCGATTACGTAGGAATCGTTACGAATGAAGATGAGTTGAACCATCATTATCACCACCAGCAGATTCGCCCAGAACCCGGAATAGTGTTGAGGTCCCACCCAGAGATAAATGAAGGAGCGGTTCCAGAGCAGGATGGTACAGCCGGCGGCTGTGAGGATTAACCAGCTCACCCTTAACATCTCGCCTCGCAATTCGGCTGCTCGCTGAAATTGCTTCTGACCAATCACCCCGCCGAGTCCGGGCGTGACCGCTCCCAGCACGATCGTGACCAGACTTAGCAGCATCGTGCCGGCAAAATTTGTCAGAGTATAGGTAGCCACATCCAGGGATGAAGCAACCAGTCCCAGGATAAGTATGTCGCTGGCCAACAGGAACTTACTCACCGCGGTCCAGGCAAACCACCAAACGCTCAACTTAAGGAAGGAACGAACTTCACTAAAGAGGGGACGGGCAATACCAAACCATGGCACGTACTTCTTAACGAGCACCAGGAACAACACGCCCGTGAACACAGCTAATATGACTTGCCCCGCAGCAAGCCCAATGAGTCCACTACCGAAGTACAGCGCACCGACAGTTAGCGCACCACCAACTATGTTTAGCGCTGCCTGCCAGCCCATCCGCTTGTAACCGAGATTCATCCCACGCAGAATTGACTCAGGTAGTGATACCAACTGAATCAGCAAGAAGTTGGCAACGAGCAGGCTGCAGGTAATGCGCACGGTGGTGTGCATCTCGACCGGTACTTTGGTCATGTAGGGGGAAATCCATATCAGCAGCGCGCTGATCGCCATCAGCACCGGGAGGAAAAGGAACCATACGCACATTGCGCTGCCCACATGGTGGCGTTTTACCTGGTCATCATCTACGAGCTGCCGATTCGCAATAACCCACTTGAGCGCCTGAGTGGGTCGTCCATCCGCAGCCTGGATGTAGACAATGAGACGTCCGAGAATCTGCCACACACCGAACAGGGAACTCCCCAGCCCGTTGACGAGCAGCGGAGTGACTACGGCGACGACACCGCCTTTGATGACCGCGTCAAGCAGGGAAGCGAAGCCGTTGAGGTAGGCTTTGTGGGTCAGTCCCTTGATTCGCGATTCGGCCGGCAGAATGTCCGTTGCTTCGCGGGCCACTTCCACGTTTATTTGCGCTGTTGACATTAATTAGATTCCGACAGAGGCGCTCGCCAGGATTTGGTTGGCAATATCTTCGAGGGGCTGCCGATCTGTCCTGAAGGTGATCACTTTGACCGCACTACGCCGGGTGAGTTCGTCCATTACTTGACCAAATGCCGTGCGGTATCGGCCCAAATGTTCGTAAATTTCTGCTTCCAGCAGATTTTTGGTTCGGTGAGGCTTCTCGCGTTCTCGAATGCGCTGCGCCAGTACCGCGTCGGGTGCATCAAGCCAGATCACTACGTCAAGAGTAGGAGCGACCCGGTTGAGCAGATT
>DASQKG010000145.1:0-6220 GCA_035630655.1 Pyrinomonadaceae bacterium
TTTCTCCATACGGCCACGCTGTTCCATGACGACATCATCGATGGCGCAGACACTCGTCGAAACCGGCCTACGGTCAACGCGCTATGTGGCAACGAGACCGCGGTGTTGATGGGCGACTGGTTATACATGTCGGCTTTTGAAACCAGCCTCGCTGAACGATCGCTCCCGATTCTGGATATTCTGACAAGGGTCACTCGTAAGATGACCGAAGGTGAGCTGCTGCAACTCACGACGCTGGGACGTACAGATGTTTTGGAACAGCAGTATCTCGATATCATCGAGCGCAAGACGGCATATCTTCTTAGCGCCTGTTGCGAAGTCGGTGCGATACTCGGCGGGGCCAGCGAGGTGGAGCAAAAAGGCTTGGCAGACTACGGCAGAAATCTCGGGATGGCATTTCAGTTGACGGACGATCTGCTTGACTTTACCTCAACGGACGACGCTTTGGGGAAGGGCGCCGGAGTCGATCTCCTGGGCGGCAAAGTAACGCTGCCGCTTATCGACCTGATGGCCAGGCAGCCTTCTGCAAAAGACAGCGTGCAGACTGTTATGCGCGAAGGCAGTTATGAAAGTGTTCGCCGAGATGAACTGATGGAAGAAGTTAAGGCTGCGGGATCAATCGAGCGTGCCAGGACACTGGCGGATACCTATGCCGACGCCGCACGGCAGAGCCTCGGCGTCTTGCTGGAATCCAGGTACTCAGAAGCTCTCCGAGCAATACCCACCTACGTGTTGGACCGCGATCGCTGATATGTAACGCAAACTGTTACTTTGCGGACTAAACCCAACAGGCCAGTTACAAAATTCCCGACTGTAGCCAACGGTCCGCAAACTAACAGTTTGCGTTACGTTGAAAGATATTGTGAAAAACGCGAAACGCCCTTAAGATTGCGCCCAATGGTTGACCGCCCCAACGAAAATCTGCTTGCCCGATTGGAACAAAGCCTGCGGCAGTCGCGCGCGGCCCGCATGCGCCTGGCAGCACAGTTGCGCGAACTGGAGATGGAAGCTGACGCAGTCAGGGCCGAGCTCGCCGAGATGGACACGCTTGCCAGCCAAACGGAAGCCTCAATCTACCGCGTGCTGTCCACCGTGTTGGCCTCGAGCAATCTTTCGGTGGGGCTGCCTTCGGATGCCGAGCTCGAAGCCGCGATGAGACCTTCGCCGCAAGCCCGTAGCAGTTACAGTGTCGAGCCGAGGCGTCAGGAGATTCCCACTCTGAGGCCTAATACCGAAGCCTTGAGTGATCGCTTCATGGACAGGACCATACCTCAGGCAGTCACCCTTCTGCTTCGCGAGGAAGGTGGCTCGCTGCACGTTAATGAGATATACAACCGTCTGCTTGAAGGCGGTTTCAAGTTCACTGGTCAGAATCCCACCATCAGCATCGCCGTTTCCCTAAATCGCAACACGCGTTTTCGCAAGGTCGCCCCAGGAACCTTCGACCTCATGATTCGCGACGCGTCCAAAGCTTCGTAACAACCTATTTCCGAAACAGGCGTATAGAGTACAAGCTTTAGCTTGCGTGTTGCGCAAGAAGCTCTGAAGATTTCGCTGTGCGGTCGCGCATCAGCAACCTGAGGGTTGTGCTCTGAACAGCTCTAGCCAAGCCCGTTCGCGATTTCACAGACTGAAGTCGATGCCCCTAGAATGCCTGTATGCGCGCCATCATTCTTTCCGCCGGCTACGGCACCCGTCTGTGGCCTCTAACTGAAGACCGCACGAAACCCGCGATTCCAATTCTTGGTAAGCCACTCGTTGGCTACGTAGCAGAATACCTTGCGCGTTACGGCTGCGATGAAATTGTTGTCAACCTGCATCACCGGCCGGAATCAGTTCGTCGCGCACTCGGCGACGGCAGCAGGTTCGGAGTGAAGCTGGATTATGTAGAAGAGCCCGTGATATTGGGCACTAGCGGCGCGCTCGACAATGCGCGAGCTCTGCTGGACGGTGACACCTTCGTCGTCATTAACGGCAAGATAATCACGGACATCGATCTGAATTCAGCGCTTGAGGTACACCGCCGTACGAAAGCAATCGCCACCCTCATCCTTTTGCCTAATGCCGCGTGCGAACGTTTTTCCATCGTAGAAGCCAGCGAGGGCTGTTTGCGAGGTTTTGGCGGAATGCCAAAACTCGACGAATATGGGGAGAAAGATCCTCCGCTGATGTTTACAGGAATCCAGATACTCGAACCAAAAATCTTTGACTACATCCCGCCGCGGGTGTTTTCACATTCCGTCACCGATGTGTATCCGCAGGCCATGGCAAAGGGTGAAGTCATTTCTGTACACGTGGCCCACGAAAACTGGTATGAACTCTCCACGATTCCGCGCTATCGTGACATCAGCCTGATGTTGCTTGCGCGCAGCGGAAAATCGATCAGCAAAGGTACCGGTTGTGAGCTTTCAGAAGGAGCCGACGTCGAGCAATCAATCCTATGGGACAATGTCCGCATCGAGACTGGAGCTCGAGTTAAGCGCTCGATACTAGCGGACAACGTTCACGTTGCCGCCGGCGAAGTTATCGAAGACGCGGCCGTCGTTTGTGCCTCGCTGGTCCGGGGAAAAACGCCTCCCGAAAAAGCTCTGAAGGGTGAATTTCGGGGCGATAATTTTGTGGTGCCTCTGACTGAGTGATACAATTCCAGACACTTAGCACGCCCAAAAAGATTTTCGAATATCATGTTTCCCGACTTTTTGAGAGGATTAAGGGCTCTTTCTCCCACAAATGAGTTCAGCAAAACAGGTGATGATGAGCACTTTTGAACTCTCTGCATCAGAGCGGCTGCTCCGGTTTCTGGAAAGCCAGGGCATCAAAAGCAAGCTGATCGTCCCCCTCACGCCTGACGCCTCGACACGAAACTACTTTCGGGTTCCCTGGAAAAAGGTAAAAGCCGTAGCGGCCGTCTACCCCGAGCCGTTTGATCCCGAGTTTCATCCATACCTGGACGTGACGCGTCTCTTTGTTGATAACGGTTTGCCGGTCCCCGAGATTTATGCGGTCGACGGGCAAAGCGGCGTCATTGTGCAGGAAGACCTCGGCGATCGCCAGTTGTTTAAAGTTTACGAAGTGGCCCATGAGGATGAATGCGAAGAATACAAGGAACGGGCAGTAAGCCTAATCGCGCAGATTCAGAAAGCGACGGACAAGGCTTTTGAGAAGCAGTCGATCGCTAGTCGGCTCGCCTTTGACGAGGCGAAGCTTTCCTGGGAATTGGATTTCTTTGTCGAGCATTATCTCGGAAGCCTGAGAAAAGAAACTCTTCGACACGCGGAAACCGCTGAACTAAAGGCGGAACTCAACGATATCGCGGCCGAGTTGTCTGAGCGGCCGCGCGTTCTTTGTCATCGTGATTTTCACGCGTCTAACTTGATGGTTGATTCTTTCAACCGGTTGCGGATTGTGGACCATCAGGATGCGCGCATGGGGCCGGTCACTTACGATTTGGTCTCGTTTCTACTGGACAGGCGTTCTGATGTGCCTTCGCTTGCGGAACTCCGCGCCTACAGGCTGATGCTCCTGGAAGAGCGCCGGCTACTGGGATTGGACGCTCTCGATCCGGATGAGATTGCTCGGGAATTCCGGCTCATGACTATTCAACGCGGCCTCAAGGCTATCGGAACCTTTTCATATCAAACGGCCGTATGTAACCGCGGCGCGGCTTATGAACACTTTATTCAACCGACTTTGGCGATAGTTTTACAGGCCGCGGATTGGCTTGATCGCTTTCCTACATTGCGAAGAATGATCAGGGAACGCACTAATTCAACGAGTATCGCGAACTAACAGTCTGCATTACCAGGATACGTACAAGGTAAGTTAGGACGATTCAAACTGAATGGCTACGGAATCAAAATCACTCGAAACGACCTCAACTCCACATACCTACATAAATCAGCTTGCAGAACATGTCGGGAAGGAAGTCACGCTTAAGGGCTGGCTTTATAACCTGCGTTCGAGCGGCAAGATTATCTTTCCCCAACTCCGTGACGGCACCGGTGTGGTGCAAGGCGTCGCCCTGAAGAATGCGTTAACGCCTGAAGTCTGGGATGCACTTAAGGGACTCGGTCAGGAGTCGGCCCTGACCATTACCGGCACCGTGAGGGAAGATGCGCGCGCTCCGGGCGGCTATGAGATCGATGTGGTGAACGCGGAGGTGATTGACGAAGTTCACGATTACCCGATCACGCCAAAGGAACACGGCACAGAGTTTCTGATGGACCATCGCCACCTGTGGCTGCGTTCGCGTCGTCAACACGCAGTTCTAAAAGTGCGCCACACTGTGGTCAGGGCGGTCCGTGATTTTCTGGACAATGATGGTTTCACGCTTGCCGATTCGCCGATTTTTACACCCGCAGCGTGTGAAGGAACAACCACACTGTTCGAAGTCGATTACTTCGAAGGCGAGAAAGCATATCTCACTCAATCAGGCCAGCTTTATAACGAAGCTACCGCGGCAGCGTTTGGAAAAGCATACTGTTTTGGACCAACGTTTCGCGCCGAGAAATCCAAGACTCGTCGCCACCTGACAGAGTTTTGGATGGTTGAGCCTGAGATGGCATACGCGCATCTCGAAGACGTGATGGATTTATCTGAGAGGTTCCTTTCTTACATCGCAGCTCGCGTGCTGGAGGAACGTGCGGAGGAGCTGAAGGTGCTTGAACGCGATACCTCTAAGCTGGAGGGAATCGTTCCGCCGTTTCCGCGGCTGCATTACGACGATGCGGTGAAGCTCCTGCACGAAGGACATGAAAAGGGTCTAATGGAATCGAAGTTTGAATGGGGCGGTGACTTCGGCGCGCCCGACGAAACCTTCCTGTCGGGTCATTACGACAAACCCCTGATGGTCCATCACTATCCGGCGGAGATAAAAGCGTTTTACATGGCGCGCGATCCGGAAAGGTCCGAGTTGGCTTTGGGAGTGGATGTGCTTGCGCCGGAAGGTTACGGCGAAGTGATTGGCGGGGGCGAGCGCGCAACCTCGTTGGAGTTTTTGAAAGAGCAGATTGCACTTCACCAACTTCCTCAAGAGGCTTTTGAATGGTATCTCGACTTGCGCCGCTACGGCAGTGTTCCCCACGCGGGATTCGGGATGGGAATCGAACGCTGCACCGCGTGGATGTGCGGGATCGAGCACGTCCGGGAAACGATTCCGTTCCCGCGAATGCTCTATAGGATTCGGCCGTAGAACCGTTGCCAGCGCCAAAGGCGCGAAATGCGATAGCCTGGGGCAGCGCCCCAGATGAGAGGTCAGCACCTATTGAAGCGCTGAAGGCGCGAAATAGTCTAGAACGATACAACAGCGCTGCCTTCAAACTTTATTTCGCGCCTTCAGCGCTATCGGTTCTCAATTTGTCCGTCCTGGGGCGTTGCCCCAGGCTATTACATTTCGCGCCTTTGGCGCTGAAACTTAGACCGTCAAAGCCAATGAAAATGGAAGAACGCATAACTACCGACGAACGCCTGCGACTGGAATTCAACGATTGGGCCAAAGCCGGAAAAGGCCCGAGCATGGAGAAGGGCCATCGGCCCGTCGGCGAGCAGGCGATCGAGCTAATGAACATTCCGGTTGATGCACGTGTGCTCGACGTCGGCTGCGGCTCCGGTTGGGCTACGCGGCTGATGGCCGAGAAGGCCCACGGTGGGCGTGTCGTCGGAATAGACATATCGGATGGGATGGTTCGATTGGCGCGCGAGAGTTCTGCCTCGTTTTCAAATGTCGAGTTCCAGATCGCGAGCGCTGAGAAGCTACCGTTCCCAGATGCAGAGTTTACGCACGCGTTCTCCATGGAATCGCTCTATTACTACGCTGACATCCCGGGGGCTTTGAAAGAGATCAGGCGTGTTCTAGGTCGCGACGGGCTCTTTTTTACGGTCGTTGATCTTTACGAAGAGAACAGACCGTCGCACCAGTGGATCGATCAATTAAATGTGCCGGTTCAGCTCTTAAGTAGCGCGGCCTATCGTGATCTCTTTGAGCAAGCCGGCTTCGTCAATGTCCAGGATCGACGTGTATATGACCCCAGGCCCGTCCCTGATGACTATACCGGTGGCTCTTTTGAGACCCGGGATGACTATCTCGAATATCGAGAGGCGGGTTCGCTTTTGGTTAGCGGTGAAGTCTAATGTCGAGCGAAGCAGAGCGCATTGTAACTATCTTCGGCGGCGCCAAGTGTTGCGAGCCTGATCCGGAGTATGCCCAGGCCCGAAGGGTGGG
>DASQKG010000146.1:0-3733 GCA_035630655.1 Pyrinomonadaceae bacterium
CAACGGAATTTTCCGCGTGTGAACCTTCAGGATACCTTCGCGTCCGCGAACGTCAGGGCGCGATACCACAACTCGCCGATCAAATCGGCCGGGTCTTAGCAACGCGGGGTCGAGAACGTCGGGACGGTTTGTTGAAGCAATCAGGATTACGCCGTCGTTTGATTCAAACCCGTCCATTTCGACGAGCAGTTGATTCAACGTTTGCTCGCGTTCATCGTGACCGCCGCCGAGGCCTGCTCCACGATGCCGGCCGACGGCATCGATCTCGTCGATGAAGATGATGCATGGTGCATTCTTCTTGCCCTGCTCAAACAGGTCGCGAACACGCGAGGCGCCCACGCCTACAAACATCTCCACAAAGTCAGAACCCGAAATCGAGAAGAAGGGAACGTTTGCCTCACCGGCAATCGCTCGCGCCAGCAAAGTCTTTCCAGTTCCCGGGGGGCCCATCATCAGCACGCCCTTGGGAATACGTCCGCCGAGTTTCTGAAACTTCTGCGGCTCCTTAAGAAACTCAATAATCTCCTGGAGCTCTTCCTTCGCTTCTTCGACGCCGGCAACGTCTTTAAACGTCACCCGCTTCTGCTGATTGTTGAGTAACTTCGCGCGGGACTTACCAAACGAGAGCGCTTTGTTTCCGCCCGATTGCATTTGCCGCAGCATGAATACCCAGATACCAATAATGAACAATAGTGGCGCCCAAGTTATTAGCATGGGCCAGATATAGCTGCTGCTCCCGGAGTCGTCTTTGAAACTCTCAACGCGTCGTTTGCCGTCGGCGGTTGTTTCATTCGCCTTCTTAAACAACTCGGCCTTCATCTGCTCATTGGTCAGTTGAGCGTGAAGTTCCTGTCCGCGCGAGTCAATCGCCACAGTCTCGTTCTGTTTGACAGTCAACTGCTTAATTTCGCCGGCGTCGATTCTTCCCATCAGGGCCATCAAATCGACTTCGGTAGGAGTCTTGCCCGCCGGATTCACCAGCTTATAAAGCAGGAGCGCGCCGGCAATAATCAGTAACCAAAAAATTATTTGTCTTGCTGTAGAGCTTAAAGTCATTAATTCCTCCGACCAAAATCATACCTTATCAAGACTTCGTTTGTCGCTTCGCTACACAGGGCTTGTTGGATGCAAGCAGCGAACTCGGTGGTTGTGCCAGCTCAGTGTTTTAGACGCTCCACTTAGCTCGCGGTTCCTTTAAACCCATACCTCTCAAAGACGCGAAAACCGCCGTCCAACTGCCGGCGGTGTTAAGGCGTTCGGATTTTAGAGGCCGAGGGGGTCTTTTTCAACCTCTTTTTGCCGGATAACTCCAGAATTCCGCGCCTTCGTGTGACCTTCATACCCCCGGGCAACTCGGCAATTCTCCCGCCGCGCCCACCTTCCACAAGCTTTTCAACCGCCATCAGGTGGACCCGCTCCAGGCGATTAAGATCGCCACGCCCTCGCAGGATCCACTCACGCAACGCACGTCGCCGCACGGCTGTCGGGGCCGTTGAAAGAATACTTACGTCTAACATGGGCGTCCCGGTTTCATCCTTGTCAACTTTTCGAGCGGCCAATTTCAGTAGACTTGCGGCCTGATTGGCCAGCGCCTCTGCATCCTCATTGAGCAGCGACGCTGTGCGGCTTAACGCTTCAACGATGCGATTGTTGAACGATTTCATAAGCGGCAACAGCTGCTTGCGAACCCTAACTCGGGAGAAAGCTTCGTCGTCGTTCATTTCGTCCAGCCGGAACTCGATCCCTCGTGAACGGCAATATTCTTCCGTCTCGTCCCGATGTGCCCAGGAGAGCAGCGGTCTTACCAGCTTGACCTGATTCCCGGGTTTTAATGGCCTGACAGTTGGGGTTCCCGTCAGCCCTTCAGCGGCACTGCCGCGAAGGAGTCGTAAAAGAATTGTCTCTGCCTGATCGTCGAGTGTATGTGCAGTCAACACGAAGTCGGATTTCTTTCGGGTAGCTATCTTCAGCAGGAATTCGTAGCGGGTGTTTCTCGCTGTCTGCTCGAGATTAGTTTCCCGTCTCTCACCAAGCTCAACGCGAGACGAGGCAAAATCGTGACCAAGATCTTTGGCCAGCGTTTTTACCCAACGAGCATCTTCCCGGCTTGCAGTTCGCAGCCCATGATCGAGATGGGCGACGACTGGTTTGAGACTGAGCTTTTGTTGCTGGATCAACTCGTCGAGCGCCAGGAGGAGCGCCGTGGAATCGGCGCCGCCAGACACGGCGACGATCATCTTCGCATCCGTAAGAGGCAGATCAAGTCGCCGCCACTCTTCGAGTAGATTTCTGGCAAAGCGCGAGAGCCTGGGCTTGGGAACGCGGGTTTTTGGCTGCACGAGTTTGAATAGAACAATAATGTTTCAGGACATGCAAGCGCGAGTTCACGGATTGCTTAAATGCCTGAGGTCCCTCCTTAGAGTGGCGACGCACTCCAAGGAGGCGCTTGCGCATCTTGACATTCGCTGGGCCAAACGATACTAATGCAGGCATCCCAAAGGACGTCAATTCGCTCTAATTAGTTCTCCCGGAGCACAACTTTTGCGAGGTCAATGATGAGATTAAGAAGTTTGCGGTGTGCGCTGATCCTGGCGCTGTTTAGTTTCCAAAACATTCCTGTCGCCGCAGTAGACGAAGGAATGTGGACCTTCAACAACGTTCCGCGGACGGACATCAAACAAAAATATGGTTTCGAGGTTACTGACGAGTGGTTGAAGAAGGTTCAATTGGCGTCGGTACGTTTTCCAGGAGGCTCTGGTTCTTTTGTATCGCCGAATGGTCTGGTCCTTACAAACTATCACATCGTAGAAGACTACGTCGGTCAGCTCAGCTCGGCGGAAAAGGATTACGCCAAGGAAGGCTTTGTTGCGCATAACCAGGCTGAGGAATTAAAGGTTCCGGGACTCAGCCTGGATATGCTCATGAGTCTCGAAGATGTGACCGATCGTGTGAACGGTGCGGTTAAGAGTGGCATGTCTACGGCGGAAGCCAACGCGGCGCGACGCGCGGAGATCGGCGTCATCGAAAAGGAATCAACCACTGCAACTGGCTTGCGCAGCGACGTGGTCACGCTTTATCAGGGCGGCCAATACAATCTTTATCGTTATAAAAAATACACAGACGTGCGTCTGGTTTTTGTGCCCGAGTTTCAGGCGGCCTTTTTTGGCGGTGACCCTGACAACTTCAACTTCCCACGCTTCAATATAGACATGGGGCTGGTTCGGGTTTACGAAAACGACGCGCCGCTGAAGGTCGATAATTATTTCAAGTGGTCTAAGACGGGCGCCAAAGAGGGCGAACTGGTTTTCGTCACCGGCCACCCTGGGTCGACGTCTCGTCTCAACACCGTTGCCCATCTCGAGTCTCTGAGAGAGACCAGCATTCCGCTGTTGATCCGTATGCTGGAATCGCGTCGAGGTATGCTGAAGAGTTATATGGCGCAGGGTGAAGAGCAAACACGTCGCGCGCAGAATGAGCTGAACAGCATCGAGAATTCGCTTAAGGTTTACAAAGGCCAGCTTGCGGGACTTAAGGATGTGAAGCTGATGGCTAAGAAGCGCACGGCTGAACAGGCTCTAAGGAATTCAGTCGAAGCTGACGCGCGGAGGAAACAGGAATATGGGACAGCCTGGGAAGCGATTGCGAAAGCTCATAAGGATTTAGCTGCGTACCAGCGCGACCGGCGCTTCCTGGATCTCGCGGCCGGCTTTAACACACCGCTCTTCGGTTATGC
>DASQKG010000147.1:0-39935 GCA_035630655.1 Pyrinomonadaceae bacterium
AGCCGTTGGACGCTACCCAGGTCGAACGGATAGTTACACCTTAAACGGGAGGAAACGAAGTTGACTATACAGAATACAGATCAGACTAAGAGAGAGCTCAGAGCGGGCGACGGCCAAACGGCGAAGAGACCTTTTATCGAACCGGAGATTTCAGAACCGGTGAACGTTCTCGAAGCGACCGCCTTTTTTCAGGTCATCGTTGGGGACACGAACGTATCTCCGAACCTGACTGGGTGAGACAGCATACGCTTGAATAAGCAATCGGCGGGCTAAGCTGTGCTCGCACCAGCACGTGAGGTTCTACAACCGTTGATTTCAATACCTCGACCGGCGATGTCATATTCTTATGCTATCGCCGGTCGATCTTTGTGTATTAAGGCATCTGACGAATGGGCCGCCAGCCTCATTCAAGATTTTCTGCGCGACTTTCACCTTGAGCCAACAAACGACGTTACTAACCCTGACTACACCATCTCGATTTCATCTCAGGCTTTGCCTCCCAGCGTTCCTCAAGGACTTGATACATTCGAAGTCGCACACGGACACTGCTCAACCGACGGTCAGCATTACTACCTGGCGCTGAACGATTCCCTGATTATTGTAGACCCTGATCGTTCAATGCATATTTGGGTCAACGACACTCCTCGCGCTCGTCAGCCGCTCGCTCGGATCAATCTAATGGTCTACACGCTGGAAATCTCGCTCCGGCGCTTAGGACTATACCAACTGCATGGAGCGGGATTAGCACCTCCCGGGATGAATGCGGCCGCCTTAATCCTTGGATCGTCCGGAAGCGGCAAGTCTACTCTGACGGCCCTGCTGGCCTCTCAGGGTTGGTCTTACATGACAGATGATGCGCTCCTCCTCAGCGACGAAGGTGGCGTGATTAATGCCAGGGGGATTCGCACTTTCTTCGCCGCATCGGAAGCTACTTTGGAAAGTTGCTCTCTTCAGCGTTTGACTGCTGCCATGGGGAGCACAATGCTCACCGATTCCAAGAAGCGCCGTTTGGATCCGACTGTTGCCTTCCCGGACAGCTTTATTAGTTCGTGCATGCCACGGGTCTTGTTTTTTGCTTCGATAAGTGGAAAAGCTGCGAGCGAAATCATCCCGATCACTCAAGCTGAAACTATGAGCCGGCTGATCAGGTCAAATCCCTGGACCAGCTATGACAGTTTCACGGCCAGAGACCATCTTCGCGTTCTCAACCGGTTGGCGACTCAGTGCAGTGCCTATTCATTTTGCGCTGGGCGCGATGTCCTGGACGACCCTTCACTCGCCCAAGATCTTTTCCTGCCTTTGCTTAAAGAAGCGGCAAATAGGGCAGCAAAGACTCATCCTGTTTAATCCAGTCGCTGTCCCACAACCGCTTTGCCCGCTTGAATCCGTTCAACACTCAGGCTAGGATTATTTCTCGACTACTACCGTTCAAAATGCGGCTGCCGCGGTGACGACAGCTCTCGATTTCAAGCTCTTCATATTTCTGCCAAGAGGATTGACTAGCAAGCAACTCATGCAAAACAAACAGATCGTATCAACTCTTTTTGACGACGGAGATGGTGTTCTGGTGGACCTCGACACCAAACGTTATTATCAGCTGAATGAAACTGCGATGATGGTTTGGAACGGCCTGGAGAAGGGCCATACGGTGGCTGAAATCGCCAGTACGATCGCATCCGCATTTGATGTGTCACGAGAGCACGCCATAGACAGCGTGGAAAAGATCCTGCAGAAGTTTCAATCTTTTAAGCTCACCGATCAGAAGAGCTCGCAATAGTGCGCGGGTTCATCGGGACGTAGTGTTTGCGCCACTCTCTTTGCGCGGTTCGCAGAGCTGCTGCCAAAGAAGTGTTTTCCGGATTTCTTTAGGCGATCCGTCCAGACTGATCGGTTCATCGAGACTAAATACTGTCACTTCTTCCAGCGCCGCGCTCCCCTGGTAGCTGTCATTCCATGAACGACAAACGTAGCTTGCGAAGTAAGGGCGGAGCGATCGTTGCCTTTCATGAGTCAGGTACCTCATGTACGGACGCCAACGAACATTGTTGATCGATGGCGTAGGGCTCGCAGGTTTTTCCCATGTCACTGGTTGGCCCGTCCAAAGATCGATACTCCTGCCGTCACGGAGCTTGCCCTCTACGACGTACCAGGTGTAAACGCGCAGGGGAGTTGGTGCAAACAGTCTCCAATTCTGCCGCAGGTTAAGAAGTTGGCCGACTGGAGCCACCCTGGCGGGTATTCTGATTGGCGACCTTGCAACGCTGCCAAAGTTGTCCACCACAACATACATCAAACAAAGAGCGCAAAAAACGGTCAGCAGCAACGGCATCCTGACGTTCAACCGTCGATATCGAAGACCTGTCATTAGTCGGCTCAGCCATCCGCGATTATTGGCAACCCGTTCGTATATCCACGTGCCGAAAGATGTGATCCAGCCCAACTGCAGAATCGGAGCAATTGGCCACAGAAGAGGTGAGACTCGAAGCAGCTCGATAAAGGCCCCAAACTTATAATGTTTGTTTTCGTGGCTATCGATCACCACCCACGAATTATGTTGAGTCATGTCTTCATAGATTGCGGGATCGCTTTGAGCCGCGATAGTTCTTGTCTCCGGTAGAAGAAAGAACGTCTTTATCAACCTGAGACTCTTCTTGCAAAACCCACAATTGGCGTCGTAATAAATGCGGAGGCCGCTACGTTGCGAAGTGCGCAGCCGGGAAAAGAGTCGGTCCCAAAAGGAACTGTTGATGAATGGCAGCAAGGCTGCCATGCTGATTAGCGGGAAGAGTCCCAACGTCAGAGTCAACGCCAATCCAAGCTGCATAAATACGAAAGCGACAATAACAAAAAATCGCACGGTCTTTGTGCGGAAGGGGCAAAACAGAAGTAGCGCTCCTGCCATTTCCAGCACCAGGGTGGAAGCCGTCACAACCTTCAAAAACCCTGGGTAGGAAGTCAGCCATGTTCCAAACGGAAGAACAAAGTCCGGAACCTTCAGTGCATACAGGATTGCGGTAAAATCGTGCCGCCATTCGAGACCATTTTTCAAGATCCCACTGAAGAAATAGACGAGCGGCATTTGTAGGAGAAGGGCTATCGTTCCAATTGATAACACGTTCTGAGGTAACGCGCTTGGCGTTGGGTTGAGGCTGCTGTCAACCGAATAACGCACGCCCCAAGGCACAAAGATGCCCCAAAAGAGCATCATTTTCAGTAAGTCGTCGCCGCCGTGAACGATAAAGGGATTTCTTATACAAAGAGAGGAATAAAGAAACCAGGTCCAAAACGTTACCACTCGAGTCTTGTAACCGAGGAGGAGTAACAGAGCAAACGTCCCGCCGATTGCGAACATCAGCGCTTCGACCTGAGCTCTGCCGCTGAGAAAATGGAGTGAGATAAACCACGAGTGAGGAAGGTTTTCATGCACTGCCGCACGCGGCATTACGCCGTTGTCCGAATAAAAGACTTTCAGATCCGGCAACCGGCTAACTAGATCCACCAGCACAATCAGAGCAAACACGACCCGAGTAAGAGCCAGAGTGCGGAGATCGATCGAAAACAACGCGAGAAACGTTTGCCTTAGCCGGGGAAAGTTCTTGCCAAGCTTGTTCAGCAACCGATACTCGCTGGTCTGTTCGGCACTGGTCTGTTCGGCATTCGTCCTTTCTTTCTCGCCCGTTTTGTCCATCTCAGTTCTTAGTCGTTCACCTTACCAAAACCGCGCCAGCTATTCTTATTATGCCAGCCAATCGTGACTTCCGTGGCGCCAATTCCTTTCCACCATTCTCCGAACTCGTCGCGCGAAAGATAGAAAGCGGTGGGCGCTACTAAGTGATCGAAGACAATCGAGTGATGCTCTCGCCAGTCGAAAATTGAGATTGCATTCAAGTAGTCGTTATAGAACAAGTGGCGAGCAAATTGTCTACCCTTTTCACTTTTGTTTAATGGGCCATAGACCAATTGAGTGGCCGCGAAGAGCAGGGCCGTCGGTGCTTTTGAAAGTTGAAGCAGAGCGCGGGGATCAATTCGGGAGGTGATCGTCTTGCGCAAGGGGTTGACCAACCTTATGATCCAGCCGTTGTTTTCAGCACCGTAAACCCAGGCTGAAATATGCCCGCCCGGTTTCACCTTAGCTGCCAGCGATCCAAAGCCGCCTCGCGGGTCCGGCAAATGGTGCAGCACGCCTACCGAAAACGCATAATCAAAGACGCGTCGAACCGGCAAGTGGTACATGTCGGCTTGAATGATATGCGCGTTTTCCAAATGACGCGTCGCCGCAAACGCCGGCTCGACTGCACCGCTTAGGTCGACGGAGATAACCTCACGGGCGCCCCATTGGGCAGCCAGCTGCGTGTGGCGCCCTTTGCCACATCCGCCTTCGAGCACAACTTTGTCGCGAAAGAACTCGGGTTTCACCGGCGCGAGCCAGCCCAACAGCTGCTCTGCATACAGCGAGTCGGTGTGATAGAAATGCTGCCATGACCACCCAAACTTTTCTGCCGTGGCAGCTTTGTCTGGCTCCACGTCAACAGCGTTAACGAAACGCGGAATTCCACCCACAATCGGGAATCGCCGATCACAACCAACGCAGCCGAGCTCGCCATCCATTATCTCTCGATCTTCCAGTTTCAAAACAGACATCTGCTTGATGTCCGCTTCGCAGACCGGGCATGCCAGGTACTCCAGAAGCCTTGGTTTCATGTGAACAGAATTAAACTACCGTCCCTTTGTATAAACGTCATGAGTTCATTGAAAACCTTAAACTGATACAAATGCAGAAGGCGATCACTCTGAGAGTTCCGCTCGCAACGCTCGGTAGGAATCGCGCCGCTCAAGCGAGCTACCCGGTTTGGCGCAGATAGTGAAGAGCTGACTTGGGTTGGGAATAACAGGACAATAGTTCTGCGATACCCAGGCGCGGATAGGGTGCTCTGGACCTAATTTGGCGTTTTGTGGGCCAACAGTCTTATCCCCGATAACTGAGTTCATAATAATCACAAGGTCAGGCGGTTTTCTCGCGAGATCCCTGAGTACCCTGCCAGTCAGTTCCCCTGCCAATGGTCCACCAGCTACGTCCTGTAAAAAGAAGACGCCGACTGCCGGACGTCGCTTGGTAATAAAATAGAAACCTGGTTCATCTCCCAGTACATAAAAAGTTTCGTCGGGTTCAAGAATTTTTGCGATTTCCTGGGCAAGCATCTCATTGGTTGCGTAGATCTCGCCATATGATTTTTTTGACCACTCGGTCGGATCCATTCGATAAGCCCAGATCTCAGATTGCAACATGAAAACCACCGCAATCGCAGCAAAGGTGTGCGGCAACCATCTCTGATACTCCTCTTTGAAAACCTGCGCCAGGAGAACGATGGACCATCCGGCTCCGACGGCCAGCAACGGGAGCCAGAGCTGATAATAGTGAATATAGAAGCGTCCCGGCAGGCCGATCGCCAGCTGTGTGGCAAGGGCATATGCCATCAATAACGCCCATGGCCGTCCCCCTTTTTTCACCCAGGCAACGACTCCTCCCACCACAGTGAGAAATGCCAGCGGGAGCACGTATTGCATTTGTTTAGGAAACAGATGCTCGCCGAAGGAGGACCATACATTACTTAGCATGCTGCCGGAATAATACCTGGGATACACAAACATAGTCGTGTACACGATCTGATATCGACCTGTTGAGAAGAAGTAGGCAAAGAAACCTATCCAGGCTACGAAGCCCACCGCAGCGATTATCAGGACGTCCTTGATGGCACGTCCTCTTGCGCCTGCGTCAGCTCCTGGCGGATAGATCAGGTGCGCAAGACTCAGTAATACAGCGTAAACGACGCAGTGAGGTTTATAAAATGAAGTCCAAGCCACCAGGGCGCCGATGACAATCATCCGTAACACTCTCGGCCAGCCTTCGCTCTTGACGGCGCGCACGAAAAGAGCAAAAGCCCAGATGATGGTCGGATTCATGAAAGCTTCGGTATTCGGTTGGTTGGCTTGAAGATCCAGGTCTCCGGACGCCAGCGTCCAAAAGACCGCAGCCCAGAGGCCCGCAGTACGGCTTCCGGCGCCGCTCGAAGCTGCGGCGTACACCCCAAACAAAGAAAGAATTCCCAATCCTACGTTGAGCGCATACAGAGAGCCACGGCCATACCCGAACAACGACTGAGCCGCCATATGAACGATGTAAAGCGCGGGCGGCTTATTTTCCCAAACATCAGAATAATACGGCCGGCCGAGTCGCATTTCATTGGCAATCACGGCTGTCGCTGTGATGTCATGCTCAAGTGGTTCGTCGTAAGTATGGTAACGAGCCAAAGCTATGAAGACACACAATCCCAGTAGAAAAAAGACTGCGAAACGTTCTTTAGTCAGTCTCTGGAAAAAAGAGTCCTGCTCGGATGAGTCAGTCATTAATCAAGGTTGTTCTGCAAAGCCCGGGTCGATAAAGCGCTTTTTGAGAATTTGCCTGGGTACATACGAAGTGTAGATATATTCTCTGACCGTGGTCAAATCACGCTTCCCTTTTCGATGTCCTGTGGCTAGGGAGGAATGACAACCCTCATCTTCCTTCGCGATTCGCCTTGCCCACACAGCACGGACGCTAAGGCCACTAATTCGAGTGGCCTATATCCCAGCTTGGAGTTATCCAAATCGAACTCTCGATCTGTTCAAGGGATGAGTTTTCCTGAGTCGAAAGAACCTTTCTATGACCCCGGTGAGGGCCAAGGCCCCGGCCAGGGCCGCGGCGCCGTGGATGACCGAAAGGTATCTTTCTGCGGGCTCTGAAAAGAAGCCTGCCGAAAAGATGGCCAGGATCACGGCGGCTACCGCCATTGCGGTTGCTATGCGTCGAGGCCCGCTCAGAAATGGCAAGGCAAAGAGAGCCAGGAGGGTTGTGACGAAAGATGCGCGAACGAAAAAGGTTTCCCACTCGAAGAGTGGGCCAATATCGTCGTCGAACACTCGCTGTCGCTCGACGGGCGGAAACCGTGCTTCATTAAGACCGGCTCGATGTTGGTCCGCGGGGAGTGTTTTAGCAATATCGTGCCAGTTTCTCTCCCACGCCGCAGTGTAGTGAAACTTGTCAGCGTGATACACCTCGTCAGTGAGCAACTTACGAATCGTGCTGAAGCCGCGACCAATGACGGCCCCCGGATGCTTGAGGGCGGCCTCTCGTGCGAGCGTATTGTAGACTTCGTCACGGCGTCGTTCATCGCTTCCATACTTGCGATTTAGAATCGTGGCCGGTCCCTCCTCCGAATACTGAACCCAATTCACATTGTCGGGCATTGATTGGTAACGCCGAATAGAGTCGGCGATGAGTGCTTTATCCTCAGCCAATGTTGGACTGTCAAGGTCGATCCAGCGGGCGGTAATACCCAGATTTTGGAGTGGGGAAACGTTTGATAGGCCAAAGAAATAATGGACCGTAGCGTTACGCGCCGACCAACCTCCAAGGAGGATGACGGGGCCGGCAATTGCGGCACCCAGTATGGTCAGCAACCTTTGGCGTCCCAGCCGCCTTATGGTCCACGCTAACGAAATCAGCATTAGGGGTATCAGGAATTGGCCTTGCGGACGAATAAGCACAGCGTAAGCAGAAAGGAGTCCCGCAATGCCTGCCCAAACTGCTGTGGGTCGGAGGATGGTCAACGCAGTCGCGCCGAGAGCAAAAACGAAGAAGGCCTGGAAGCTAGATTCAGTCAGTACAAAGTGTTCCCAATAGAGGAGGTGCGGATTGAGTACAACGAAGATTGCGGCTAAGGCAGCCGGCCAGCGCCATGAACCGCCGAAAGCGCGCACGACATATCCGATGGCCACGGCTGAAAGCAGTGTGAGCACACCTTGCGCCACGGTAAGGGCGGCAAAACTCTTGAAAATCGCAAGCAGCAGCCAAACCAGCAGAGGAAAGCCGGGAGTACGCATAGCGAAAAGGTCGAATTGGCCTCTCTCCAGCAGGCCGTAAACCCCGGTCAGATAGCTCCACGTGTCAGGAGTCGGCAATGGATCGGGAAAGCTTTGATAAAACTTCACGCGGAGATAGATAGCCCAGACGAGGGCGGCTTCGGCGAGAAGGATCGGGAACGTCTTTGAACGTATGAGAATCCGGGTAACGTTCAGAAAGCGAGCGAATGGCCGCAGTAGTGGATTCACAATAGACCGTTCAAGAATGGCAGATTAGACGCGCGCAGTTCGAAACCACATTCAATATGAAGGTGGCCGGGCTCAGTCCTTGACCCCGATACCGATCAGACTAAGGCCGCCCCAGGGCCACATCCGCTCCAAGCGCCTCAGTATTGGTATCGAATTATTCACGATCTTGAGTTGCAAGCGAGAGAACCGTTTGCGGCGAAGTATTTTACCATTGAACCACCAACCTGGTACCGACACACGGTTGAAGTCGAACACCTCTTCCACGCGAAAGCCTCCGCTAACTAGCGCTTCCTTCAGCCTCGGTTCCGTGTACCGCTCACGGTGCTCCAGCGCTTCATCGAGCGTCCCATATAACGATGGATGTTGCGGCACGAGGATAACGGCGCGTCCGCCCGGCTCCAACGATTGCCAGAGATTTCGCAATGCGAGTTTCTCATCAGGCACATGCTCCAGTACGTTAATCATTAACGCGGTATCAAATTTCTGCTCCAGGCCGCTAAAATCGCAAGCCTCACCGGCGTCGATTTTCAGCACCCGGAGATATGGTTTTCCGAAAGAATACGAGCGTAAGTAATGCAGGTAGTGTGGGTTTATATCTGAAGCGACGTACAACTCTCGTGGAATAAATTGATTCGTTAACGTTCCAATGCCGGCCCCGATCTCCAGCACGCGATCACCGACATAGGGTCGCAGCACGTCCCCCATCCAGAGATTGAAACGCCGCGCCCGCTCCAATTCCGACAGTATATGTGAGCCATACTCGTCTTGCTTGTAAATATCGTCGATCAGCCAGAAGCGAAGCAGCGCCAACACGGCCCAGATGCCGTCGCGCGCGCGAATTTTTTTTCCTTCTTCCTGGGAGCGCGCCATGTAGCGTATCGGCACTTCAAACACGCGCGCGCGCCGCTTGGCTAACTTAGAGACGATTTCAACTTCGAACCGAAAGTCGTCGCTTCGCAGCGGAATGGATTTGAGTAGCTCGGTATTAATTGCCTTATAGCAGGTTTCGATATCAGTCAGGAAGAGATCGGTAAGCCAGTTGCCAAATACAGTCAGTCCATTGTTAATGAGCGTATGACGGTACATCAAAGCGCGCCGGTAGGGAGCAGAGAGGTAACGGGATCCGAAGACTGCGTCCGCGCCTTCTTTTGCAAACGGAACCAGAAGTGAAGGGATATCGCTCGGGTTGTACTCCAGATCGGCATCGTGAATGAGAGTGATGTCGCCCGTGGCTTGGCTGATCCCGGTCCGAATTGCGGCGCCCTTGCCTTGATTGCTCTCATGACGAAGTAGCGTAATACGCCTGTTTCCAGCAGCCAGCTCCTGCAGAATCTCCCAGCTTCCATCTGTGCTGCAATCATCGACCACAATGACCTCCAGGCTATCTATCAACTCGTGCTGAAGATCGAGAAGGCGCCGCAAACTCGCCGCTACCACATGCCGTTCGTTGTAGACAGGGACCAACACGCTGAGCCGGAACGACGTGGGCATGATGGCCTCGTGAGCCGGCAGAGTCTCAAGGAGCGGGTTTCCCAGAAGTTGCTTTGCGTATTCGTTCATTTCCTGTCAGCGTCTGGCGGAGTCTTTGAGTCGAACGTTACAATGGACGTGCCTGACTAAACGCAGACAAAATCAATATCATGATGAATTTCTACGGAGGGCATCCTACTCTGCAGCCGCGCAGCTTCGCAATCGAACCTGTTGCCGATTCTGAGCCAATTGGGAGGGAGTAAGCGCACAAAATGGATCGCCAAAAGCGCCTCTGCCGCCGGCTTACCCAGTAATGAAAAACTTCTTCAATCGTTACCAATTATATCTTGTCGGATTAGGCCTGACTCTTCTCTTCTTTCTTTACACTTTCGCGCTGACCGATAACCCGCCGGGGTTTTATGTTGACGAGTCAGCATTCGCTTACAACGCCTACTCAATAGCAAAAACGGGGGCTAGTGAGTTTGGCGTGCGCTGGCCCTTGTTTTTTCAGAACTTCGAGCCGCCCTTTAAGAATTTTGTAAACCCAATTCACATTTATCTGCTCGCGGCCTTTTTTCTTTTCCTCCCACCCAGTATCTGGCTCGCGCGACTGCTAAGCGCATTGGCCATATTTGAAGCCGGATTGTTACTGGGCTTTCTGGCTTTCAAGATCTCAGGCAAGCGTACAGTCGCGATTATTGTGGGCTTCACGGCGCTGGTAACACCGTGGTTCTTTGAGTTTGGCCGTTGGTTTTCTGACGCTTCATATTATCCCCTCGCCCTCGCTTTGTTTCTGCTCGCTTTATTTAGCGCCAGCTTGAAAGATCGCTGGAGTTGGGGGAGTGTCAGCAGCATCGCGCTGACGCTGGCTTTACTCACCTACACTTACACAATTGGCCGAATGCTGGCGCCTATGTTTGCTCTGGGTCTTGTCTGCTTCATCACGAACAAACGGCGTCTTGTTGACGTGATAAAAATCTGGCTGGCATATGGCGTCACGCTCATCCCATTTCTTGTTTTCTATCTTCGCTACCCCACAGCTCTCAGCTCGAGGTTTATGATACTTTCATATTTCCGCACTGAGACTACGCTCCAGGGAATTCTGGTGCGGTTCCTGACGCGTTATTTTCAGGATCTAAGCCTTGTGGGATTGCTGATCAAGGGAGATATCAATCCCCGTCACCATGTTCCAGGCGCCACCGGCAGCATACTCGTAGCGACTTTTATCCTTGCGATAATAGGCTTCGTCATCGTACTGCTTCACCACAGAGAAAAGCCCTGGTGGCGGTTCATTCTCTTCGGCACCTTTGTTTCAGTAATTCCAGGCGCGCTAACCATCGACGCATTTCATACCGGCCGGATGATTGCCTATCCGATCTTTTTGGTGGTTCTTTCAATACCCGCCCTGGAGTGGTTGATGGAGAAAGTCGAAAAGCGCTCGGAAGCCGCCGCGACTGAACAGGCCTCGGGTCGGTCACAAATTGCCGGCCGGGCACCCGTCTTTACACTCAGACGTGCAGCATTGGTTACTTTATTGCTGGGCACGGTGGTTCAGGCGACCTACTTCCAGATCAAGTTTTGGCGGGATGGGTATGATCGTCCATATGCGTGGGACGCGCCGTACAAAGAGGTCTACGACGCGGCCGTTCAGATACCCTCCAGGCCTATTTACCTGGTCGACGGATATTGGGGCCCGGGTTATATCCATGCTCTGTGGTACGCGGCGGTTGAGGGGCGTAGCACTTCTGAATTTGTGCACCTGCCATATCGCGCTACGCCACCGCCGGGAGCTCTCGTCATCAGCTCTGACGTCGCTTGTACTCAGTGCGAGATTCTGCTGGATACCGGGCAATACGTCTTATATCGAAAACTGTGAGGGCAAGAGGCGTATAGGGTACAAGGCTTTTAGCTTGCGGCGTTTGGGTGAAAGCTTTTGCTGCGTGGTGGCGAGACAGCAACCTGAAGGTTGTACTCTGTGCGCCTGTAACCGAACGTGTTCAGGACGGAAACGAGTACGTAGCTCGATACTGTGGCGGGTCTTTCTCAAGGATCGGTTGGCGCGAGGATTCCAGCCACGCGTGGCCGTTCAAAACCCCGTCGCCCTCTTTTCGCACACCGAACACGATCTGAGCCTGGGTGCCGTTCATCGACACATATCGGTAGAGCACTGCAGCGCGCTTCCAGCACGTGGGAGTAAACACAAATATTTCTGTTTCCAGAAGTAAGTCCAGCAACTCAGCCATGCGCTGATTTGATATCTTGCTTCGACCTGGTTTGCTTCGCGGGGTCGCCAGGGAGAGGACTCGAGGTAACGGTTGAATTCGGATAAGGCCGGATATTATGACAACCCACACGGCCATCCTGGTCAGCAACCAGGCCTCTACGGGGCGTTTAAACACGAAACCTGCAGCTAGCCCGCAAAGCCGGTTAATTGCACGAACCTTAGTTATTACTTTATTTAACACTAAAATCCTACGTGGTTTTTTGGCTCGTCCCTTTAGCTCGCAGTGTATCGGCCCACTGCCAATGAATCAAGTTAGGTAGGTCATTCAGCATTTTCGTTAGGTCCGGCGGTTCATTGCCTCCCGTTCTAACTCACCTAGCGGCGTTAGTCTCGTTTTAGGCTTTGCGGAATGGAAAATTCAATAGTAGGGTTGTATCAAAGTAACCCCTGGGACGGTTGCAACCGTAACGCAAACCATTAGTTTGCGAATCGTTACTTGGAATCGATGGCGCGTGTGTAACCTATCGGTTCGCAAACAATCAGTTTGCGTTACAAATACTCGTTAGCGCTTAGGTCATCAGGAGGACTTCGATGTCTGATCCAGCGGTTTCGCCAACACGGGTTGGGAATCTCCTACTTGGCGCTCTTCCCCCGGTAGAGTTCAAGAGACTCGCTCCTCACCTAAAATGCGTCACGCTCCGCGTAGGGCAGATTCTCAAGGAAGCGGATGAACCAGCGCTCGATGTCTATTTCCCTCTTAACGCAGTAATCTCACTAATCACAGTGATGGAGAACGGCATGACCCTGGAATGCGGGGTCGTTGGAAGGGAGGGAGTGGTTGGGCTCTCAGCATTCCTGGGCGGTGGACCAACTCCGAATCAACAACTTGTGCAGGTGCCGGGAACGGCCCTGAAACTCCCCGGTTCCATAATGGCGCATGAATACAAACGCGGAGGACGATTGCAGGAATTGCTAAGCACATACACCCTGGCCACGCTCATTCAGATATCTCAATCGGTAGCCTGTAATCGAATTCACAGCGCCGAAGAAAGACTTTGCCGTTGGCTGCTGATGATGAGCGATCGGGCAGATACAGTTTACTTTCCGCACACGCAGGAATTCCTGGCCCAGATGCTGGGAGCGGCTCGTCCAGTTGTAACAACCGCTGCCGGAGCGCTCCAAAAGGCCGGCCTGATCAAATATAGTCGTGGCAACCTTACCATTCTGAATCGTACAGGTCTGGAATCGGCCTCATGCGAATGCTACGCTAAAGTCGCAGTCGAGTTTGACCGATTGTTGGGAGGCAACCACGCCGATGCTGGAGCAAAGGACGCAGATTAGTTTTCATTTGGTCTGACACTCTTCCCGTCACGTTCCCGCCCGGTCACATCAGCGCAGTTGAAATCGCCAGAAGACATCCCTTTCACATTCGTAGAAGGCAGGTATTGAATGTTCCTTTTTAAGAAGTTGGTTAGTCCTTTGCTGTTCCCGCTTCCGCTGGCTTCGTTTTTGTTGCTTCTGGGTTTGGCATTGCTCTGGTTCACCAAAAAACAGAAAGCGGGAAAGGTGCTGGTGTCGGCGGGTACGTTCTGGTTATTGAGTTTGGGTTTTGGAATCTTTGCACCATGGACTCTGGCGCCGCTGGAACGCCAGTATCAACCGCTCCTGACCCCCTCTTCCATCACGACGCCGGAGACCCCCGTAAAGTGGATCGTAGTTTTGGGTGGCGGTGGATCTTATAGCGCCCAGCTACCAAGTGGGAGTCAGCTCTCGGCGGCCTCCCTGGCCCGGGTGATTGAGGGGATTCGTCTTCAGCGAGCGCTTCCCGGCTCAAAGCTAATCCTGTCTGAGGGGAACATCTTTGACTCCGTACCGGTGGCAGACATTATGGGAAGTGTGGCCCAGGAGCTTGGAGTTGCAAGCGACGCAATCGTCCTTGAAAGACAGTCGCAGGACACCGAGGGTCAGGCCCAGCTTGTTCGTCCCATGGTCGGCAATGACCGCTTTATTCTTGTAACTTCAGCAGCCCATATGCCTCGTTCGATTGCCCTGTTCCGGAAAGTCGGGTTGAATCCGATCGCGGCGCCTACTGACTACAATTCTTACGGAGGCGAAAGCTTACGCCCGTCGTCGCTCTATCCCAGTGCCACCAAATTGCGCAAAGCAGAACTCGCCATGCATGAATACATGGGACTCGCGTGGGCCAAAATTAGAGGGAGAATCTAGCGGAAGAAGCCGAGCAAACTCTCGACAGGATTTACAAGATTAAGCAGCCGTAAATTGAAGGTCGATACAAAGTCCCGGTTTTATTAACCTTGTAAATCCTGTCTGTTTTTGACTGTCCGGCACTGCGCGGGTGATTTACTCAAGTACTGGCTGGCTTGAGGGAGCCTGTGGTGTCGGGCGGCGAGGCAACTTGTTGCGCTCGATCTGTTCGCGTGCTCTTCTTTCTTCCCATCTTTCTCTCAGCAGGACAATTCCCACCGCGACGAAAATAAAGTAGAAGACCAGGATCTGCGAACGCTGCCGGTATGCTGTTCCGACGTTGCCCTGAAAGATCGAATAGGCCAGCGTGAGCATGGTGGTAAAAATGAAGATAACAAACGACTGTCTCAGCCGGTAACGAAACGTAAACCAAAATCCAACTACCAGGAATGGGAAAGATCCCCACCAAACCAGCATCTCAGGCAGGGTAATGCTTTGCCGAAGAGACTGAAGTTGCCAGGGAAACGGGGCAAACATTAGATAAAGTATGCCCGTGGGTACGGCCTTAATTGCTCCCGAAGTAGTGGATACGTCCAGGTCTTGTCCGAAGCCGGACTCGGCAGTTGTGGCTAGATCGAGCCTACTTCTCTGAACGACGGACAGGTCAGTAAAATACTCGAACTGCATATTGGCTGTTCGTATGACGCCGAGATAGGTGAGCGCTAACCCAATGCTGGCGACAATTATTAGCTGCCGCACAAAAGTAATTGCGGTAAATTGCCGGATACCAATGGTGAAGGCTCCCACGATAGCTGCTATTACCATGTAAAAAAGATAGAAACGGAAAGTGGTTAGAGTCGCCAAAACTGCTGCCAGAACGACGGCATTCTTGATACTAAACTTTTCTCCCAGCCGCAAAGTCAGGAGCACTGCGAGAGCAAGCATGAATACTATAGGCCCATCTTTTAGCCCCTGCGACGACCACAAAACCAGTGAAGGGAAAAAAGCCACAAAAGTCGCCGAAATCCGTGCCACCCTTAAATTGCCGAAGATGCTATGCGCGATGAGAAAGATGATGGGCGCAGTCGCGGCCCCCAGCACGGCGTTAACAAATTGAACGGCAAGCATGTTTCGACCCACCAATCCATAGACTGCGGCGACCAAGTAGATCATTCCCATCGCGCTGCTACCCAGCTGCCCCCGAAACCTTTGCACCATGCCGCCATAATATTGGTCGCCGCCCAAAGCCCGCAGTAACGCCGTGCCATAAAAATCGTATGTATATGCATCCCCTCCAAAGAAATCCTGCATGGCGAAGACATTGATTAGGGTGCCAACCACAATCCTAATCAGCAGAGCATAGATAAACAGCCTAAGGAGAAAAAGCTGCTCGGTCTTGGATCGGAAAATGATAAAAGCAGCCGGTATGGCCACCAATACACAGGTAAATAACGCCGCCGCTGCATCGGATCGGCTCGGGACCGCGATTAATACGCCGCCACAAATGAGAAGGGTGAAGACTGCCAGTAGAGCGTTCATAAAAAGGAAACGACAATTGCGCGCGCTAAAAGTTGGGCCGCGAATGCTCTGAAGCTTACCACTTCACTTGCGCGCTACGAGATGATTCTCCAGAACGAGGGCGTCGAAATTGGCGCCCTGGAAGGTTTTAATAGCATCCTGGGGACGACAAACAATCGGCTCTTGAATGTTGAATGAAGTATTGAGCACCATCGGGCATCCAGTGAGTTTTTCAAACTCACTTATCAACTGCCAATAGCGTGGGTTAGTTTTCCGGCTCACTGTCTGCGGACGAGCAGTTCCGTCAACGTGCACCACCGCAGGAAATCGTTCCTGTTGCTCGGCCGCGACGTGCAACACCGTGACCATAAACGGATCATGATGAGCACGTCCGAAGATTTCGGTGCTTACCTCCTCCTTCATCGAAGGTGCAAGCGGACGAAACCACTCACGCAATTTGACTTTCTTGTTTAGCAATTCACGCATGTCGCCGCGCCTTGGATCCGCAATAAAACTCCGGTTGCCGAGTGCCCGCGGTCCAAATTCCATTCGCCCCTGAAACCAACCGATGATCGCTCCATTGGCCAGCATTTGCGCGACGCGTGGGAGCATTTCCGCATCGGGTAGCGTTTCAAAATTCAACCCCGCTTCGTTGAGTGCCGCGGCACACTGTGCCGAACTAAACCCGGGCCCGTAATAGGCGTGCTGCATCTTAAACTTGCGCGGTTGTTTCAGGATCTGGTGGTGAATCATGAGAGTCGCGCCCAGAGAACAGCCGGCATCGCCCGCTGCCGGTTGCACAAAATAATTCTTGAATGGCGACTCAGTCATGATCCGGCCGTTCATCACCGAGTTGAACGCTACGCCGCCGGCCATGCACAGATTCTCTTCACCGGTGCGTTCGTGCAGGCCACGTAATAGATGCAGGGCCGTTTCTTCCAGGACCTTCTGCGCGCTGGCGGCAATGTTCCAGTGGCGTTCTGTCAACTCTTCTTCGGGCGCACGTGGCGGTCCCAACTCTCGGCTGATCTCTTCACCAAATTGGTAATGCTTCGCCAGATGGTGATCGAGGATTCGAATGTTGAGATGAAAGTCGTTATTGCCATTTGTGGTCAGGACTTTCTGTTTGAGGAAGTCGTAGTATTCCGGCTTACCGTAGGCGGCGAGCCCCATCACTTTCCATTCGTCTCCGCCAAACATATCGAAACCGATAAAGTTTGTGACGGCGGAATAAAACTGTCCCAGCGAATGCGGCAGTTTGATTCTCTTCAAAACCTTGAGCCGATTATCTTCGCCTTGCGAAAACAGCGTTGTGGTGTCTTCGCCAGTTCCATCCCAGGTCATGATCGCGGCGCGATCAAACCCGGAAACAAAGAAGGCGCTGGCTGCGTGGCATTGATGATGTTCGAGAAAATGAAAACGAAAATTGCCGGGGCCGAAATGTTTGCGAATCAATTTCGGATGCCTGAGCATCCCTAAATAACTCTCGCCGACCTGGCTCACGCCACGGTCCACGCGTGCTTTGAACATGGCAGGCGAAATCAACCCGGTTTTCAACGCCTGCATCGCTTTGTGGCGCAACACCCAGGGCTTCCAATAAAGTCCGACGTGAGCAACATCCGCTATCTTGATGCCCGCTTCTTCCAAACAATATTGAACGGCGTTGTAAGGAAAGCCGCTGTGGTGTTTTTTGCGGGAAAAGCGTTCCTCTTCAGCGGCCGCGACAATCTCGCCGTCATGAATCAACGTCGCGGCAGAGTCACCCAAAGTTGTCAATCCAAGAATGTACATAAAAAACTGTATAACGCCGTGTGTTTGCTTCCAGAGAACTGCAGGCGGGGAATGCCCTTCGATTTAAAGTAAAACCTAACAAACTTGAATGGAAAAGTAAAAAGACCCCATGCCTATAGCGCTAATCCAGGGAATAAATAGTTTGCCGACCTAGGTGTGGGTTACCCCAAGCGTTAAGTACCACGGGAGACGGGAACGCGCCGCCTCGGTCACAACCGAGCGTCAACAAACTGATGATGCCCCTACTGTGATCACACGACTTCAAAGAATGAGCCATCCGATCGGACCAAGGACTAGCACCTTAATCTAACGCGTGGCTGCTGAGCGGAAGACCTCTGAGAGTTTGTCAGCCTGGGCGGCCACGGTGTAATGCTGAGTTGCATGCTGCCGGCCCGCAGCACCCATGCGCTCTCGCAGGCCTTTGTCACTGAGCAGCTGCGCCAGTGCTGCATACCATTCATCTTCGGTGCGAGCGGCGAAGTGCGTTACGTTCGCTTCACCGATCTCGGCACAGGCGCCGACCGGTGTGGTAACAAAAGGCGTGCCCGATGCCATGTATTGGACTGACTTGAAACCGGATTTACCGACCGACCACTCATCTTCAACGATCGGATAAAGGCCGACATCAAACGATTGGAAATCGACGATCTCGCGGTCCAAACTCCAGGCGAGATTCTCAACCTCAACCCCCTGAAGATTAATGTTTTCCAAACCTGCTCCAACGATTTTCAGCCGAAATTTATAAGCTTGCGCCAGCCGCTGTAGTGCGGGAAAAATAGACGTCAGATATTGATAAGTCGAGTGGGTGCCGATCCAACCGATCACCGGAACATCATCCGTCAGTGGCAGAGACCTGGGGCGAAACCGGTCCATATCAACTACTGTAGGAATGATGACCGCCTTTTTGCCTTGAGCAGAAACATACTCCGCAATCGCCCGATTGCCACAGGTCACCACCTTTGCCCAACGAATCAAATCATCAGTCTTGCCAAACCACTTCAGCGCGCTGCCCAAACGGCCATAAGTTGGGCTCACGTAAGAAACATAAGTAGCGTCGTCGAGATCCAAGACCATGGGGCAGCCACCGAGGCGCATCGCCAGCCACTCAATGAGCGGCGGGCCAATCATCATCGCTTCGCGCTGCACAAACAGAACATCTGCGTCGCGCGCGTGCCAAACCTCCGTCAAGCGTCGCAGAACTGCACCTGTAAGCCCAATCGCGGTGCGCGGCCACTCCGCCCGCTTGTAAAGTGAAGCCAGCAACTCCGAATCCAGAAACGGATGCACAGTGAGGCTGATGCCTCGCTCCGCCAGCGGCTCGACGAACTGAGCTACTCGATAGCGCGTTGACGCCGCTTCAATCGGATATGAAGCCAGGGCTAGAACTTTCATAAGTATTGACGAAACTAAGTTGACGCCCTCCGGCCTCGTTTTCATTTGGGCTGCGCAAGCGTCGCGGCCCTTACCTGTTTTATTTCTCCGCCCAGATTTTGAGGGAGTCACCCAGGCGTCCGAGATTGAGCATACCGTTGAGGGTCTCCTTCAACATACGACGCCAACTACTTGCCATCAAAGCTTCGTTTAATTGATAGCTGGATGCCACACGCTCGTTGCCCTCCCGGGCCATGGCAGTGGCCGGGTCCTGTTGCTTCTCCCGGCGAAAGGCGTTCAATAGCTCAAAGGGATTGACGCCCTCGGTCGCCACTCTTACCGGCCGCAATCCCGCTGTGGCCAACATCTCTTGCCCACCGGAGAGTGAAAATAACTGCAAGTGCTCCGGCGGACTCACGATGCTCCACTTCAAACCCAGAATTCTTGCAGACAATCCTCGGCCGTGGGGAGTAGTCATCCAAATCAAACCTCCGGGACGAAGGACGCGCGCAATCTCATTTAAGACAGGCTGCGGATCCGGCACATGCTCTAAGACTTCGCTCGCGGTGACGACGTCGAAATAGTCACTCGGATAGTGTGCGTCCTGAAGGATTCCCTGGAATACTTTAAATCCGTTCATGCGTGCCTGCTCAATCGCAGGCCCTGCAACTTCGACACCCTGAGCCTCCCAACCCGCGCGCCGGGCGGCCTCCAAAAGGGTCCCGGCACCGAAACCGATGTCGAGCAGACGGCCGTTCTGGCGATAAGAGGCAAACCCCCGCATGATCTCATTAAGCCGTCGATTGATAAAATCCGGCGCGGTTAGATTGTTCTCGTGATAATAAGTCTCATAATCCTCACCCTGCTCGGCTTCGGGCAACTGCGACGTGTAAAGGGTTCGACAACGGTGGCAGGTAATCATTTCAAACCCGTTCTTGATACCGCGAGCGAAATGGTCAGTCGACTTACAAGCAGGACACTGACGGGCGGTTAGTTTCGGGTATGACTTGCTTGTCATGATGACATTCTATATCTGACGGTTTCGGACGGCGGGTTCAGTTATAGCGCAGCCTTCAAACCTTCGGCCGGAAGGGGCGCGGATCCATCCAATCTGCGATAGAGACTCAGATATCTTGCTCCGCCAACGCTCTGCAAATCGAAGTATGCACGGGCGACGCTGCGGCAGTGAGCTCTGACCGCTTCGTCTTCGGCAAGGATAATCGCTTGTGCGGCTGCCGCTTGACAGGCTTCGTCATCGAAACTCCGAAGGATGACACCGACGCGCTCGCCTTCAAGCAATTTGTCGACGTCGCCCGTACCGGCATTACAAATTACCGGCAGTCCTACAGCGAGATACTCTGGAACCTTGGTAGGGGAGGCGGCAATTTGAGCAAAGGCCGCTTTGCGCAAGGATATCCCCAAACGAGCGCGTCTCAAATATTCCGGCACTCCTTCAGGGCTCACCGCCTGTATCTCAAAGTCGCTCTCGTCCAATCCGGCTCTCTTGAGTGCCTCGCGCCCCTCATGTGGAGGAGAAAGCGACAGAATGCGGAGAAATGCGTTAGGACGTTGGGATTTAACTGCCCTGAAGAAACGCCCCATCTCTTCAACTAAATACAACCCCATCAGCGAGCCCGCGTAAACCACTTCGAAGTTGGACTCACAGGTCTGCGCGACTGCCGCTGTCTCTTCTTCAACTGTTTGCGAGAAGCGCTCGAAATCGACGCAGCACGGAATCACCTCGATCTGTTCGGCTGGCTTGAGATTGCGTTCAACCAACCAATCGCGGAGCCGGTTCGTCAAGACAACTATCTGATGAGCATGGCGGATTCCCGCGCGTTCCAACCTCTTTACCAACCGGAAGGGCAGCGAACGCTCGGCCCAGATCCCGGAGTCGGCATACTCTTCCGCCATCAACCCACGAATATCAAAAACCAGCTTGACGTTAACGAAACGCCGCGCCCACAACGCCATCGCCATCGGCACGTGCGCCCGCGCGTGCAATATCTCGATCTTCTCGCGTCGGGCTACTCTCGCAACGAACAGGCCTCCCACCAAAATGTCATAAAGTGTAGCAGGGCCGGAGGGACTCTTATGATATGGCCGCCGATACCATTGAATACCTTGACGCGCCAATTCCTCCGACTGCTTCCTGATCGCCTCCTCGCTCCATAAGGCTTTCAACTTCGGCTCGAACGTTAATAGATGAACTTTGATTCCGCCTGCGGCGAGTTGCCGCAGATACGGCAGAACCTGAGTCTGGACAAGCGGTTCGCGGAGGCCAAAGTAGCAGAGATAGAGTGTGCTCAAAGACATGTCATCAATGACCGGGCTGCATTGAAAGATGGTCCGCTCACGACCCTGCGACAGAATCCGCATCACCGGGGCCCTTAATCCCCACGATATTTACGCCTGGATTCGGAAGCCGCTTAAGCTCAAGAACTCCTTCGGCTGACAAAGTGTCTTCCACCTCTTGTTGTGTCCGCGGCTGATCGTATTGTGGAGAAAGCATGTCAAAGGTATCGAGAATGGCCCAATCGTAACGCTGCTGCCGCGTCAACGCACGCTCGTGCACGTAGTTGACAATGGGAATCGCTGCCATAAAAAGTCGTCCAGCGAGCGGCAGCCGAAACAGAACACTGGTTAAAGGAAACAGGACGGGCATCGCAGCTTTGATCCCTGCGAGCAATTTCTGCTTGGCCACGCGCTTCGTCAAAGGTCGCAGCAGATATTTCGAATGCAACATTGTCCATGGCTTGCGTTCGTAAGCAGTAATCGCGATGCGTCCACCGGAACGCAGCATACGCGGCAGGGTCCGCATCGTCTGCTGCGGATCGGGCGTGTGCTGCACCACGCCGATGCAATACACACCGTCGAAAGCGCCGGCGCGAAATGGCGGCTCATAGATACTTGCCTGAACAAAGTGGACGTTGGTGCGACCGGCCAGATTCGCCCGCGCGGCATCGATCGCGTTGCTAATGTCCAAGCCGATGACTTCCGCTTCGCTATCCGAAGCGACATCAAGAAAACGGCCGGCGCCGCAACCCGCATCAAGCACCCACTTGTTTCGGAGCCACTCTTCCGTCCAACCCGTCTCCGAGTAAAAACGTTGCGCCGAAAGGTTAGTCCCGTTCGCCGAATCGATCTGTTCCAACTTGAAGCGGTTCCACTGGTAACCGAAAGATGCCGCGTAATTGTCGGTCGGCACAAATCGTGGAATTCCGGCCACAATTGGAAACTGGTGCCCCCCGGTTGCGCAGTCGAGAAGACCTTCAAGCACCTCGCCTGCCTTGTCAGTTTCGGTCGCAGTGCAGGTCAAATCGCCTTCACATTTCGGGCAGGCCAGCACCTCAAGCAACTTTGTTTGCATCCTTGTAAAACCTACCGACCCACATACTTCTTTGACGACATCCTCATCGAGATTTTAGTGAATTTGCCGGCAACCGTCTCGTTCAGAGGATCGCCGGTGATGAATCGTCGTCAACGAACCGTTGGTCACACAAACCAGCCTCGACATAGAGTCAGCATACTTCATCACTAGTTCGGTGTCTTAATGGAGACTTTGCGAACCGTTGGCAATATGAAAACCGGGCGACTGAGGCTTCGGCGGTCACACCGTTCAACGCGTAAGAGGCCCGGCTTATATGTATTTTCACCCCTGCCTGTTTCCTATCAAGTTCGCTTTCCTTGGTGGTTTCCTCCAGCTTCAATGTTGTGAAACTATTCCGGGTTTGCGTGCGTGGCGACGGCCAGGATAGCCCCGTGTCGCTGCTCCTCATGAAGAATAGTCCAGCCATTCCGCTCCAACTCGCTCTGAAGCATGGGCCGAGTATATTCGCGCACGTGATCGCCGTCTGAATAGTAGGGGCAGCCAAGCACGCGTCGAACCATATTCAATGGATCAGCGTCGAAATCAGGGACCTCTATTATCAGTGTCGAGGAAATCTGCGCTATTGACTGTAGCAACTGGTCCACATCCTCGACGTGTTCTACAACATGCAGGAGAATGGCCAAGTCGAACCGGCGATCAAACCTGTTCTGATCACGGGCGTCCATAAAATCACCGACCATGTATTCGACGTTAGTCTCCGTCGATATGCGATTCGCAGCCCTGATGTTCATCTCGCTCTGGTCAATTCCCACTACCCGTTTGCCATAACGAGCGGCCGTGCGACACCACCGGCCGGAGCCGCAACCAATATCGATGACTGAGCCGCCAGGCGGGATCCATCGCTTCAGCAAATCATCACTTAGCGCTCTCGCTTCCGACTGGAAGGAGTCTCCAAATACTTCGCTGCAGAGTTCAAACGCAAACCTTCGAAGTAACCATGATGCGTTCAAGCAAAAGTGCAGGACTCGTTTGGGGCCCAGGATGTATTTGCTTAACCACACCAGACGATACGATAGCGAGATGAATAGCGAGGGGCGCTTGCGGCGCGGCATATCCAGATCATGCCCGGTAAACTGCGTACCAAGTGAAGCAACCGCTTTAGTCTCACCAAATGTATGTTCTTTCATTGTCTGGTTCAGCGAAGTCAGAGAGACCGAGCATTTCCGAATAATCAGGAGTGAGGTCGCCCGAGGTATTTCACTAGTCGATAGACCGGCAGCGAATGGCTTAACAACCAGGCCATTGCCGCCTGTGTATTGAACGGAGGGGCGGAAGCGCGCATCGCAGCGCAGGTTTGGGCCTTAGCGAACTCGCCATTTCGATAATATTCTACGGCCTTCCAGTAACTCTGGATGGCCTTGATAGTCCGATCATACTTAGGGCCCAGGTGGCCATTAAGGTAGTCATAAAGGCGAATAACCTCCTGTGCGTTTCGCGATTCATTCTCGAGAGAGAAAGTGCCGCCGCTATGAACCCGATATGCTCCCATCACTTTGCCGATATAACCGACCTTTCCATATTGCGCATTAAAAACATGTAAAGAGAAATCCGCGATTCTTAGTTCATAGAACCAATCAGGAAACTCATCAAACAGCCGATTCCGAAACACCGTTGAACATGTGGGAATAAAGTTACCAAGTCGTAATAGATCTTCAAGTGTAAAGATCTTTTTGTGCCCAAATCGTGGGCTGATATGGGATTCAGTGCTACCGTCGTCATGAAACACCCGGACGGCATGAAAACAAATTGCACAGGCAGGGTTCGCGTCAAGGAAAGAAACCTGTTCCTGCAGTTTGGTGGGCGATGTCCAGTAGTCATCACCTTCAAGTAAAGCTACATATTGACCCCGGCAAGCCTGGATGGTCATGGCCAGATTAGCGTTCACACCGAGGTTCTTTTCTGGAAACGCCAGACGAATCTTGTCCGGGTAGCGCCCTTGGAATTCAGTAATAATCTTGCGAGTGGCATCAGTGGAGCAGTCGTCGCTCACTACAATTTCATATTCGAAGTCCGTCTGCTGTTCAACGGCACTCTGTAAAGCCTCGGCAATAAACCGTTCGTGGTTGAATGTAATCAGGCAAACACTGAGCTTCATGTAACCGACAGCCTTTTTTTGATGTCATGACCGTTTGATACGACGACTCGGATCACCTGACAAATACCTTCAATCTCTTTCTGACCTACTGCCGTTCCCGTCGGAAGCACCAGCACGCGCTTAACTAGTTTTTCAGTTTCCGGCAGCAACAACCCCGCAGCCGGGAAAAAGGAACGATACGGTTCCATCTGATGACAACCGGGATAGAAATATCGCCGGGCGAACACATTCTCCGCCCACAACAGATCGAGCAATTGATCGCGGCTTATGCCAATTACATCTTCATCCACTTCCAACACTATGTATTGATAATTGGTCTCGTCCTGCTCATTAAACGTCAACATCTTGACGCCAGGCATATTCGCCAGTTCGCTCTGGTATTGCTGATAATTGCGGCGGTTAATTGCTATGAACTCTTTGAGGCTTTCTAGGCCAGTCAGACCCATCGCGGCTGAAACCTCCATCATCTTGCCGTTTGTGCCAATGTAGATGACTCTGTCGTTACCCGAAAAGCCAAAGTTTCTCATCAAGCCAATTCGAGACGCTAACTCATCATTATTGGTGGTAACAGCTCCGCCTTCAAACGTGTTGAAGAATTTGGTGGCATGAAAACTGAAGACTTCGGCGTCCCCAAAACTGCCAAGCAACTGTCCGTCGCGAGAGCAGGCGAAACTGTGCGCCGCATCGAAGATTAGCTTTAGTTTGTGGCGATTAGCTATCTCCGCCAACGAATCAGTGTCACATAATTGACCCCATAAGTGGACCCCGATGATGGCACTTGTGCGGGGAGTGATCAGTTCCTCCACGCGCCTTGGGTCAATCATATGATTGCGCGGATCGATGTCACAAAAGACCGGCGTGATTTCCTGCCATTGCAGGGCGTGTGCTGTGGCGATGAATGTAAAAGAAGGGACAATAACTTCGCCTTTGCAGCCCAGGGCGCGAATCACGATTTCCAGTGCCACGGTTGCGTTACACATCGCAATGCAATGCTTGACACCGAGCATGGCAGCGATTTTCTGTTCAAACTCTTGCAGGTACGGGCCGTCGTTGGTTAGCCACCGATTGTCCAGCACTTCATTAATCCGGGCGAGCAGTGACACCCGGTCTCCGATGTTAGGACGGCCAACATAAAGCTTTTCTGCAGAGAAAGGCGTTCCGCCGAATTTAGCAAGGTCACTAATGTTATTCTTCTGAATCATTCACTTAGATCCCTCTCACCACTTTGGCCGGCACGCCATAGGCAACGACATTCTCAGGTATGTCTTTCACTACAACGGAACCCGCACCAATGATGCTGTTGGCGCCGATTCGCAAGCCCCCTATGACGATGGCTCCAATACCGAGCCAAGCCGAGCGACCGATCGTAACACTTCCCGCCAGATGCGTTCCCGGAGAGAGATGTGCGCCGTCATCGATAAAACAGTCGTGGTCAACAGTGGCGCCGGTATTGATGATGACATTCTCACCAATCTTTGCCCCGGGATTTACAATCGCGCCTGCAGCTATGACCGTGCCGGGCGAAACTCTAACGTTGCCCGCAACCACTGCTTTGGGATGAACGGCAGTGGCCAGCAAGAACCCCTTTTCGCGCGCCATCTCTGAGTTCATCAGTCTCGCCGCACAGTTGCCAAAGCCCATGATAAGGTGGCTGACACCTTTGCCTTTTAGCTGATCCAATTGCTCACTGCCGCCTAATATCTGAACTCCATTGAATTCCGTTCCCCTACGCTCAGGAGCAAAGTCATCCAGAAGGCCGACAAGCTCATAGTCGCCTTGCAAACGCACTATATCGGCGACCACCGACGCGTGACCTGATGCACCCCAAATGACGAGTTTTCGATCCATTACGCTTTGCCTCCGCCGAGGTATCAATAGACTCTTCTGACTCTCAAGAGCACACCAGGAAGTGCCCAATGAAACGAAAGTACCGCATATTAAATAGCTTCTTCAGAGCTGGCACGTTACTCAAAGCCACGAGCCCTTCAGTGAGCGAGGCGCGACCGATAAAAACAAAGACTATTGCCACCAAAACGGAGAAAACCAGGGGCGCCAGCCGGTTCGAGGTCCATAGGGCAATTATGGCTCCTACCATTGCGGGCATTGTCGCGAGGGGTGCCCAATTATGGCTTGCAGGAAAGTGTTTCCCAATTAGATAAGCGGTCACTACCAGGCTTGCGACAAACGCAATTAGAGTCGCCCATGCGCAACCGAGTAACCCGAAGCGGGGTATCAACACGAGATTTAGGCCAACATTTAAAACGGCGGCGATAGCGGCGTTAACGGCCGTCACATAGGTTATCGCTTTTGTGTTTGAAATCGGGAAATAACCCATTAGAACCGGACCGGCCAAAGCTGCACTGGCCATCAACGGCCAGAGCGTCGGCACCGCTTCGCTAAACTTTGGGCCGAAAACAAACGGCACCAGATAACCAGCGATGACTGCCAGCACGGCACAAATAAGTGACCAAACCAAAGTCAACAAAGGCAACACGTAACTAATAAAACGAGAGATGCGCTCCTCCCTCATACTGGGATCGGTGCTAATGAAGAGAGGTAACAGCAAAGTACCGGCAAGTAAGGGTAGTTGCAATATGGTGCCTGATAACTGGTAAACGATGGAGTAAACGCCCAAAGCGACGACCGACAAGAAATGCGTGATGAAGAAGGCATCAAGATACCCTGAAGCGAAATAACTTATCAGAGCGGACGGTAGTAAAGGGAAAGAAAACACCAATATTCGTTTAAGCGTTACTCGATCGGGCCAGGCGATGGGACGAACCAGCTTGCGCAATCTCCATAAACCGATAGCACTCACCACCAGCGGCGAAAGAACATAAGCCCACGTTACTGAATAGAGATCCGCCTTGCCACCTAAACCGAGAGTCATTAGTACGAGAAATATCAATGCTCGTTCAAGGGTCAACAGTCCCGCTTGCAAACGGGGGAGCTTCACGCCCTGCAGTGAATGTTGGACATGAATCCAAAATGCAGTAACGACAAAATGGCCAACCACGAGAGGATACGCCTGCGAAGGAATTTGTAACCAAGAGGCTAAAGGTGGTAACCAGAAGGGGAAGGTTGGGGCAACGACGAATAGGGTTGAAAGAAGAATAAACAGTCGAGCCCAGAATGTTTTGCTAATGCTACCTGTCTCAATAAACTCATCGCAGCCGTAGCGAACAAGAGAAAGACCCGTCCAGTGTATCGTTAGTTGGCCCGCCAATTGTGAGGCGGCAACAATCGCGACGACACCACCATAGCCCGCTGGTCCAAGATATTGTGTGGCAACCCATACAGCCGCAAACGCCAAAAAAGCACTGGCAGCCTGAGCGCCAACGAGGACTAGATAGTTTTTAGGTCCCTGACGAACGTCCCAGTCGGCATCCCTTCTGTCGCCGCCTGAAGCGGAACCTTCTAACGGAATCTGGACAACACCCTCCGTTAGCGAGCTTATCTCACCCGCCACGTTTGCTCCCTCTCCCGAAAATATGCCAAAACCATCCGGTCAGCCTTGGATCATTTGTTTTGATTGGCGTCAGGCCCAGGAAATCCATCCTGGTCATTATCATAACTCTTCACCGGGCGGATTATTGATGATGTCAAGCAACTCCGCCTCCGTCAAACGTGGAGCATCTGCCGAACAGAATGGCGCAGACAACGGATTGGCGCGCGTATAGCGCTCAGCGGTCTGGCCGCAATCTATTAGCTTCGGCCAGATCCATCTGCACCATTTCGCTGACCAAATCACTGAAGGAGTAGCTCGGCTTCCAGTTCAACTGCTGCCGAGCTTTGCTGGCATCGCCGATTAGTAAGTCGACCTCAGCGGGTCTCAGAAAGCGGTCGTCGATCTTAACGTATGCCTGATAGTCCAATCCGACCTCGGCAAATGCGCGCTCACAAAACTCCCTCACCGTATGGGTCTCGCCCGTCGCTACGACGTAATCGTCCGGAGAGTCCTGTTGCAGCATCAGGTGCATGGCGCGCACGTAATCTTTCGCGTGTCCCCAGTCGCGCTGCGCATCAAGATTGCCGAGACGTATTTCGTTCGCCTGACCCAATTTGATCCTGGCCACGGCCGCAGTGATCTTACGAGTCACAAACTCGTAACCGCGCCGTGGACTTTCATGATTAAAAAGCAACCCACTCACACAAAACATGTCATAGGCTTCGCGGTAGTTGCGGGTCAGATCAAAGCCCGCCACTTTACTAATCCCATAAGGCGAGCGTGGGTGAAATCGTGTGGTCTCCGTTTGTGGCGTTTCCGTCACCTTGCCAAACATCTCACTCGAGCCGGCAAAGTAGAACCGGCATTGCGGACGTAATTCACGTAATGCCGCCAACATGTAATGCGTGCCGTTAATATTCGTATTTAAAGTCGAGAAACCATCGCGAAAGCTTTCGGCGACGAACGACTGTGCCGCAAGGTGATAGCATTCGTCGAAAGGATGACGGCTGATGACGTGAAACAACGACGGGTAACTCTCCAAACTTGCAGGATGCAGTTGGATTCGATCGAGCAGGTGCTCGATGCGCGTGAATCGGCGATTGGAATCTTCAAGAGCAACGCGCCGGACAAGGCCGTGGACTTCATAACCAAGATCAAGCAGGAGTTCGGCGAGATAACTGCCATCCTGCCCGGTGATTCCGGTGATTAAAGCACTCTTGGCCACAATGTATCCTCGGATTAATTCGAGTTCGTCAGACGCCTTATACAGTCTGTCGCTGTTTGGCCTAAGGCCAGGTGATTCGAAATACGCCCTACGTCAACTCGACAAACTGAAGGAAGCTCTGAACAAGTCGGACAGTGGGTGATTTCTACCGCGAAGCGGTTATGTAGTTTAGCCCAGGGTTGCAGCGTTGCGCGGCTACCCTGGGATCGAATTGTGAAAGAAACCCAACCCCAACGGGGTTGCGTTTTACGGTGTTAATTAAACGCATTAGTCAATCAAATCACCCGGATCGCCTGACCGCGCTTCTCGAAACCCGATACAACCCCGTTGGGGTTGGGTATCGTTAGACTCTTTCCCCTGGGTAGCCGCGCAGCGCGGCAACCCTGGGCCAAGTTACATAACCGCTTCGCGGTATAAATCAAAGACCTGACGCGATCAGAGCTCCCTGAAGTTTTGGGACACTCTCAACCAAACGGACCCGCTACCTTCCGTCCTCAATCCAGGCTCAAGTGTGCCCGCCAATCTTCTTGATCCGCAAATGCCGGCTGGTCTTTCTTATCGAGCACACACGTTTCCAAAACGAGATAGTCCATCTCGGTCCTCATGAAACAACGATAACTGTCGCCAGGTGAGCAGACGATCGGTTCTCCCCGCACGTTGAAACTGGTGTTGACGACAAGCGGACAGCCGGTCTGTCTGTCGAACGCATCAATGATTTCCCAGTAGAGCGGGTTTGCCTCTCGTCTCACCGTTTGTACGCGGGCCGAATAGTCAACATGGGTTACGGCGGGAATTTCGGATCGCTGAACATTCAGCTTTTCGATTCCCCAGAGACCCTCTTCACTCGCGGTCATTTTTCGACGGCGCTTTTGGACTACATCAGCCACCAGCAACATATACGGACTGTCGCAATCCAACTCAAACCAATCAGCTACTCGTTCTCTGAGCACACTGGGGGCAAAGGGACGAAAGCTTTCACGATACTTGATCTTTAGATTCATCGTCGCCTGCATCTGCGGAGACCGCGGATCGCCAATAATGCTTCGGCCGCCCAAAGCTCTCGGGCCAAACTCCATCCGCCCCTGGTGAAGCCCGACTATCTTCCCTGCAGCCAGCAGCTCAGCTACCGCATGCGGTAACTCTTCGCGCGAATACTTCTTGTAAGGTAGCTTGCAGGATTTGAGGAAACTTTCGATCTCATCCTCGCCATGTTTCGGACCGAGATAGGAACCTTTCATACCGTCAGCATACAGAGGCATGCCGTTGCGGCCTTCGATATTGTGACCTCGGTGAGCTGATTGCCAGGTCCCGGCACTTTCCGGACTTATTCGCGGCTTACCTAGATAACGATGCCAGATGGCCAGGGCGATTCCCAAAGCGCCGCCGGCATCACCTGCGGCTGGTTGTATCCATATATCTTCAAACGGCACTTCCCGTTGCACTCGCCCGTTCGCCACGCAATTCAGAGCCACGCCACCGGCGAGACAAAGTTTTTTCATGCCCGTCTCCCGATGGGCATAGTTTGTCATTTTCAGCATCACTTCTTCCGTGATCTGCTGAATGCTGCGTGCCAGGTCCATCTCTCTCTGGCTGATACGCGACTCAGGTTTTCTCGGCTCCCCGCCAAGTAGTTTGGCAAAAGCCTTGTTTGTCATTCGCAGCCCGTGAGCATAACCGAAATACTCATGGTTCATCTTCAGGCTGCCATCTTCGCGAATCTCCAGAAGCTTATCCTTGATGAGGTCAACGTATTTCGGTTCACCGTAAGGCGCGAGCCCCATCACTTTGTATTCGCCACTATTGACCTTGAATCCGGTGTAGTAAGTAAACGCGCTATACAGAAGGCCGAGACTGTCGGGAAAGCGCAATTCCTTCAACAGCGTGATCTCATTGCCCTTCCCAACGCCTATGGAACTTGTGGCCCACTCGCCGACGCCGTCGATAGTGAGGATGGCTGCCTCTTCGAATGGTGAAGGATAAAACGCGCTGGCCGCATGACTCTCATGGTGATCGCCGAAGAGTAGCTTCCAACCAAACTTACGACCCAGTTTCTTTGCTGCGCGTTCGTCCGTTTCGCCACTTGTTTTAGCCAACTCGGTTCGGATCAGGTCAGGCATCCAAAGCTTTTCGCGCATCCAGAGCGGCATTGCTTTGAGGAATGAAGCGAAGCCGGCGGGGGCGTAGTCAAGATAGGTCTCGAGCAAGCGATCAAACTTCAACAACGGTTTGTCATAAAAAGCGACGTAATCGAGGTCGGCGGCGGAGAGTTTAGCTTCGCCAAGACAGTAGCGCGCAGCGTTAACCGGAAAATTGTGATCGTGCTTGACGCGCGTGAAACGCTCTTCCTGCGCCGCCGCCACGATATCGCCATCGACAACGAGACAGGCTGCGGAATCGTGATAGAAGGCCGATACACCAAGAATGCCTACCACCGGTTACGCCTGCTCTCTCTTTAGAAGAGTGTATAGATGAAGGGCGCAATGGCCGACCCCTTCGCCAGCACCAACAGCGCTCCCACCGCAACCAGAGTTATCAATATCGGAGCGAGCCAATATTTCTTATTCTCTCTCATGAATTGCCACAGCTCGCTAATGACCTGGATCTTTGACACTCAAACTCCTAATACATCTTTTCGTAATGCCGTGTGTTGCGTTGCCTCTCTGAGTAAGGGCGCCAATACGACGGGCTGGAACCAGTACGTCGCTGAAGGGGGTCCCAACCGAACAGTCGTTTAGTCACACCGATCGGCGTCACGATGAAAAAGAAAACGATAGCCAGGATAACCCTCGTCATTACGAAGGCAAGCGCTTCCGCCAACTTCATCCAGGCCTTGTTTGGATAAATCAGGGCCCGCGGGAAAACCCCACCGAGTAGAACCAGCGCTGCACCAAGCCACACGAAAACTCGCGAAACTTCCAGAAATCTCCCCCGGTAAAGCCACCAAGCTCCCAGCAAAAGGAACACCCCGCCCACGATCAGCCCGAATTCCCTTTCTACTCGGAAGGAATGTCGTTTCGTAGCTGGTTTCATATCTGGAATTGAGCGGAATAATACGGGCAGTAGCCCCCGTCAGGGAGGGCGTACTTTCGGGACTGTTAGCGCCCTCCCTCACGGTCGGACTACTGCCCCGTTTGCCCAATTAAACGATCCACGAAACTCCACGAAAAAACACGAAGCGCTTCGTGTTAGTCCGTGTAATTTCGTGGATCGTTCGAGGTTGCCGATGCAGTTCTACCGCGTGGCAGCGCGAGTCGCGTCGTCGGGATTTTCTTCTTCCTCGCTGTAGTAACTCGAGTAATAGCCATAGTAACCAGCATAGTAATAATCCTGCTGGCTCTCGAGCTTAACGTTATTAAGCACCACGCCGAAGATATGTGCGCCCACGTCGAGCAGTTGCTGTTTCGCGCGACGAACCACGGCCCGCGAACTCTTGCCACCGTGGACAACCAGCATTACGCCATCAACCATGGTTGAAAGAATCGACGCGTCGGTAAACGAGATAGCCGGAGGTGAGTCGATGATGATGTGGGCGAATCTTTCGCTCAGCACGCCCAGCAGTTTTCGCATCTCGTCTGAGCCGAGGAGTTCGGCCGGGTTAGGAGGCACTGGTCCGGAAGTTAGGAGTTTAAGGTTGGGAAGCTTTTCATACTGCTGAATAAGCCTATCCACATCCCTCTCACCCGACAGCCAGTTGGTTAATCCAGCTGAATTGGAAATCTCGAAGTGGGCATGCAACCGCGGTCGTCTTAAGTCGCAGTCGATGATTAAGACTTCGGCGCCCGTTTGGGCCAACATCACCGCAGTGTTAATCGCCGTCGTCGTTTTACCTTCAGATGGTTGGCTGGAAGTAACCAGGATCGTCTTCGGTGGCTGACCTGCTGAAGATAACAACAGCGAGGTACGAAGGTGGCGATACGACTCGGCGACCGGAGATCTCGCATCGTCTACCAAAGCCAGCGCATTCGTTGCCGCTGGCCCGGGAGTAGCCCCACCGGGCAGTGGAAGCAGACCCTTCTTCTCGCCTTTGCTTGCGGGAATTAAAGCCAGCGCCGGCAGATGAATATACCTGTCCACGTCTTCCATCGAATTGACCGTGTCGTCGAGGAAGTCGAGCAGGAAAGCCAGACCGATTCCGGCGATGAGTGAAAGAATAAAAGCAATTATTATGTTTCGCATCCGAGGAGGGCCAACGGGCACCTTCGGCAGACGGCTGTAGGTGGCCACACTGACTTCGTTAGTTCTCCCGCTGGAATTGACCCCTTCGATCTCACGTTGCTTCTGAAGCAGGGCATTCAGGTATTGCTTGTTTGTCTCGAGCTCGGCAGAAATGGCCATCATCTCGATCTGGTCGTGCGTCTGCTGAGTGGTCTTGCTACGCTGCTCGTTGAAGGTGCTGCGCAGGTAATTCTCTTTGGATTTTGCAGCCTCGTAACCGGCCTTCAGGCCACCCACGATTTCGGTGGTCGCCTTTTCCAATTCCTTCTCGCGGGGCGCTAGTTGGCTCTCTACTTTCTTCACCTCGGGCCATTCGGCTGTATACGCAACCAGCAGAGCATCTCGCTTTTGTTTCAGTTCAGATATTTTCTCTCTCAGATTTAAGATGTATTCCGACTTCTGAACATCCGGAATCGAAAAGACATCGTTGTTTTTGACACTCGCTATAGCGCTCTCATATTGCGCCTGAGCTTCTTTGCGCTCGTTTTCCGCTTCCAACATTTGGGAGCTTAGTGCACTGTAGCGTTCTATCTCCACATTTTTGGTGGAGTCCGGGCTCAAAGGAAGATTGTGGGCCTTGGCATAATTGAATTGCCGTTCCCTGTCGTTCTTTACCTTCAACTGCAGATCGATAATCTTCTTTGCCAACAAATCCTCAGCATCCTTCGATCCGGCGAGCGCGCGGTCGAGGTTATTAGCCATGAACACTTCCGCAATTGTGTTGGGCACCTTCTGGGCCAGCTCGGGATCTGTATGAACAAACTTGATAACGATCAGATTCGTCTTCTCGATCGGCTCTACCATCTGGCTCTGAGTGATGGCGTCTTCATAAGGCTCGAGGCGGGTCAACTGTTCAGGCGAAAGTGGCCGATCAAGTAACGCGGTCTCACCAACAATGTTTACACCGGTCGCCGTCGCTGGCGAGGGAGGCCGTGGTATGTTTTCGCGAGCAAAGATTCTTCGCAGCGAAGTGAAAAACCCGCCCTGCGTCTGATTGCCTAGAAACGCTGGATTGTTTTGCAGGTCAAGTGTCAAAACCACCTGACGCGCAAGTGCGGGATTTTGAAGAAGTTTTAGCTGAGTGCCCCAGAATGTGGGATCGTTTGTGGTGTTAATAACTATTTCTTTGGTCTGCAAGACATTGCGCGGCTTAGGGTCGATCTTAATCGTCGTCTCACCTTGATAAATCGCAGGGGTACGAAACATCTGAATCGTAACCAGCGATGTGACAACCAGCGTCAAGCTAAGTATCAGCCACTTACGCTTCAAAATGACGAACAAATAGTCGCGAATGTTGGCGGTCGAGGTGACCGCGGCGCCGTAAGGTTTGCCTTGGGTCAAATCCGTCAAAGGACGATCGAGACCGCGTTCGAGCGAGGATGGTATTAGGCGATTATCTTGTGTGACCATATAACTTTAACCTTCATTTATAGAGAAAATCCCGCGGAAGGATAGAATAATAGCAGAGACTCGCCATGTGGCAAGCAGAGTGTGGGCCTTTTAGGCTCTCTGAGCGGTACCAGGTTGAGCGGAAGCCTCCACAAATTCCTCGACTGCCTGCTCCCAGGAAGGCAGCGGTGAGAGCCCCACAGTCCCGGAAACCAGGCACTTTAGACGGGAGTTTCTCGGCCGGGGCGCCGGCCGGTTGAGCGAATCCATTTCGATGCCTTGTAGTTCCCCGCTGCCGAACCCAGCCCTGTCGAGTGCTTTACGGGCAAACTCTTCGTAACTCACGCCGGCTCCTTCATTCACGACGTGGAAAACGCCGGGAACATCGAGTTGGGCCAGTTCTCTTAAACGAGCTGCCAGGTGCCGAGCGAATGTCGGTGTTCCGTAAGCATCGCCGATTGCCTTCAACGTCTCACCGCGCCTGGCCCGGTCGACGATAGTGCTCAGAAAATTTCTTCCGCCCGGGCCAAATATGAATCCGCTGCGCACTACGATTGTTCGCGGATAAGCAAGCTGCGCACGGCGTTCTCCATCAAGCTTGGAGCGCCCGTAAACGCTTATCGGATTGGGGTCGTCATCTTGTGTATAGAAGCCTTCTTTCCGGCCATCGAAGACGTAGTCAGTCGAAATGGTTACGAAGGTCGCGTTGACCAGACGGCTGGCGTCGGCAAGATTTTCAGGGCCCACGGCATTTGCGGCCTGCGCTCGCTCAGGGTCAAACTCGCATCTGTCGACATCGGTGAACGCGGCGCAATTGATGACTGCCTGGGGCTTTACCGCGAGCATGGTCGACTTCACTAACTCACGATTGGTAATGTCCAGAGCCTGACGATCGTAATTGAAGACTTCGTCGCCGGCCGCTCTGCTGTGCTCTGTCAAAGCCCCACCCACCAAGCCGCCCGCGCCTGTCACCAAGACTCTCAACTCGCTGAGACCTCCCTCCCATACTGTTGCTCATAGTATTCGCGGTAAGCGCCGCTACGCGTTCTTGAAACCCAATCGGTGTTTTCCTGGTACCAGTTAATTGTCTTATTCAAACCTTCTTCCCAGGTCTTAAGTGGTTTCCAACCAAGTTCGGATTCAGCAAGCGCAGGATCGATCGCATAACGGCGATCGTGTCCTGGCCGGTCCTTGACGAAGCGCAAGAGCGAATGTGGTTTGCCAATCAGATCGAGTAGAGACTTTACGACCTCGATATTTCGGCGCTCGTTACGCGCGCCGAAGTTGTAAACAGAACCTGAACGGCCTTGTTCCAGGGCGAGAAGAATTCCTCGGCAATGGTCGTCGACATAGATCCAGTCACGCACATTAAGACCATCGCCATAAACCGGGATGGGCTGGTCATTCAGCGCGTTTGAGATCGCCAGCGGCAAAAATTTTTCGGGAAACTGGCGTGGCCCATAGTTGTTGCCACAGCGCGTGATTACCGTGTCTAACCCAAACGTGTGATTGGCCGCGCGGACCATGTGCTCCGCGGATGCCTTCGAAGCTGCATAGGGACTGTTGGGCGCAAACGGGGACGACTCGGTGAAGAATGCGTCATTATCTTCCGGCAAACTTCCCATCACTTCGTCCGTAGACACTTGAAGGAAGCGTCGGACGCCGCGTTCGCGTGCCGCGTCGAGCAAAACCTGCGTCCCAATGATGTTTGTTCTCAGGAATTCGGCAGCAGAGGTGATGCTTCGATCAACGTGAGATTCGGCGGCGAAATTAATGATTGCCTCGGTGCCTTCTTCCAATGCCGCCAGAACGCCATCCCGATCGGCAATGTCACCGCGGACGAATTGATAACGGGAATTGTGAATGTCTTTTAGATTGTCCAGATTGCCGGCATAAGTGAGCGCGTCGTAGTTCACCAGCTCGCAGTCGGGGTTTTCATCGAGAATTAATCGCACGAATGCGGATCCAATGAAACCCGCACCGCCGGTGATAAAGAATTTGCGCATTGTTATGTCGATGTTACGGAAAATTGTTTGAGCGGCTGAGAATAACTGGCTTGGCGCGGCGGACGCAAATACAGAACCGAGGGGGTAGCGCCGGATGCCAGAGGCGGTATCCGTAACCGGCTGTATTGCCGAAGTGGTCTGTGTAATCCGTCGCTACCGCGCTCGGTTCTGTAAGTTTGCGCCAGCGTGTAGAATGTCCCGTTTTCACCGGGAACAACAACACATGCATTATCACTTGATCGGAATCTGTGGTACTGCGATGGCCGCATTGGCCGGCATGCTGCAAGCGCGCGGACATCGCGTGGCCGGGTCTGACGAGAATGTTTATCCGCCAATGTCGACGATGCTGGCGTCCCTGGGTATTCCTGTGATGACAGGATACAAGTCAGAACACCTCGAGCCCGCCCCTGACTGTGTAATCGTGGGCAATGCAATTCCACGCGGCAATCCTGAAGTGGAAGCAACTCTCAATAGCAAACTGCTCTATCGCTCACAAGCTGAAGTTGTCAAAGAAGAATTCATTCGCGGGCGTCGCTCTCTGGTCGTTGCCGGCACACATGGCAAAACCACAACCACCAGCATCGCGGCATGGGTAATGGACCAGGGTGGACTCGACCCGACATTTTTGATCGGCGGCGTGGCCCAGAATTTCGGAGTCAGCTTTCGCGTCACTGGCAGCGACTACTTCATCATCGAAGGCGACGAATACGACACTGCGTATTTCGACAAAGGCCCGAAGTTCATGCACTACCTGCCTGAAATCGCAATCGTGAATAACATCGAATTCGATCATGCCGATATCTATAAAGATCTCGATGCAGTAAAACTGGCCTTTCGCAGATTCATGAACCTCGCGCCAGGCAACGGCCGCTTGATTGCCGGCTGGGACAGTCCAAACGTTCGCGAAGTGGTTGCTGCGATGGGCCAGAAGCTTTTTACGGAATTGGAAACATTCGGCGCCAGCGCCGACGCGAAGTGGCGAATTAGCGAAATGGATTTCTCCGGCGAGATGAGCAAGTTCACCGTCATCCGCGAGGGTGAGTATTGGGAACGATTTGAGACCCCGTTGATTGGCGACTTCAATCTGCTGAACTGCCTGGCAGTGATAATTGCCGCCGACGCCTGGGGCATCGAACGCGGACGCATTCGCGAGGCCCTGCAGACTTTCAAGAACGTTCGGCGACGGGCGGAAGTAAGAGGTGAAGAGCGCGGGGTAACCGTGATTGATGATTTTGCACATCATCCAACCGCTGTACGAGAAACGCTTCGCGGGCTCCGCAACAGATACCGCGGTCGTCGTTTGATCGCTGTGTTTGAGCCACGTTCCTGGTCCTCGCGCCTGGCAGTTTTCCAGAAAGATTATGCGGATGCATTCGCGGATGCGGATTACGTCGTGATTGCCCAGGTGTTTGACAGTCAGAAAGCTTCAGAGAAAGGCCAGACACTCGATACACGAAAGTTAATGGCTGACATTTCGCAGCATGACAAGCCTGCGTTTGCATTTCCCGGCGCTCCGGAAATAATCGACCATCTCCTGCCGCAACTCATCGAAGGTGATGTCGTAGCCATCATGTCCAACGGCGGCTTCGGCGGGATTCATGAGACGCTCCTGGACCAACTGAAAAGCCAGGCTGTAAGCAGTAAGCAGAAAGCCGAAAGCACAACATGATCCTGGATACGACAAGAACCTTGGGATTTCTCGTGGTGAGGAAGGTGGGCCTTCCCCGCTTCAGATCCGTGGCTACCAACGCGCGGGGCTGGATCCACGTCCCTCGCCTGGTCATCGAGAGGCAGCGAGTTTATCCAATTACACGTCAGCTTAAAGTCGTGATAACTTAACGCCCAAATACGCAGAAACATTTTCGGAGGCATGATGTCAGCACTGCTTGCAAAAAGGCGACTGAAAAACCTACTCCTCTTCATACCAAATATGTTCGTGCTGTGCGTCCGGCTGCTCGCAGATTCTCGAGTGCCAACTACTGAACGCGCCCTGGTTGCGGGCGCAATCGTTTACGCTATCGTACCGCTCGACCTGATACCTGACATGCTGCCTTTCGTCGGCCAGGTCGATGATGCTTACCTCATCGCGCTCTCTTTATTGCGCTTGATCGAACGAACTGATCCAAAAATTGTGCGTGAACACTGGAAGGGTGGAGGCGACATCGTAGAGCTCGTAGGCGCCGCGGCAGCGATGGCCGCGAAATTTTTGCCGAAGCCAATCCGGAGAGTTCTGACGGCGCGAGTTGAAGCTGCAAGTGGATCGCCAAAACCACTGTTAGTAGCTCCACCCGAGCCCGAACCGCAGATTACCGAACCGAGACGGGTTTGAAGCATGAATATTCTTGAACGCATTCGCCAGCGCGCGGCCGCCAAACCTCAACACATAGTTTTGCCGGAGGGAAACGACCCGCGCACTGTGGTGGCCGCAGCTTCATGTGTGCGGCAGCGTTTGGCTCGGATCACATTGCTCGGCGACGAGGCAACGATTCGCGAAACCGCGCAACGTGAAGGCGTGGATCTGGGCGGCGTCGAAGTGCTGGACCACCGCAAGGCGCCCGACTTCGAAAAGATGGTCTCGATGTTTCATGAGATGCGCCGCGCCAAAGGCCTAATGGCGGATGAGGCTCGCACGTTGGTTTCCGATCCACTCTACTACGGAAACCTGATGGTGCGTTTGGGTAAAGCCGACGGATCGGTAGCCGGCGCGACCAACACAACGTCGCATACCGTGCGCGCGGCTCTGCATTGCATTGGTGTGCGCCCGGGTTTCAAGCTCGTGTCCAGTTTTTTTCTGATGGCGCTCAGAGACAGCAGCTTCGGACAGGATGGCGCGCTGATCTTCGCAGACTGTGGCGTAGTGATTGAACCGTCGGCGGCGGAGTTGGCGGAGATTGCGATTGCGTCCGCTGATTCATGTCAGGCGTTACTCGGCGCAACGCCGCGGGTCGCGATGCTTTCGTTTTCTACCAAAGGCAGCGCCAAACATCGGCTTGTCGATAAAGTGGTCGAGGCCACCAGGACGGCCAGGGCGCGTGCGCCCCAACTGGAAATCGATGGGGAGTTGCAGGCGGATGCCGCATTGGTGCCGACCGTAGCGCAGTCCAAGGCGCCGGGCTCGGCTCTCGGGGGCCGGGCAAACGTCTTGATCTTTCCCGATCTTCAGTCAGGCAACATCGCCTATAAACTTACGGAGCGCCTTGCGGGTGCAACCGCGATTGGACCTATCCTGCAAGGACTTGATAAACCTGCAAACGATCTCTCGCGCGGCTGCAAAGCCGAAGACATCGTTGACGCCGTGGCCATAACCGCCGTCCAATCGCAGGCCCGCCAGTAGGACAGACATTCCTGTTTGTCACCGCTGAGCATTCACGACGCTTGGGAACAAAAGGCAGGAAATCTTCCATTTCTCATTTTCCATTTCACACTTTTTCATTGTTCG
>DASQKG010000148.1:0-6984 GCA_035630655.1 Pyrinomonadaceae bacterium
AACCGATACAGATTTATTCGACGGAGGCGCTCAAAGGGGATAGCCACCGCCTCATCTCCAGCGACAAAGCCGAAGCCGTCACTTAACGTTCTTGATCCCCTCAATCACGGAACGCGCCACAGCCGGAATGATGTCTCGTTCATTCGCATGACCTTCCGTGAAGACAACGAGGACAAATTTCTCGCCGGTTGGTAATTCGATATAAGTGGCATCGTGCCGTGTAGTGCTCGTCCAACCTGCTTTGGCCCAGTACTTTGTTCCCGGCGGCAGTACCGAGCCGGCAAACCCCGTGTCCTGACTATCGGTATCCGAAGTCTTCCTGGTCGGATCCCGTTTAAGAAGCTCCATCATCTGAGAACTTCGGTCAGCCGTAACAGCCTTGAGAGTTACAACCTCCATCATCAAACGCGCCGTCGCATCCGTAGTGAGTTTATTTCGATTGGCGCCGTCTGGTTCGCGCGAAACACGCTCGCGGCCATACGCGTCTTCACAATGCGTCTTCTGGTTGACGTTGATGTTTGTATAACCCAGTGAAGAAAAGTAGCGGTTGACAGCATCTCGTCTGTGTTGCCACTCCTTCATTTCCTTCGCCGGCAGTTCATACCCACCCGTCGTATGCGTCACGACGTCGACGATATAGTGCGTGGCCTCGTTGGAAGAATCGACAATCATGTCCTTCAACGCCCGACGCAACTCGGCCGTGTTCTCGATCTTTTTGTCTTCCAGCCAGCGATGGGCTGCAACCAGGAAAAACAGTTTCACAACGCTGGCGGGGTAAATCCTCTCGTTGCCCCGAAAACTCGCCATTGTCGGATTCGCGGCGTCGCGCAGGTTGATCAGAGTGATCGAAAGCTGTTTTTCGTCCAGCTTCTTTTCAGCAAACTTAGCTAGTGTTGTCTTGACGGTCTCGTCCACCAACGCCTGAAGACTCTGCGACGCCGGAGTCTTAATCCGCGTCTGTGGCTGGGTAGTTGTAACGAGGATGAAAACGGTAAGACAGGCGACGAACAGTTTTGGTGTGTGTCTGATCATGATTTGAAAGCGGCAGATTGGAATTTGATTGTTTAAGCGATCGAATTCGATTATAAGGCAACGCCATGAAAAACGTATCCGAAGAAGGACTTATTCGAGGCATCCGACGCTGGGACCTGGTAGCGATCACGATCAATGGCATTATCGGCGCCGGCATTTTCGGATTGCCCTCGGAAGTCTTTTCAAAGATAGGGGCGTACAGCCTGATCGCGTTCGTGGTGTGTGCGCTCGTTGTCACACTCATCATTCTCTGCTTTGCAGAAGTCGGCAGCCGTTTCGATCAGACCGGCGGCCCCTACCTTTATGCTCGCGAAGCGTTTGGGGAAACCGCAGGATTCGGGGTTGGCTGGTTGATTTGGCTCGCGCGTCTGACAGCGTTCGCGGCCAACAGCAACCTGCTGGTCATTTACCTCAGTTATTTTTGGCCTGCGGCAGCAAATCCATTTTGGCGAGCATTCGTCATTGTCTTGATCGTGACAGTGTTAGCGACAATTAATCTTCTTGGAGTGAAGCAAGCCGCCGTCGTCAGCAACTTCTTCACGATTGGCAAGCTAATCCCGATGTTAATCTTCATCGGAATCGGTCTCTTTTTTCTTAATACTCAGGCCTTCGCTCTCGGTCCCGCACCCACGACAGCTAAGTTCTCTCAATCGGTATTGGTTCTGATCTATGCCTTCACCGGCTTCGAGATGGCAACAATCCCAGCGGGCGAGATTAAGAATCCGCAGCGATACTTGCCTCGCGCTTTGATAATCGCGATGGGCGTTGTCGCATTGACCTATATCCTGATTCAGGTTGTGTGTATCGGGACACTGCCGGAGTTAGCGCAGTCGAAGAAACCCCTGGCGGATGCCGGCACTCGTTTTATGGGTATGGCCGGGGGAATCATAATCTCTGCCGGCGCTATCATTTCCATCACCGGCAATCTGAACATCATTCTGTTATCCGGCTCGCGCATCCCTTTCGCAATGGCCGAGCAGCGTCAGCTGCCATCAATCCTCGCGAGAGTCCATCGACGCTTTTCTACGCCGCACGTAGCGATTTTGTTGACAGCAGCGCTCATGATGACCTTCGCGCTCAACACGTCCTTTGTCGCCGCGCTAACAATAAGCGCCATCGCCCGGCTCGTGACTTACGCTGCAACCTGCGCGTCTCTGCCGGTCTTAAGACGAAAAGGCGACGTGGCGCGAGCAGCGTTTCGCTTGCCCGGAGGGACCGCTATCGCAATCCTCTCTCTCGGCCTAATCATCTGGTTGCTGGCAAATGTGGAATGGTATCAAGCCAAAGTGGCGAGTGCGGCGGCGGTGGTGGGCCTACTAATCTTCTTTAGCTACAAACTCTATTTGCGGTCTTCGTAAACAACGCGGCCGTCCATAATGGTCAAGACAACCTTTGTATTCTCGATTTCATTGGGCGCAATCCTGAAGATGTCGCGCGACAGCATGACCATGTCGGCAAGCTTCCCGGGACTCAGCGACCCTTTGACGCTTTCCTGAAACTCAGCGTAAGCCGAGCCGACCGTGTAGGCCCGCACTGCTTCCTCGACCGAGATCTTCTGCTCAGGAATCCAGCCGTTCGGATTCTTGCCGTCAAGCGTACGCCGCGTGACGGCCGCGTAGATTGTCAGCATCGGATCGAGCGGCGCCACGGTCCAGTCTGTGCCGAAAGCCAACATCGCACCCCCGTCCAACAGCGATCGAAAGGCGTATGTTGTCTTTGCTCTCTCCTGTCCAATTCTCTTCTCAGCCCAGCGGCCATCGTCAATTGCATGATACGGCTGCATCGACGCAATGACTTTCAAACGGCCGAACCTGGCGATCTCCTCACGTCGCAAGTGTTGCGCATGTTCGATTCGGAAGCGACGATCTCGCGCGCCGTTTTCATTCGTCACCTTTTCGAAGATCGAAAGGATTTGTTCATTAGCACGATCGCCGATGGCGTGAATCATCACCTGGAGGCCGGCACGATCGGCATCGCGTGCGCGGCCAAGCATCGCTCCCTCCGGAAACATTTCATCGCCCGCAAGTCCTTGCGTCCCCGGCGCATCCCTGTAGGGTTCGTAGAAAAATGCCGTGGTTGAACCCAGGCTTCCGTCAGCAAATCCTTTCAACCCGCCAATGCGCAACATATCGCTGCCAAAGTGTGCGCGCACACCCGTCCTCGCCAAACGTTCCCATGCCGGAAGCGGTGAAACGGCGTAGACTCTTGTCTTCAACTCGTTACGGTCAAGAAGAATTTGGTAAACGCCGACGTCGTTTCCCGCCGACATGTCCTGAACGCTGGTAACTCCCAAACGCGCAGCATGGTCCGTAGCAGCGCGTGCCGCAGCTAACTTTTCCTCAAAACTCGATTCGGGAATTACTTTCCAGACGTAACTCATCGCAGCGTCTTTCAAAACGCCTGTGGGTTCGCCAGTCTTCGGATCTCGAACTATCAGCCCGCCCGGTGGATCCGGCGTTTGGCGGGTTACTCCGGCAAGCTTCAGCGCCAAACTATTTGCCAGCGCCATGTGCCCATCGAGTCGACTCACAAACACCGGCGTTTCTGCAGTGAACCGATCAATCAACTCCTTTGTCGGAAGCGGCGCTTCGGACCAACGCTCATGGTCCCAATCACCGCCGGTAATCCAACGGCCGGCAGGACGCCGCTCCGCAAAAGCCTTTATCCGCGCGGCAAATTCGACGGGCGTGTTGGCGTCACGGAGATCCACGCTGGAAAGCTGAAATCCTCCGCTAAGAAAATGGACGTGTGAATCATTGAAGCCCGGCAAAACGAGTTGCTGCTTAGCATCGATGATTCGAGTTCCGGCGCCGGCGAGTTTTCGAATCTCCTCGCTGGAGCCCACAGTTATGATCCGATTGCCAAAAATCGCAATGGCTTCGGCCGTCGGCCGCGACTGATCCATCGTACGCACGTTAGCGTTAACGATGATTAGATTGGGAGATGGAGAATTTGATTGCGCTTGGGCGTTCATTAAGACGCAGGATATTAACGCATAGAGCAGTATTTGTTTTAGGAGCATATGTAGCGAAACTCAGGGCTAAGGACTTGAGGGCGCGAAATACAACAGGCGCCTCCTTGGAATGCGGCGGCCCGGCGCCGCTTTGGTCCGCGGCGGCCTGGCGCCGCTTCGATCCATGGCAACTTAATGCTGCAATCGTTACGCGACTCATGCGAAAGATGGTCGCGCCGGGCCGCGACCGACCAAAGCGGCGCCGGGCCGCCGCACTGCAAGGAGGCGCCTGTTATATTTCAGACTATCGCCCTCGTCGCAGCGTGCGCAGTTGCCCAATTCGATCGAGCACAGCATCGGTAAGTACCGCAGTCTCTTCGCGATTGTAGTTAGCTGCTCTAAAAGCATCTCTAATCTGCGCTCTGCTCAAGCGTGACAGCCAGTTTCCCATCCAGCGGGCGTCGGCGACGGTGATGTTCTCAAAAATGTCCTTCTTCTTGCCGCTGTAGCGGAACTTCACGAGATTGCCTTCGACTTCTTCAATGAACTTCGCCTTCTCGTAGTCCTCCGGATTGTTGCGGCTACGTGTGATGGTCCAAAGTACGGGCAGCCCCCCTGTTTTACCAAACGTGGCGCCGAGATCGCTGACGACGTAGCGCAGCCTGTTCGTCCCTTTAACCTGAATAATTTCGTTATTCGAGTCTTTGATGTCCCAGTTCTCAAGAAAGAGCATCATTATTTTCAACCCCTGGAATTGGCGTGAACCGATAAAAGGGTTTTCTTCCCACTTCCATTCGTCGAGGCGCTTTTCCCCGTCGGGTCTCGCTTCCAGCCGAACGTCTTCGAAGGTTCCCTTTCCAGGTATGGTCAGCCGCGGCACCAGATAATTGATCTCAGTTTCGTAGCCCACGGCCCATAGGAGTCGAACAGCCGCAGCTTCCGACTGTGCTTCCTTCCCGATCTTCGCTACCCACTCCCGTCCTGCGCCGTCGCGAATACGATACTTTGTTCCCGAGTATCCGCCTTTGTCCTCTTCGAGAAACGTGATGCGACTCAGGTTAGGTCGCATGGCAGCGCCGCCTGGGCCAAGGTAGAGGTTTCGGGAATTGATGTTGACCGGAGAGGTCCAGAAAACGGGGACGCCTCGCGGTACTTCCTTTTTCTTTTTCTGCTTTGCCTCGGCGGGAAAGAAGGAAAGTGTCAACAGCACAACTGCTAAAGCAATCGACTTGCTACAAACTCTTGTTTTGAGCATCTCTACAAACCCTTTCGACCTACCGTCATCTTCTAAAACGTCTTGCAACACTGGGGAAAGCAGAGGCAAACGCGCACAAATGATAATGGCTTGATTGGCCTAGCATCTTACAGTCAAGGGGTCTTCGCAGCAAACAAGGATCGTGTTGGTGGTCCATCCTGACAGCATAAAAGCGTTTGAGTCTCTAGCTCGCGGAGCGATCTTATTAGCACCGCGTAACGAGGCCATACTGGTAAGCTCACATCCTTGATGTATGATTGTTCGCAGTACCAAACCGTGGACAAACTCATCGAAAATCTGCAAGCCGTCGTTGGGCACGAGAATGTGCGGTCAAAGCCCGACGAGTTGTTAGTTTATGAATGCGACGGCCTGCCACACCACAAGTATTTACCACGCGCCGTGGTCTTCCCTTCATCAACTGAAGAAACCGCCGAAGTGATGCGCGTACTGGCAACGGAGCGCGTGCCGTTCACGCCGCGCGGCGCGGGCACAGGGCTCTCGGGTGGCGCACTGGCGCTGAACAAGGGAGTGGTGATTGAGCTCGCGCGGATGCGCAAGATTCTGAAGATCGACGAACCTAACCGCTATGCAGTCGTGCAACCGGGAGTCGTGAACTCGCATGTCTCACGAGCAGTTGCACATCTGGATTTGCATTACGTTCCTGATCCGTCGAGCCAACCCACTTGCACGATTGGCGGCAACATCGCTGAGAATGCCGGTGGAATTCACTGTCTGAAATATGGCACCACAACTGATCACATACTCGGCATGCGCGTCGTGCTTGCGGGCGGCGAGGTAGTCGATCTCGGAGACGCCGGGGCTGAAAAGGTTGGGTACGATCTAACAGGACTATTTATCGGTTCGGAAGGGACGTTTGGTGTGGCGACCGAAGCAACGCTGAGACTGGTCCCAATCCCTCCAGCCGTGCGAACGCTCCTCGCCGAGTTTGATGACGTTAACGGTGCGAGTCATGCAGTTTCCGCAATCATTGCGGCGGGAGTGGTGCCGGCGGCGCTGGAGATGATGGATCGGGAAATCATCAGGGCAGTTGAAGCCAGCGTATTTGCGGCAGGACTCTCGCTTGATATCGGCGCCGCGCTTCTAATCGAACTCGACGGCCTGGTAGCGGGCATCGACGATGAAGCGGATCGGGTGAAAAGCATCTGCATGAACCACGGCGCGCGCAGTTGTCGTTCAGCTCGCGATGAAACAGAACGCAAGAAGCTCTGGGCTGCACGGAAAGGCGCCTTTGGCGCTGTCGGGCGAATATCACCTGACTCGATGATCCAGGACGCTGTTGTTCCACGTTCGCGTTTGCCCGAGGTGCTCGGCGAGGCTTATCGAATCTCCGCGAAATACCAATTGCGTTTGGCAAATGTCTTCCATGCCGGCGACGGTAATCTTCATCCGTTAATCTGTTTTGACTCCCGTTCGCACGACGAAGTCAGACGCGTGAAGGAAGCGGGACGCGAGTTGATGGAGGCTTGCGTACGAGCCGGCGGCAGCATCTCAGGCGAGCATGGCGTAGGACTTGATAAGCGCGAATTCCTGTCGATGATCTTTTCTGAGGGCGATATGGATGCGATGTTGCGCGTGCGCGTGGCTTTTGATCCTACCGGCCTCTGCAATCCTGGAAAGATCATTCCGATGTTGCGCGGATGCGGCGAAGGGCGGGCGGTGGCCACGGCGGAAACGCATGTGCAAAGTCCAATGTCTAAAGGCCAAAGTCAGCTCGATACCCGCA
>DASQKG010000149.1:0-10803 GCA_035630655.1 Pyrinomonadaceae bacterium
CGGCCAATTAAAGTTCAACGAAACCCACCTTTCCGGGTTGGCTGTACACGAAAATTTGTATTTCGTGCAGCTTAGTGTGATTCGTGGACCCTATCGTCCATCGTAAGCAGGCGATCCACGAATCACACGAAATCTCACGAAGCAAAACAACGCGTCACTTTGTTTTCACGCTGCCGGCACAAACGTCCCCCTCCTCAACGCCTTCCACCCATTGGTTCAGAATGTGCTGAGAAGCGCGAAACTTACAGCAGCAAGAACTATAAGCCGCCGGCCCGAAACCACGGTGTTCTCCACTTCGCCATTCATTGCTGGGTAGCTCCTTCAAGTTCATTCAGAGTCTGCTCAATTTCTCTTAGCTCCGCAGGCGACAACTTCTGTCCACCAAATCTCACGCGGTTGTATGCACGCGTGATTTTCAGGGCGGCGTGGAAATCCAAACTACCGGCAAACTCCAACGGCGTCAGATGAGAATCTCGCTGCATTCCTCGACGAGCTAACAAAACCATCAGCTTTTCAAAGAACACTACGCTTGATTGCTCGGCGGAAGCCGCAGCGGAGCCGATCGTCAATCCACGCCGCCACCCAAAACGTCGAACGCGATCGCCGATAAAAAAGAGCAGAAACACTCCCACGACTGTGGCGCCGGCTAATATCAGAACACGTCCATTTGCAGCCACACTGTTGCTGATGCCGGAGACCGTTCGCGTCAGCGAATGACGGAAAGAAAAAAGTTGGCTGTTGAGAGAAGCGGCAAGCGAACGCTGCTCCTGTTGATCGTAGCCAACGACGTATTGAAACCAAAACAACTCAAACGCCTCCGCATACTTTCCTAACTGCGCGGTAAGCCCCTGACTCACGGGCTCAGTTCTTCCGGCGAGGGGCGTGGGATCAAACGTCACCCACGCCCGGCTTTCGGGAAAGTAAACCTCCACCCACGAATGCGCATCGCTCTGTCTCACGGTGTAAGCGCCGGCTGCGTCGTTATATTCGCCGGGCAGAAAACCGTTTACGACCCTGGCAGGGATTCCACGTGTCCTGAGCATGACCGCCATAGCTGTTGAAAAGTATTCGCAATGGCCGGCCTTAACATTAAAGAGGAAGTCGGCAAGCGGGTCCGAACCAGTGGCTTTCATTTCCAGGCTGTAACCATAATCTATTTGCAGCTGCGACTCGATCGCCTTCGCAATGTCGTACCTGTTGCGGGCCTGCGCGTTCACCACTATAGCGTTGGTGCGGGCTTCAATCCTGGGGTCGAGCCTCGCCGGCAATTGCTTATAACGTTCGAATGCAGCCGGATCGAGTTGATCGTCGCTTCGCAACACGGACATGTCCGGACGCGTCATATCGGACAGGGCGTTATACATTACGCGGCCAAGACCAACTCGACGACGTTGCACCGAACCTTCTCCATCTACCCATAGCGAGGGAAAATCACTTCGGATGGCAACCGGCCGCGAAGCCGCGAAGATAACCGGCGTTTCTATTGCTTCCAAAAAAACTGTCTGGGTTGTAAGTCGATCGAGTGCTTCCGTAGTGCTGACAGGAATCAGGCCCTTGTCATTCTTCTTCTCAGCCGCGCCACGCGCGACAGAAGATTTTTTCCAGGCCCTTCCGTTGAACTCATCGAGGGCCACCCCGCGCCACCTCAGATCCTGTCCCAGGCGCTGTTCATCCAGACGGATGTGCATGACCACAGCATTGTCTTTTTTGAGGCTGCCAATCTCGCCCAGCGAAACGGTCTCTGAGAAACCGATCAGGTTTGTAAGGCCTCCGCCGCTACGGGAAAGCATCGAGGCGCCCGTGCGGGGAGCGATCAGAAAAAGAGGCAGAGCCAGGACAAAGATAAGCACCAACAGGACCACGGCCACCCATGGCAAGCGACTGGCTTCTACGTTTCGCTTACTTCGTCGTGAAGAGTTTTTGAAAATACGCGAATCGGGAGCGACCAGTAGTCGCGTTTCGCTGGGCGCGACAGACTGTTTGGACTTCTGGATCTCGAACGCAATAATTGTCGAGAGACCAAACAGCAGGTAGAGAGTCAAGCTTGCAAGAAACACAGGACTGAGGCTCAGGCCGGCTGCCAGGAGGATCGAGAAAAATGAAATCAGGTAGAGAAAAACCCAGTCGCGATTTTTCTTAACTTGTAAGAGCTTCACCACGGCAAGAAAGATAATGAGATGGGCCAGGGCGTTCACGCCCAGTCTTCCCTCGGGCTCGCCGGTAGACTTCTGGTAGTACCAATCCAGTATGAACAACGGAATCGAAAGCAGCACAATGACCAGGCCCGTGCGTTCCGACAACTGCCACCTGGTCCCTTCAAGCTTCCAGGCCACCACCATGGCGGCGTAAAACAGGATCGCGAGAACGACATGCAGGCCTCCGGCTAGCAAGAGCGCCAGAGTTGCCGCGGCGATCATCGCGTATGAGAGAGATCGAAAGTAGGTTTCCAGTGACATGGTCAAAACGACGCAACCATTGGTTTGCTTAATGTAGTTTAGAGTTCAACCGTCAGGTTGCTCTTCGCCGCGAAAGACACACGCTAAAGCTTGAACTCTGAACTACGCTCAGCAAACTGACGGCACCAAAAATTACTACGGCCAGCTTAACATCCGGCAAGCCCGGTTTGGTAATCTGCTACTATGGCCGCCTATCAAGCTTGGGTTCGAGTTTTCTAATCGCCTGGACGTTGCCAGAACTGACAATAAGGTCGGTTTTTCCTCCTTGTTTGAGTCATTCGACTGACCTAAAAAAGCCATGAGGTCATCTCCGCTGCGGCTTGGCCGCATGACCTTTGAGGAAAGCCAGCCATGACCAAAGTGTCCTCAGAACCTGAATCCAACACCTCGCAGGCGCCCGAAGCGCAGACCGGCCTGGACCCCTGGAAAATCGCTGAGCTGCCCCCTGCTCCAACACCTCATGGACTGGGCTGGTTTAGCGCCATCGGGCCCGGTGTAATTATTCTCGGAGTCTCGATCGGAAGCGGTGAGTTCCTGCTCGGGCCTGCGGCTTTCGTGAAATACGGCCTTTCCCTGCTCTGGGTGGTGGGAGTCGCAGCTTTGCTGCAGACGCTGCTCAACGTCGAGCTGATGCGCTACACGCTGGCGACAGGCGAACCTATCTTCACAGGTTTCATGCGTACACGTCCGCACGCAACGTTCTGGGCATGGTTCTATTCAATCCTCTACTTTCTGCAAATGGGGTGGCCCGGCTGGGCTGGCGCTGCGGCGGGCGCCGTTTTCTTTCTGTTTGCAAAGAGGCTTCCTGGCGCGGCCGACGCCAATCTGGTCTATGGCATTGGTGTCGGTCTCTTTCTCATGTGCGGAATCATCCTGCTAATTGGGCGCCGCATTGAGCGCACGCTCGAGTATCTGAATTGGATCCTGGTCGTCCTGATACTTGGCGGAATGGGCTCGCTGGCTCTGCTCTTTGTTCCCCTCTCCACCTGGGGCGCCGCTCTTGCCGGCTTTATGGCTTTTGATGTGAGAAGCGGCTCATTCCAACTTATCCCCCCAGGCGCGGACTACTTCCTGCTCGGCGCCTTCGCAGGATACGCCGGCGGCGGTGGCGTCGTAAATCTTACGCTGAGCAACTGGGCACGCGATAAGGGATACGGGATGAGTAGCGCAGTCGGCTACATTCCAGCGGCAGTCGGTGGGAAGAAAGTTGCGCTCGCGCACTCTGGCAGTACGTTTCTACCGACATCCGCGGCACTCGATCGCTGGGTAGGCTGGTGGCGGATCGTGCGTGTGGACCAGTGGTGCGTATATTTCGTAGGCGCTGTTCTGGGCATGATGCTGCCGGCGCTGCTCTATGTCACGTTCATTCCGTCTGGCAGCGACATTCGCGGTCTCGGCATTGCTGCCGCGCTGGCCCAGGCTGTCTCCACACAAAAGGGCGCCATCTTCGGTGGCGTGATTGCAGTCCTCGGTGTCTGGATTTTATTTAAGACACAGCTCGATATACTCGAGGGCATGACGCGCGCGGTCACAGATATGCTTTGGACCGGCAGCAAACGCATACGCGGGTGGCGCAGCGGCGACGTTCGAGTGATCTACTACGGCGTGCTCACGATGGTTTCATTGTGGGGCATCGTGGCGCTGCGTTTGTCGCAGCCGATCGTGCTTCTGGCAGTGAGCGCAAACATGGCCGGCATCGTCTTCATCATCAGTTCGCTTCACTTGCTCTACGTCAATACACGCCTGCTGCCGGTCGAGCTGCGACCGCCCATGTGGCGTCGCTGCGCGCTGGTCACACTCGCGCTGTTCTATGGTTTGTTTCTGACGCTTTGGCTTTGGAGTGTGCTGTGAATTGCCGTTGCCGGGCGAAGAGGCTGGTTGAACCTTGGAGTTTTACAGGCTCTTTGACAATGGCCAGCCAATATTTAAGATCGAGCCGCTGAGGTAGGAAGAATAGCGATGAACAAAGTTATCGAAGTAACACCTAATGACGATTTCTCTCTTGACCTTGAGTTTAAGGATGGCAGTGTAAGAAAGTTCGATGCCAAGCCCTACCTTGATTATGAAGTTTTCCGTGAACTGAAAAACCTCGATTATTTCAAGCAGGTAAGGATCGCTTTTGGCACCGTCCAATGGCCGCATGGTCAAGACATTAGCCCGGACACCCTGTATTTAGAAGGTGTCGCGTTGTCAGTATCCACATGAGACGAAGAAACCAACCACGCTTGAAGAATCGCGAATTAGGCATGAAACGCGAATACGACTTTTCGAAAGCTGAACGAGGAAATTTTTACCGGAAGGGCGCCGAGCTGCGTCTACCGATTTATCTCGATCCCAAGCTTCAAGCGCGAGTCGAGCGCCTGGCGCAGAAGAACGGGAAAGAAGATTTGAGAGGTGGTGAATCAGCTTGTGCAAAAGGAAATGGAGTTGATTGAAGAGGCGACGTAAGAAAGATCTATGATGAACAGTCAATCAGAACTCAATGATTGGTTGCGACCAGAATACAAGCGGTCGGACTTCGGGGAAATAATCCGTGGCAAACACGCCACCACCCAAGTGAATTTTCATCAGCTTGTCCAAGCGTTGCTCTCGTGCATTGGTGAAGAAGAAGGATTGCGGTTCGTCCATCATTCAGTAGGCAATTACCTCGCACAACACAAGCCTGGCGAATGGACGTTTGAAATTGATAACCGCAATCAGATCACGCTTCGATATTGGCTTAGTGAATTGGTCAGCATCGAGGAGTTGATATCTAATCCGACCTGCGTTACGACACCGAGGGACAGAACCGAGTTACAGGATGCCTTGCACCAAGGTGTACTTGGGCTAAGAACTAAAGTGACAGAACTAAAAAATCGACAATGAAATATCATTTATGGCGGACCCCGTGTTTGATGACTATATCCACGTTCTGTAAAAGGTTGATATGTCGCAGCACGTCGCCGCGGACCGCGATGATGTCCGCATACTTCCCTTCACTCACAGTCCCAACCTGATCTGAGACTTTCATCGCGACTGAAGGCCAGTAGGTGGCGGCGCGAATCGCGACCATCGGATCGATCTTGAATTCGTTGACCCAGGCATCCAACTCGCGCCAGGTTGTTTGGCTGTGGAAGTTCATTGGAATGCCGCTGTCTGTTCCGATCAGAAGCACCACACCCGACTCCGACAACTGGTGAATTTTTCGATTGAGCGTGGGACGCCGCAGTGGTGTGATTTGGTAGTAGCCAAGCCGATGGGGATATTTTAGTGAGGCTTTGATGTCATCGATGATCGTCTGGGGCATACCAACTTGCCATGAAGGATCGTCCAGTTGCTCCGGATTGTCGCGAACGTATTCGTAATTCAACAGGCCCTGCACGGTCGGTGTCCAAAACAGCGGACCCAGACTCATCTTGGCCGTGCGTTCACGAAGCATTCCGATGACATCCGGCGGATATTCGGGCGCCGCGGCCAGGCCTGTATGTTCGAAACAATCAACGCCGGCGAGAAGGCCGCGACGAATTTCTTCCGGTCGATGCGAATGCGCTACGACGGGGAGCTTTCGCTTATGGGCTTCATCCACCACCGCCGCAACTTCTTCCATCGTCATCTGATCCTGATCGATCAGTTTGATGACATCGACTCCGGCTTCAGCCAGGGTGCGCACTTTCGCACGTGCGTCAGGCGCGCCTTTCACGCCCCAACGAACATATTCGGTGCCGGGATACGGCTCGTGTTGAATGAAGGGTCCCGAGACATATAGCGTCGGACCCGGGATTTCACCTTTCTTAATCCGCTCACGGACTGCGATGCTTGCCTGCAGCGGCCCACCCAGATCGCGCGCACTCGTCACACCCGCCATGAGTAACTGCCTGGCTGAGGCGGGCATGATTACTTTTTCCATTTGTGGCGGATAGGTTTTGTCCCAATGACCGTAGTCGCTGTGACCGTTGATCATCAGGTGGACGTGCATGTCCCAAAGGCCGGGCAAAACCGTCATGCCTTCAGTGGGGATAACCTCCGCGCCCGTTGGGATTGCGAGCGAGCCCACCTGGCCCACCGCCTTAATCCGCTCCCCGTCGATGATAATTACGCTGTTGCGTATCGGCTTGCTGCCAAAGCCATCGATCAACGTGCCACCTACGAGGGCCTTGACCCTTCCGCCTTGCGCGTTAGCGCGGGGATAGAATTCAAAGAGGAAAAGGGTCAGAAGCAGGCAGCTAACGAGGGACGTTGACAATTTTGGTCGTGGGGAGTTTTTCATTGGTCCTCCAAATTTCAACCGTTGGTTCACCCAGGTTCTGGGTGCTGCAAGATACTTCTAGAGTTTTTTGCAGGCAAGACTAAAGTAAATCTGTTACGGAGGCTGTTACCCGGCGACATTCACAGCTGCAGGTTGAGGCGGCTGAGAAGTGACGCGCAACGTGGATCAGCCTGGAGAGCCTCAAATTGTGGTTCCACTTTAAGGTTAATTATCCAGCCACTCCTTTCCTCATACGCCTTGTTGAGTTGCTCAAAAGCCTTGTCCCAATCGCCGAGTCCGGTGTACAGGATCGCCAGGTCGTACGATTCCCTAAAGCTCAGTTTGGACAGCTCTCTTAATTCACCGAGTATCCTGATGGCCCCTTTTCTCTTGCCTGACATCGCGTAGGCGTGTCCAAGTTGCGCCAAAATTGGCGATGTTCTCCCCGATGATTCGATCGCTTTTTGATATTCGTTGATAGCTTGTTCATACATGTCCTTCTGCTTGTAAACCGTCCCCAGTCCCGACAGTGATTCCGCACGATTCGGTTCCATTTCGAGCGTCTTCTGAAACTGCTTGATTGCCTCGTCGTAACGGCGCGCCAGGTAATATGCTAATCCCAGATCATTGCCCAGCGAGCTTGATAATGGATTAGCTTCCAGACCTCGCCGGGCCTTCTCAATGCCCTCGTCCTGCCGCCCGAGAGCGCACAACAGATAAGAATACACTTCGTAAGTTCCCTCGTAGTCAGGATTCAGTTCGATGGCGCGCCTGTATTCTCGCTCGGCGCTCACCCAATCAAAGTCATAGAACATAAAGAGCGCTCCCAAATTCGAGTGTGCTTCGGCGAGCGTGTCGTCCAGACTGAGCGCTTTCTGGACAGTCAGCTTTGCTTTGGGATAGGCCTCGTTCGGACGCAACCAGCCATTAGTCGCTGATGCCCCGTAAGTATCAGCCAAACCCGCATAAGCCACCGCGTAATCGGGGTCTCTCGCGATCGCTTGATTAAAATATCCGGTCGCTTTTTGATGGTCCTCAGGGGTGAATTTATTCCAGAAGTATCGGCCTTTTAGATAGAGCTCATAGGCTTCGGAACTGTACGTATCGCGTTTACCTAGACGGGCCCTTTCCTCGACGCCCAACTTCACCGCCAATGCTCCCGCAACTTTGCGAGAGATTGCGTCCTGCACCGTGAAGATGTTCAGAAACGTTTCGTCGAACTGCTCTGTCCACAGAGTCTGTCCCTGTTCTACGCTGACGAGTCGCACACCGACCCTGACCCGGTCGCCGGCTTTTTGGATACTGCCATCCAAAACCGCATCTACCATCAATTCTCGACCCGCCTTCGCCGCTTCATCTTCAAGCTTTGTGTACTGGCGCACGGCGCTGGTTGGACGAACAGTTAGTTGCCCGATGAGACTGAGCCTGGTAATCAGGGTATCGGCCATGCCCAGCTCTAACGATTCATCTCGCTCGCTGGCTACCAGTGGCTTGAAGGGCAACACAGCGATTGATTTGATTCGGGCTGGTGAAGCCCTATTGTCCGGTGGGCGCGATCGCTTCAAGTTTCCCGTGAAGCGATAGCCGTGTCCCGGCACTGTGGTGATGTAGTGCGGATTCTCTTTCCGCTCACCCAGCGCTTTCCGAATAGCCGAGACCTGAACTGTCAGGTTCGATTCCTCGACAATCTGATCGGGCCACACGCGGCTGAACAGATCGTCCTTTCCTACCAGCCGCCCGCCGTTCTCAATCAGCACGACCAGCATGTCAAAAGCTTTCGCGGGCAGCGCTACCGCAATGCCATCCCGGAGCAGTTCCCGATTCGGCAGGTCCAGCAGAAAATTATCAAACTCGTAAGTCTCTCGCTTTTGTTCTGACATTCCCGCAACTCGGAAGATTCGGAAAAAATTCGGCGCAGGTTAAGGACTTTCGGAACAGCTCACGCGCAAGCTGCACGGCGTCGAGGGATTAGACCATGGCGCAGGTTCAAAACGTGTGGGGTCGATTCTAGCAGAGGCCGGAAACGCAGCCAACGATTAGCTAAGGACAGACAGACCAACGCTGGACCAAACGAAAATCGTCGTTACTCAACATTTGAAAAAAACCAGAGGAGAAAAAGATCATGACAATCAAGAAAACACTCGCAGCTTTGGTAGTCGCCACGATGCTCGCAACTCTCATTGCCTTCACAGGCACACAGTCGAACGCCGTCGCGGGAGGATCAGCCCCGCAGTTGGAAGGCTCCTGGGAGATCACCGTGACGCCGGATGGAGGGGCTCCGATTGTAGACCTGGCGACGTTTACCGGTGGCGGAGGCATTATCAACTCTGATCCAGATCCCAATTTGAGCACAGGGCATGGTACGTGGGTTAAGACCGGAGGTCAGCAGTTCGGCGTCACCTTCGTTCACTTCTTGAGCAATCAAGGAACTGCTCTGGGCACTGTGAAAGTCCGGGCAACCATAAACCTCGATCAGCAGACGGACACATTCAGCGGCCCTTTTCAGACCGACGTGTTCATTGGCGGGAATTTGGTTCAGTCCTTTTGCGGGACGGTGCAGGCGAAGCGCATCAACGTTGAGGCGCCGGCTTGTCCATAACCAAACTGGCAGAGAAGCTGACAGCAAAAAGCCCGCTCGAATTACTCGAGCGGGCTCCTTAAATAATCCCGGCGACTTCCTACTCTCCCATCCCGACGCGTCGCGATTACCCGCACAGTACCATCGGCTCCAGCACCGGGGTCCCCAGCGGCGCAGCGCCGCTGGGGTGGGAAGCGGGCTTAAGTTCCGTGTTCGGGATGGGAATGGGGTGTGTCCCTGCGGAGGATCACGGAAGCTCTCAACGCCTGCTCGTTAGTAGATTCTCAAAAAACATTGCCACGTGATGATAGTTTTCCGTTGAGTCCTACGCCTTATTAGATGAACTGGCAGGGGCGCCGGATAAAAGCAAACAAGCGGGGTCGGAGACTGAAATTAACCAGGCTTCGTCACATGAAGGCCCCAAGCACTCACACTCACTTGAAAGGTAACAAAAAATGAAAACCCGACTCACATTCACGTTGGTAGCATTGGTAGGTCTGATGGTCCTGGGGGGCCTCGTTCGCGGAAGCCGTTCGGAAGCAGCCGTCCCGCCGGACGATCTCACGAACCCTCATTATAAGGGCGGCTCAACCTTTAATCTGGCAGGCGCCGGTCCAAATGTCGCTCGGTGTGGGGCGTTTCCCGAAAATATCGAGCTGTCATTCACCGGCTCAGGAATTGACACGGAGGGCGGCTTTAACACGGCAGTCTTTACCGCGTGCACTAACACCACTACCAATCTCGTCTTCGACTTAAAAGCCATCGACACCTATGTTCAGAGCGGCGATCAGGTCTTTATTGAGGGAGACCCGTTCGTGCAAACGATCGACCCTGTTACCTGCGTGGCCACAAACGCGCACGGTGTTCCCTTTCGCGTCGCCGGCGGAACTGGAGGCCACGCGGGCGCAACCGGGAACGGGCGGTTTCACATCACGAGTAATCTAACTCCGTGCAACGGGCTCACGCCGCCGGCGCAGGTTTGGTTTGAAGGCGTGATCACACGGGCGCATTAACGGTGGATGGCTTCGTTGGTCTTTCGGTTGAAAGGGCCTCGCTTAGGAGAAGATCTTCAGATTTGGATCTCAGAGCGCAGATCTCAAATCTTAAATCTCAAATCTCAAATCTCAAATCTCAGATCTCAAAGAGAAATCTCAGAGAGAGCAAAACAACAAGCCCGGTCGAAAGCAAAAAAGCCCGCTCGAATTACTCGAGCGGGCTTTCTTTAAATAATCCCGGCGACTTCCTACTCTCCCACGCAGTTACCCGCGCAGTACCATCGGCTCCAGCAGGCTTAACTTCCGTGTTCGGGATGGGAACGGGTGTGACCCTGCCGACAAAATCACCGGAAAACTTTCAAAATCTGAACTTGGATCTTGGTTCTTTGTACTTTGTTTTCTTTGAGCGCTGCACTTACGGAAAATGCAAAGTTCAAAGTTCAAAGTTCAAAGCACAAATAAAGTTCTCAGAAAATCGAATAGTGCTGTTAGGCAAGTCTCGCGCAAGCGCGAATTTGTTGCTTGAGTAAATTTTATGGTCAAGCCAAG
>DASQKG010000150.1:0-8654 GCA_035630655.1 Pyrinomonadaceae bacterium
GCCTGGTGGAACTGGATGCTGGTGGGAAGGTGATCAAAATTGTGCTCAATCAGAGGGCGGCATGGGCGAAGAGGTGTATCAGCGCCCTGACTGCTCTGCTCAAGCCGGAGCAAGTGGCAGTTATTTTGGGCGAAACTTAGGTATCAATGACTTGTCTGAAATGTGTCCCCATTGTGGGCACACTATGCTAAGATAAAAGGGCAATACAGGAGTGGCAGCAATGGCAAGGAAAGAAGTAAAAACAAGCAAAAGGAAGGAATCGAGGCTGGCTATCCGTGCCTCTGCGCAGGTGAAGAAAATCCTGACGCAAGCAGCACGGGTGAAACGCACGAATGTAAGCCAGTTCGTGCTGCAGGCATCCCTTGACGCTGCACATGCCGTGCTAGCGGATCAAACTGAATTCCGCCTGCCGCCTGCGCAATGGAAAGCCTTCTGTGAACGTATGGATGCCCCGGCAAAGGTGATTCCGCAGTTGCGTGACTTGTTCAGCGAGCCAGAGCCGATTGAATGACAGAAGAACCCCTCTCTCTCCCAGTCCTGCTTACCCAGGAACATGAGATCGTTGGCTTTGACTGCGGTAAAGCTCCGCTCAACGACTTTCTCATCAAATACGCCTTGCAGAATCAGGCCAGCGGTGGCGCTCGCACCTATGTTCTCACACGAGGCAAGCGGGTGATTGGCTATTACAGTCTCGCTCCGGCGTCTGTGCTGCCGGCAGATGCGCCCACCCGCGTAATGAAGGGGCAGGGGCGCTATCCAGTACCGGTGATCTTGATGGCGCGTTTTGCGCTCGATATGAAAGAGCAGAAAAAGGGCTATGGCAGAGTCCTCTTCCGCGACGCACTCCGCCGTGCCTTGGCCGGGGCGGAAGCGATTGGCGGACGCGCCTTTCTCGTTCATTCGAAAGACGAGGAAGCCCGGGCCTATTACGAGCGTTTTGGCATGGAAGCCTCACCTACAAATCCGCTGCATCTATTCTTGCTCTTCAAGGATGTTCGCAAGTCGCTCAATGACGCGCAGAAGAAGCCTTGAAACAGCCAGGACCAAGGCTGAAAGATAACTTCTCGCAACTTCATAAAGGCCGTGATAAGTTGCGCTTTATACCTGTTAATCTTGAAAACCTCTCCAATGGGAAGCGAGCCATCGCACCACCTGTTGAAGTGTACGGAGTGAGTGTGAGCCTTCGGCGGGCGGGATACTGTTGGCGAATTCAGTCTCGGCTGCGTAATCTCTTTAAATTCGATCGGATAAAACGCATAAGTTCTTTGTTTGGGGAATTCGCCAACAGTATCGGGCTGTCTGGACATGCTTATAATAAACCGCTGAAAGCTCACCAAAAGGCATACGGTGAACGCGGTTATGGACCGCACGCACAGGCTGCGAATTCGATGTCAATGGGTTTGATAAGGGAAAGAGCACAGTTTGACTTTATGCCCCTTTCGGAGTGCCCTGACGCCATTCCTCAAGTGGCACGTTGGTGGTGTGACGAGTGGGGACTACCCCAACGCCATGAATCAATGGAGTCTTATCTGAGCGAGCTAGCGAGCCTCAAACCAGGTAAGCTACCTATTCATCTTCTGGCCCTAAGCGAGAGAAATATCGTTGGAGTTGCAACCCTAAAGGACCAGAGCGCGTTACATAAGCTGTTCCCTGACTTTCAATATTGGTTGAGCGGCGTCTACGTTCCGCCAGCGCTCCGTAGTAGAGGTATCGCAACAGCTCTCTGTCTCAAGATGGTCGACATCGCAAAAACTAGAGGGGTAACAAGGTTGCATCTTGTGACCGAGGTACTCGATGGAGGGCTCTATGCCAAGATTGGGTGGAATCCTATCAGGCAAGTTCATGTTGACGACCTTGATTTATTGGTAATGGCGAGAGATGTTCCTTAGCAAGGAGAGCGGCCTAACCATTGCAGCCGAGCCCGCTTAATAGCGTCACTTCGGCGCGCCGGCTTGACAATGTTTTGGGAGTGTCAAGCCGGCGCGCCGAAGGAACACCTTAATCGGGTAAGAGAGGTGGTCAAGGAAGAGGGATACACCCCAACTCTATATGGGAAAAGGCGGCAATGAGGTTGAACCCACGCGGGCGTCGGCGAAAGCTCACGATTGTCCGTAAAAGGTTGTGCCTCCATAGCGAATTGAAGACGTGTGACGCCATATCCCATCTGGCGGTCGACTTGTTCTTATTTGAGAAATCGACAGATTACGGTTCGTGTTAGTCTTTTGGCTCATAAAGGCTCGCAACGATGTTTACGGCAGTCTCGCGGCTAATCATAGAATCGGTACCAGCTTCGTCATAGATATAGGCGAACGTCTGTAGAATCTCGCTCGGTATCAAGGCAACATCTGCTTCACTATGCAAGAATTCCGTAAGCTTTCGGCAGCCGTGCATGATTGTTCCAGAAAATCATGCACGGCTGCCGAAAGCTTACGAATCAGAGTGATTGCGGAGGAAGGTTAGAGGCTCGACCTATTAGCCAGCCAAGCTGTCAACGGATGATTGCTGAAAGGACACGTTTCTCCTTCTCCGCCGTTACACGGAGTGGTAGCGTCTGCCGTCCTGTGCCAGCACGAGACCTGAATGCTGCCTTTTTCCAAGAGGAGGCAAGGGAAAGGGGCGCTGCCCCTTTCCCCTTGACCCCTATCCCCGTGAACCAAGCCTTCGCTTCGCTCCGGAAAACCCATTAACAGAAATCTCATTGACCATTTCGATCACTTGCTCGACAATCAACCCGCCAGCGTCGCTGCGCTCCGATCGCCTGATCAAATTCGACAAGATTAGTGATCGCTTTCAGACAAGAATGCTGATCGCTTTCGCAGGAATCCGCATTGTGGCGGAACTTTCATAGGCACTGGCACATAAAGCGAGGTCAGGACAATCAAATGAGAAACTTAATCTTCGCGATCAACACTACCCTAGACGGCTGCGTCGACCACACCAAACAGATTGCTGACGAAGAAACACATGAATACTTTACGCATCTCATGCGAGACGTTGACCTGCAAGTCTTTGGGCGTAAAACCTACCAATTGATGGTTCCTTTTTGGCCTGAAGTCGCAAAAAACCAGTCCATGTCAAAAGCATCGAATGAATTTGCTCGAACATTTGTCTCCGTCAACAAAATTGTTTTCTCGCGGTCATTAGACAGCGCTGAAGATAGAAATACGAAGATTGTTCGTACGAATCTTCGCGACGAAATACTCAAATTGAAACAAGAACAAGGCAAAAATATTTTAGTCGGTGGCGTGGACATTCCTTCACAACTTATGCAGCTTGGCCTGGTTGATGAATTTCGTTTCGTCGTTGGGCCAACCGTTGCAGGAGAAGGAAGACGGTTGTTGGAAGGTGTTAGCCTGCCGGAGAAATTACAGTTAAAACTTGTTGAGTCGAAATTTTTCGAATCGGGATGCGTTGCGCTTCGTTACTTGAAACAGTGAAAGAAAAATCTGCGACAGCTGTGCTGCCGGGGGGGCCCCACCAGCAGGAGAGGGACAATGAAATACATCTGTTTGGGCTACATCAAGCCAGGAACATTTGAACAGCTACAGAGGCGGGCATTTGCCCTCCGTTCAAAGAATCGTGCGCATACATCCCGCCTTCCGAGCGGTCTAATCCTAGCAGGAGGCCTCAGCTGCCTGATTTCTTCTTGCGCTGTGGGTCATCAATAAAACTTAGCCACTCCTGCCATTCGCGATCCAGACACACATGCCAGCTGTCTAAGTAAGCGCTACGCTTCGAAGCATCGTCTTCTCCGCCGGAAATAATTCGCCAGGGTCAGAATGGCAATCGCCGCTGTAAATCGTCATATCGTTTGCCGAACTTCGTCATATCTTTCACTGAATTCACATCTCAAGTTTCTCCCCGCATCTCAGATCAGCACTCCTATTTCGAGATCGATCACCTAAATCATCAAGCGTGCCGCGGCCACTTTGATGATCTCATTCATCTTCACTGTGCCGTCGGCCAACCTCTGGCGGTTGCGCTGCTCGAGCTCCATAATCCTCGGCGCGTCATGGGCTTCATGTTTTGCTCGCATATCGATCGTCGCCAGAACTCACAATTTTCTCAGCAAATCGATCCGAGGCGCTTCCGAGTCCGAGAAAAAGGACCGGCTCGATCAACTCGACCTCCATTAAAATGAAGCCGAGTTCGTCCTCAATTCCATCCACACGAGCGTAGAGCGGCTGCTTGGGTAGCGCATCGACAGTTTTCTTTGCGGTGTCTATAACGTGTCGGCTTGGCGCCCCAGCCTTAGCCGTGCCACCAAACTGCCACTGCATACGGAAATCGCCAGGGGCAGGCGCCTTCACTACGGAATGACTGTACTCTCCGCAGATGAACACCAGCGACCACTCACCAAGTGACAATACCTCAGGTATGAAAAGCTGCGCCATCGCCGGGCCATTAAACCGGACCGCCGGCTCGCTTTTGAAGACACGCTTGAGGCGATGGGCGCTGGCGGACACTGTCGGCTTGACGACTGCGCTGTCCCAACCGCTCGCTTTCAAAATGGATTGCACATCGACTTCTTCTTCGTCATCAATCCACACGGTTGGTGGTATGCGAGCGCCGGCATCCTGAAGCTCCCGCAGGTACCTCTTGTCCGCGTTCCAGCGCACAAGGCTCGCTGAATTGTGCAGCGATACTCCGAGCCTTTCCAGGTCCGTGATCCATTCAAGGAACTCAATGGATCGGAGATGATAGTCCCAGCACGACCGCAGAATTACTCGATTGAACCGGCCCCACTCGACGGTCTCGTCCCACGCGACGGGTGTTGCGTCCACGCCTAATCGCCGAAGCGCCGGAATCAGCAGGCGGTCATCATCAGTGAGTTCGGGACATCCCGAATAAGTAACAAGCGCGACATTGTTCACCATTGAGGGTTCCTTACCGCTTTCGGTTCGCGTGGCGGATTCTGAGCCTCGCCGAGGATCAAGATTTCAACCGATCGAGTTTTGTCTGATTGCCTTTCTCCATCGACTTGTTTATCGATCCTTCATTGGGGTTGGAATCTCCGCGCTCCAACTACCTTCACGATTCGAGTTTTCCGTCGACAGGTCCGCCTTCTTTAATCCAGTATTCGAGACCGCCAATCAGTTCCTTGACGCGGAATCCGAGTGCGGCGAGCTTGAGGGCGCCTTTGGTGGAAGCGTTGCAGCCCGGCCCCCAGCAATACGTAACCATAATCTTATCCTTCGGCAGATGCGCGGTCGTTTCCGGGTTCATGGCGCGATAGGGCAGGCTGATGGCGCCCGCGATGCGCTGGGTTTCGTAGTCTTCCCGGCTGCGAGTATCTACGACGATGAAATCATCGCGCCCGCGCTCCATGTCTGTTTTCAGATCCCAGGCATCGGTCTCCACCGCCAGTTTTGACAAAAAATGCTCGTGCGCGATTTCGGAACTCGCGGCCGGCGTTTCCAGGACAAAAGAGAAATTTGCTTTGTTCATGGCCCTATCCTGCCCGAGGAATTGGAGCTATACAAGAGCCAATTAATGTCACTATAATGGGTACAATTATGACGGTCGTCACCCTCAATATGATCCGGATTGACCGCAGACGTCGGGAGTCTTTGCAACTTCAACTCTACGGGCAAATCCGGCGGGCGATAATATATGGGGAATTGAGCGCGGGCGCTCGACTGCCATCCACACGAGATCTGGTCGAGCAGCTTGACCTGTCGCGGAATACCATTGTTTACGCATTTGAGCGGTTGGTTGCGGAAGGCTATCTGGAAGGTCGTGTAGGATCAGGGATGTATGTTGCGGACCTTCCGGCGGTCAGCAAACCGCCGATCATCAAAGATGTGATTTCTGACGTCGCTTCTGATGGTAGATCACGTATATCACAACGGATCGCGTCTCTTTCAAAAGTCCGTATTGCGCCGGAGTACCCGACGTCGAAAGTCCGTCCTTTCCGACCCTGCCAACCAGCAGTCGATCACTTTCCACTGAGAACCTGGAACCGGGCGCGTTCGTCCGCTCTTCGCCTACAGGCAAAAGAACTCATGTGCGAGGGCGATGTGGCCGGCCTCCCTCGCCTTCGCAAGATATTAGCAACGTATTTGCGGGACGCGCGTGGTGTGCAGTGCGATTGGCAGCAGATAATCATCACGGCCGGCGCGCAAGAAGCTCTGTCGCTCATAGCCAAGTCATTAGTCGAGCGCGGCGATACAGTTTGGATCGAGGACCCCGGTTATCCCGGCGCCAGAGCTGCGTTTCTTCGAGCAGGCGCCGGCTTAGTCCCAGTTCCGATCGACGCGGAAGGGTTGACGATCCCACGTTTGCGACGGGCGCCGAGGCTTATTTACACGACCCCTTCACGTCAGTTTCCTCTTGGCGCAACCATGACGCTGACTCGTCGCCTGGCGCTCTTAGAATTTGCCCGTGGTAATGGCGCTTGGATCATCGAGGATGATTACGATTCAGAGTTTCGTTACGTCGGTCGGCCCGTGCCGAGTCTTCAAGGGTTGGATCACGGCGATTGCGTGATCTATGTCGGATCATTCAGTAAAGTCCTCTTCACCTCATTGCGCCTTGGGTATATCGTCGCGCCATCTACTCCAGCGGAGATCATCCGCAGGGGGAAGGAGATCGAATATGGTTCTTCTCCAGGGATCGAGCAGGCAACCGCAGCAATATTCCTCGAAGAAGGTTACTTCGCCGCGCACCTGCGACGAATGCGGAGTCTCTATCGAGAGCGCCGAGATAGCTTTCTTCACGAAGCAAATAAGCGCCTTCTGGGATTCCTAAACTTCCCGCCGATCGAAGCCGGAATGGATGCGATGGGTTGGTTACCGCCCGGTATCTACGATACAGCCTTCTCCGAACAACTGGCTGCCGCTGAAATCTATGCGCCGCCTCTGTCAGCCTACTCGCTACGACCTTGCGCCTCCGGGTTGGTCTTTGGATTTACCGCGTTTTCTCCGGGCCAAATCCGAGCGGCGATGCAAAATATCAGTGACTCAATTCACTTTTGATTGCTTAACGTGAGTTCGACATAAATTACACACACTACAGACTTTTTTTGTGGACATTTTCGTGTCCACTTTCATAAATAGTCTTTTGTAGATGATTTAATCGTAAGCTTTCGGCGAGCGGTCTTGATTTTTAACATAAGCCTGTCAAGACCCGCTCGCCGAAAGCTCACAGTAAAGAAGTAGGGGAGAAATATCTAAAGGGGCATTTTCGAATACTATAAAGTAGGCTTCGCTCTGCCGCATGCAACCAGCAATGAAATTCACCGTCTCGTCGGTAACGCTCAACCCGTTCTGTTGAAGGTATCTCCGAATGTTCGGACAACGTGACCTGGACGAACGGCGTAAGCCCGGGCGTGTTTGGACCGTGGCTCTCAGCCCACTTGTAAATTCTCGCACCCACTCTTCAACCGTGGCCGTCTCGTAAAATGGGCGCGCTGAAGGTAACCGTTCAGATATGCATTCATCTCATTGCATCAGGGAGTTAATAGCGCAGTACACACAACAGCGAGCTGAACAACAATCGTCAGAGCTCTGTCATTAAAAGACTTCGCCAACTGCAGGGATCGGAAATAATCAGTACGTGCCAAAGACTCGAACGCGCTCATATCGGAGCCGAACAAACTGAGCGGGTCAACAGGCGGCGCCGGGCGTCCAAATCGCCTTCTTGCAGCTGCATCCAGATGCACGCTGCGCTCACGAACTGCCGGTGGCCGTGCGCCGCAGAGCGACGAAGGTCATGTCGTCGTCGGCCAGCTTGCCTGCCGCCCATTCATCGCTTGCCTGCAGCAACCGTTCCAGAATGATTTGCGGCGCTGCCGAGGCGTGCGCAAGCAACAATTCCTGCATCCGTTCGTAGCCGAACATTTCACCCGCCGCATTGAACCGCTCCGGCAAACCATCGCTCAGTAGCAGCACTGTGTCGTTTACGGCTAGCGTCAGTTCGACCTGGCGATAGTCGTAACTCGACAAACCGCCCAGCGGCGCGCCGCGCAAAGGAATCTCTTCGATGGTCTGCGTCGCCGCGCGATAAATCAGAATCGGCGGCATCCCCGCTACGCTGCATTGCAAGTGATCGCCATTCAATTTGACCAGCGTCAGCGCCATAAACAACGAGCGCAGATTCATCTGCTTCAACGCGCGCGAGGTTTGCGCGAGCGTGGCCACCAGATCGGCTTGTCCGGCCAGATGCTTGAACAGTCCCTTCGTCGCCGCTACCACCGTGCCCGCTTTCAAGCCGTGCCCGGTCGCGTCGCCGATGGCAATCGTCAGCGCGCCGTCCGCGCCGACGTGAAAATCATAGTAATCGCCGCCGACCTCCGTCGCGGTCTTCATCAACGCCGCGATCTCGACATGCGGCAATTGCGGCACGCCCTTCGGCAGCATCGAAAGCTGCAACTGGCGCGCTTCTTCCAACTCCCGCGCGCGCTGTTCGTTTTCGGCCTCGATCTCCTGGCGGCGGCGCGCTTCGGCGATCATGCGTTCGACCAGTTGCGCGTTTTCGAGCGCGAGCGACGCCGAGGCGCCAACCGATTGCAACAAGCGTTTGTCTTCGCCGGAAAACGGCAGATCGCCCAGTCGCGAGCCGAGCGCGACGACGCCCGGCATGGCGTCTTTGGTTTTCAGCGGCAACAGCAGCGTGGATTTCAGTTCGAGCAGCGTTTGCCGTTCTTCGTTTGT
>DASQKG010000151.1:0-9662 GCA_035630655.1 Pyrinomonadaceae bacterium
CCCGGCTGTTCTGAAGCGTGCGGATTATTGCACTATTGGGGCGGAAGAACCAAGAAAAGATCAGCGCCTCATCAATACCGATAGCCACGGATAAAAAAGAAATTTTCAGAAAGGGGCAGGCCCGAACCGTCCGCTTTCTAGTTACGCGAAGCGATTTCATTAGCACCGCGTGTTGGCATGACAAAACTGATTCTCTAATCGACTTAGGCCGGGTCATCTGTGGCTAACTCTTGCGACGCGTCTTTTTTAACCTGGCCTTGAAACCTGTCTCGCCCCCGCTTTCGCCTTTGCGTTTACCGCTCGTCATGGCGGGAGTGGAAGGCGAAGTGGTGCGCGGTGTGACCGCGTCGCCGGCAACGTGCTGCGACGACTTATCCGCGGCCAGCTTGTTGGCCCGCTTCCGCAGGCCGCGTATGGCTGGCGTCTCTTTCATTTCCCCGCGGTTTTGATCGCGCGCGCCGGCCGTGCCCATCTGCTGTCCGCGCGGCTTGGATCGAATCCCGACCTTGTGTTGGTCTGGTTTGGGTTTCATGTCTCCTCCTTGAAGCGAAACGGAATTATATCCGCAGATTACACAGATTACGCGGATTTCACCGGACCGCAGCACTACGGCTCGTCGCTACGAACTATCGGTTACGTTTTCCACAGGCTGTTTTATGTTTTCCACAGTTTGCTTCCGGGGGACGGCCCCTCTATAATGCGCCAAATTTGGGGCAGGGCCTGTTTCTGGCAGGATTCTGACGAAGAGTCCTGAAGCACGAGCTTCTTCGTAATAACCAACTTTCAATGTCAACACCTATCAGATCGAAATACCGGCAGGCCGTGCCATTAGGGCAACAGCCGCAAACGCCTCTGCGTACGTTGGCCTTGAACTTAACCGCGGCGGCACGTTCGGCGCTGACTGAGCCCTACCGCCTCACCATCGAACACCAGCAAATTTACCTGAGACGGTTGCCGAAAGCTCTGGACGGTTTTCGGATCGTTCAACTTTCTGATATTCACCACAGCCGATTCACTAGCCGGCAGATAATTGAGCGTGCTGTGCAAACGGCGACTAGCCTGCAACCAGACATTATCGCTTTGACCGGTGATTACATTTCCAAGGAGCGCGCATATGCTGCGCCTTGTGCCGAAATACTGGGAAAACTGCGCGCTCGACACGGGGTTTACGCTGTTCTCGGCAATCACGATCACTGGACTGATGCTGCTTTGATTACCGACCTGTTCCGTGCCGAAGGCATAACGGTCCTGATTAATCAGGGTATGCGCTTCGAGAAGAACGGGGCGGCGTTTTGGCTGGCAGGTGTCGACGATACGATGGTTGGCCTCGAAGACTTGTCGTTGGCACTGGCCGGTTCGAGCGAAGACGAGCTGAAATTGCTGCTGGCCCACAATCCGATCATTCTGCGACGCGCCGCTCGCGCTGGAGTTGACCTGGTCCTTAGCGGCCACACGCATGGCGGGCAGGTTAGTTTAGTTTCCGATCGCAGTTCCGCGGGACGGCCACGACGCCGCGTGCTCAAAGGTCTCGCCAGCGAGGGCGAAACGCAGATATATGTAACCCGCGGATTAGGAACAGTTGTTTTGCCGGTTCGTTTTGGCTGCCCACCTGAGGTTTCGTTGCTCGAGTTAAGAGCTGCCTGATAGGTAATGGTGAACCCGGACATTTTACAAATCCGGGCACCCGGATTTGTAAATAGTGCGCCGCCCAGGTATTTCACCCTTACCATTCACTATTTACTGATAGATGCTACCATCCTCGCGGATTGTTACCGTTCCCAACATGCTCACCGTCTTCCGGATGGTGCTGATTCCCGTTTTTGTAACCCTGCTCTTTTACCAACGATTTGTCCTGGCCTTGTCTGTATTTGTCGTGGCCGGACTTACCGACGGCCTTGACGGTCTCTTAGCTCGCCGCTTTCAACAACAGTCGCAGCTAGGCACCATCCTTGATCCGATTGCGGACAAACTCATGATGGTGACGGCGTTTATTGTCCTGTCGATGCGCAGCGTTTTTCCACAGCCCTTGCCGAGCCACCTGCCGATTCCCTTCTGGGTTACCGTCACCGTAATCAGCCGGGACGTTTTCATAATCGTGGGGGCAGCAGCTATCAATATCATGACCGGGTTTCGCGGATTTCGACCTTCCCTCCTGGGGAAACTCAACACCACAATCCAGATAATCGCCACCGCCGTCATTATGTTTGCCGCCAGCATGCCTTATTACACGGGATATTACCTCCCAACGGTCTATGCGACGGTTTTCGTCTTCGCCGTCCTCTCCGGTCTCCACTACGTTTTCTTTATTTCCCGCCTTATGAACGAAGACAAAAAACAACCTCCAGCCCCCGAAATCGCCCCAGAACCCTCGCAAAACGGGCGTTAAGGTCTTGCGCATCTACCCTTCCACAAAGTTGACAGTGGAACACTCAGGTATTATATTACGTTTCCATTCAACCAGATTTATGGCTGGGGTTGCGAAGAGTTAGTTGATGGCCTGCGACGGCGGAATGGCGGGCTAAATATCGTTTTGGAGAACAAAAACAGATGAGCAAGATTATCGGAATCGACTTGGGAACGACCAATTCGGTGGTGGCGGTGATGGAAGGCGGAGAGCCGACCGTGATCACTAATTCGGAAGGTGGGCGCACCACCCCCTCGGTCGTCGCTTTTACGAAGGACGGCAGCCGCTTAGTTGGCCAGGTAGCCAAACGCCAGGCGGTCACCAACCCGGAAAATACAGTTTATTCAATCAAAAGATTCATGGGACGGCGCTTTAACGAGGTTACCGAAGAGATCAAGCAGGTCCCTTACAAGGTGAAAGCTGCGGGCACAGGCGACGTGCGGATCGAAGCCGGCGGCAAGGAATGGAGCCCACCCGAGATTTCGGCAATCATCCTGCAGAAGATGAAGCAATCGGCCGAAGACTATCTGGGACAGAAAGTCGACAAAGCGGTGATCACGGTTCCCGCCTATTTCAACGACGCTCAGCGGCAGGCTACCAAAGATGCGGGCAGGATCGCCGGTCTGGAAGTGATGCGCATCGTTAATGAGCCGACAGCGGCGGCGCTCGCCTACGGCCTCGACAAAAAGAAAGATGAAACGATCGCAGTGTTCGACTTCGGCGGCGGCACATTTGATATCTCGATTCTCGAGGTAGGTGAAGGCGTCGTGGAAGTAAAGTCGACCAATGGTGATACGCATCTGGGCGGCGACGACATTGACGAGCGTTTGACTGAGTGGATCATCGAGGAGTTCAAGAAGGACCAGGGAATCGATCTCTCAAACGACAAGATGGCTTTGCAGCGTCTGAAGGAAGCTTCGGAGAAGGCCAAGATCGAATTGTCCAGCACTATGGAAACTGAGATCAATCTCCCCTTCGTGACTGCCGATCAGTCTGGCCCGAAACATCTCGCGATGAAGTTGACGCGAGCGAAGTTTGAGCAGCTGGTCGAACCGATACTCAGTCGTCTCAAGTCCCCCGTCGAGCAGGCGATAAAAGACGCTGGCGTAGACGCAAAGAAGATTGACGAAGTGGTTTTGGTGGGTGGCTCGACGCGTATTCCTAAGGTGCAGGAAATTGTGAAGGGGCTGTTTGGCGGCAAAGAGCCAAACAAGAGTGTTAACCCGGACGAAGTGGTTGCTATCGGAGCGGCTGTGCAGGCAGGTGTTTTGTCTGGTGAGAAAACCGACATCCTCCTGCTCGACGTTACGCCGCTCAGCCTCGGTATCGAAACTCTTGGTGGCGTCTTTACCAAACTAATCGAGCGTAACACCACAATCCCAACGCGGAAGTCGGAGATTTTCTCCACCGCGTCCGACAATCAGACCTCGGTTGAAGTGCACGTGCTTCAGGGTGAGCGTCCGATGGCGGGCGACAATCGCACGCTCGGCAAGTTTCACCTGGTTGGTATTCCTCCGGCACCGCGCGGAATGCCGCAGGTGGAAGTGGCCTTTGACATCGATGCCAACGGCATCGTGAATGTGTCGGCGAAAGATATGGGCACGGGCCGCGAGCAGAAGATAACCATCACGTCGTCTTCGGGTCTTTCGAAAGAAGAGATCGACAAGATGATGCGAGAAGCGGAGTCACACGCGGCCGACGACGTTAAGAAGAAGGAAGAGATCGAAGCGCGCAACCGTCTGGACGGGCTGACTTACCAGATGGAGAAAACGCTCAACGAGAACCGCGAGAAGGTCGGCGCGGTCGCGGGTGAAGTTGAGACCGCTATTGCCGAGGCCAAGAAAGCTTTGGCCGAAGGCGGCGTGGATAAGCTGAACGAAGCTTTCAACCAGTTACAGGCAGCTTCACACAAAATGGCGGAAGCGCTTTACCAGCAAGCCCCGCCGCCGGGATCGGAGACAACCACCGACCAGGCTTCGGCCGCTGGGGCATCGTCTGCGGGGGGCGCAGGCGACGACAATGTCATCGACGCTGAATACGTCGATGTAGACGAGAACAAATAAGAGTAAGCAGTGAACGGTGAGCAGTGAGCAGTTTAGGACTTAAGCCTCTACTGCTCACTGCTTACTGCTAACTGCTCACTGATTCTAATGGCTAAGCAAGACTACTACGAAGTACTGGGCATCAAGCGCGACGCGAAGCCTGAAGATATCAAGAAGGCTTACCGTCGACTTGCGCGCAAGTATCACCCGGACGTAAATCCAGGTGACAAAGCGTCGGAAGACCGTTTCAAGTTGACCACGGAAGCGCACGATGTGCTTTCGGATCCGAAGAAACGCAAAGTCTACGATCGCTTCGGCGAGTATTCCGACAACCTTGCGAATGCGGCCGCGCGCGGCGCCGGTCCATCAACCTCCGGTCGGGCAGCCCCTGGATTCGATTTCAGCGGCTTCGATTGGAGTACCACCTCAGCGCCGGGGGGCGCCGGCGGCGGTGGCACCAGTTTCAAAGACATTTTTGCAGACCTCTTTGGCGGGGGAGCAAAAGAGGCCGAGCCACCTCGCCCTCAACCGAAAAAGGGCGCTGACATCGAGATGCCGCTCGCGCTTTCGTTCGAAGAAGCGTTACAGGGAATTACCACCAATCTTACGGTCAATCGATCGGAGCAATGTTCGCGTTGCAATGGCGCCGGCGACATTGGTGGACCAGTGATGGTTTGCCCGACGTGCAAAGGGTCGGGCCAGGTGCAGCGTGCCGGCGGTCGTTTGCGTTTCGCGCAGGAGTGTCCGGACTGCTCGGGAACCGGAAGACGAAGATCACCGTGTTCATTGTGCAAAGGCAAAGGAACTACGCCGAAGAATGAAACAGTCAAGGTGCGGATTCCTGCAGGCGTGGAAACTGGATCGCGGGTGAGGATTCCAGGCAAGGGCGAAGGGGGACGTTTGGGTGCGCCGCCGGGAGACCTTCACATCATCACGAATGTGGGCACACATAAATATTTCACGCGCAAAGGCGACAACATCTATGTCACGGTTCCGATAACTGTCCCTGAAGCGGCGCTGGGCGCGAAGATTGAAGTACCGACGGTTGAAGGCAAAGCGCAGTTGCGCATACCACCGGGGACGCAATCGGGACAGAAGTTTCGCTTGCGCCAACGCGGAGCGCCATCGTTGCGCAACCCGGGCGCGCGCGGCGATCAGTTTGTCGAGGCGCAGGTCACGCTTCCCAAAGTAATTTCGGAAGAGACAAAAGAACTACTGCGGCAATATTCGAAACTGAATGACGAAAACCCGCGGGTGGAAATGGGGTTGGAATAGGTGACGGGTATCGGGTGCCGGGTGCCGGTTAGGACACGGCGAGATCTGGTGCCTTGAGATAAACGGACTGCCCGACACGTTACATCCGGCACCTGACACCCGATACCCGGCACCCGCTCTGAGTTATGAAACGAAAGCCAAAGACATACACCATCAGCGCGGTTGCGGATCAATACGGCATCCATCCGCAGACGTTGCGACTTTACGAACGCGAAGGACTACTAAAGCCCTCGAGGTCGGAAGGTAACACGCGGCTTTATACCGATCCGGATCTCGAACGTCTTGAGCTGATCCTTTCGCTAACACGCGATCTGGGCGTGAACCTCGCAGGCGTCGAGATCATTCTCAACATGCGCGAGAAGATGGACGCGATGCAGCATGAATTTGAGCGGTTCTTCCAGTATCTCCAATCACACGCCGACGAGCTGACTAATTTCGACGTCCCGGCCGAAGGCACCTCCGAATCCCTGGTTCCCATCACACGCGCCGCAGCACTACGCCGCCGCACCGTCTCCCGCAGCTAACACTACGGAGACGGATGGTCCTTTGGGATCTCAGGCTTTTCCTGGTCGGTTGTTTCAATTACGGATTGCGACCTTTCCGGGGACCGCCCGGCCTATTAGAATTCACAGCGTTTGTCCTCTCTTTCCGAGGGCCGCCTGGTCTATTTGTGTTGACTGATTTATCTAGAGGAACAGCTGCTGGAGCTCCCATGGGGGCTGCCATTTCATACAGAACTATTGTTCTGTTATCTACGCTGACCACCCCGGGGAGACTCTTAATGACTTCCTCAACCGACTTTTTCTCCTCTTCACTCTCAACGTAACCGGTAAGCAAAACTGTACCCTCGACAGACTGGCCCCGCACGTTCCGGAGTCCTTTTGACGCTAAGGTCTTCTCGACAGTGGCTTGTATTTCAGTGTCAGGAGGGGCCGAACGTGCCGCTGCTCTATTAGTAGACTCATCTCCTGAGGAGCACCCTAAACCACCGATGGCCAGGGTGGTAATAAAAAGAAGAGCAAATACTTTCATGGGTCAAAGTCCTTTCCGAGCTAACGTGGAGCTGCTGGTGGGCGGTGCCAATGAGATTCGCGTCGGTCCCGTGAGTCAACTACTTCCAAATACCTTATCCGGTGGCTTTATTCAAAGTCGGTGCAGCGTAACCTGCTTGTCTCGAAAACGCCGCTTGTCAATTTCAACCTGTTTTTCGTTCGTGGGCCAAGGCTCGCCAATGCATTATTTGCTCGAAGACTCCATGAAGGGTTACGGATAAAACAGGTATGAACGGGTCGAAAAACTTCCCGAAGTTCATCAACGAGAAATAGGCAAGACCCAAGGCTGACAAGTATGGCAACGTGATGAGGATCGTCTTCCACTTTTTTGAAATTTTTTTAACGAAAAACGGTATAGCTATTAAGAGGGCCAGCAAGAATTCAGTGATCCTCAGTGACCACCCTTTCCATACCGTATAAACTCGCGAGTCCAGGATTGCCTCGAGATAGTTGGCATGAATCAGTGCCCCCGGAATTTTCCCGACTGGTGTGTCGTAAGAATTGACGGCATACCCGCGCTCATAACCAAACTGGTGCCATACGCCACTGATAATCACAATTTTGCTGGACAGAAGTTCTGTCTTTTTATCATTGTTTAGCAGTTCACGACTGGAAATCTTGGTAAATTTTCCCACGGGCAGAAATCCAGCATAAAGCTCAGCAGTTAAGTCGGGGATGTTTTCCAGCGAGGCTGCGTTATCGGCGCGAGCGATGGCTAAAGCGAAAGGTTCAATAGACTGGCCGGTCGTCGTCTTTATCACCGGCGGTAAGATCCGGCTGTCGTCATCAAAGACGTGATATCCCATCCTGACGTTAGTCCACTCAGGCGGAAGCGGTTCATAGATATCTGATTCGACTACGTATTCTTCATCACCTTCGTCATGAATCGTCTTGGTAAGAACGACCTTCTTTCCGCTCTTGACCGCAGACGTTATGGCCTCAATTAACTTTTTGGTCTCGCCCATATACTCCGGATACTCGCGCGGGTTTCCATCAGGCGATGGTGACCTTAGATCAAAATCAAGAGCGATAACTGCAGCATTGGCTGACGCTGCGGCTGTAACTAACCGGGCCAGATAGTCACGTTTTACTGGGACCCTGGCCTGAAGCTCTCCCTTCCAATATTCTTCGTCGTCGATCAAAACCAAGGCAGTACGTTGCGGGTATGGTTTGCGCCACGATAGGTCTTGGAGGAATTGGTAAACAGCATACCTGACATGGGACCAGCATTCCGTGTGATCCAGCCTTTCGCCTAAATATATACCTGCCACCGCTACGATGATTACGCGGATCCAGTAGCTCTGCCATGAGAATAGGCAACCCCTTCCCCGCCGCTTCGTCTCGATCGGAGTTTCGAGCGCCGCTTTTTGGGTATCTGCGTTTGGCATTGAGGTGCCTTCGTTGAAACGGTACGGGTTCGCGCTTGTGAAGGGCGGTAAGCTGTAAGAACGCCCTGATGACTGGCTCGAAAGGCTAGATGCGAGGAAGTCAATCGAGTGTGAGAACAAAAAGCCCTCCGTGCAGGCGGAACATATTCTTCCTTTACTGGAAAGTCAACAGTTTTAGATGCGATGTTTTTGAGTACCGGCTGATATTCTGGCTTGTTTGTCTCAACTCCGCTGTGATAGATTTCGCGCGCTATTTACCGCTTCGCCCTCACTTAGCTTCCACCCTTTTGTAGCGTTTTCGAATTGCCTGCGAAGCCAGTGTTCTCGTAGGAGGTTTTCCTACGTTCGCTGTCTTAAAGCGCAGTTGTTCCGGCTCACTTCAGGAAAATGGAAAAGCCAGCCTTACGACGTCTTCTGCTCTCGACTTTTCTGCTGGGTCTGTTGCTGTGCGTAACTGCGGCAGCGCCTAATACAGTCGTTGCACAGGATCTCGACAACGTCACCTTCAGTGGTCGAATTACCGATCAAAACGGCGCAATCATTCCCGGCGCAACAGTTTCGGCTACGCTCATCAAAACCGGAACAGAACGCGCGGCGGTAGCGGATGCCGATGGACGCTATCGCCTCATCCAGCTTGAACCAGGCGTTTACAACTTAAAAGCTTCGTTCACCAATTTCGCAACCGAAGAAAAAACCGATCTCACGACAGTCGCCGGGCAGAATGTCCAACTCGATTTCACGCTTCGTCCTGCGGCTGTGACGGCCGCGATTGTCGTAACTCAAGCAGAAACACCCGCGGTCGATATCACACGGACAGTGGTCGGCGGCACCCTCACTACACAAGAAATCGAATCACTGCCGGTCGCCACGCGTTCACCACTCGATCTGATCTTCACTCTGCCGGGTGTTTCCGAAGAACCGCTCTCGACGCGAGACCTCGCCGAGGATCGCAACACGAATCCGTCCAACACGCCGGAAGAGTCCGGCACGTTTTCACTTTCCGGCGGCCCGGCCTATTCAAACAACATCACCATCGACGGCCTCGACAACAACGACGACCGGGCTGCGCGCGAACGCTTTCAACCGTCCATTGAAGCAGTTGAAGAAGTTCAGATTATTACTAATCAGTTTTCAGCGGAGTATGGGCGTGCCTCCGGAGGGCGCATCAACATTCGCACGCGTGGGGGTTCGAACAAGTATAGCGGCCGCGCTTTTTATTTTTTCCGCAACGACATCTTCAACGCCAACACCTCCAACAATCAGGCGCGTGGCCTGCCGCGACTGCCACTCGAGCAACACAATCCGGGCTTCACCTTTAGCGGCCCCGTACGTTTGCCGCTTTACGATGGTCGAAAGCGAACCTTTTTCTTTACCGCTTACGAATACGACACGATCTTAGACACGGCAACAATAGACACGCTCGTCCCCATTCAGCAGAACCCGTTGTTTTCGATTCCTGGACCGACCGTTACCGACCGCGCCACGATTGGAGAGCTTCGCT
>DASQKG010000152.1:0-13454 GCA_035630655.1 Pyrinomonadaceae bacterium
AGCGCGGGCTCGAATGTCGCTGGTCCAACCATCAAAACTACTAAGGACATGCCAATCGTTCAGCCACCGTCGTTCGATGCCCTCAATCTCGTTCCTTTTCAAATTAGTCCGCACTTTCTTGATGCCGATCCGAATTCAACCCATATGGGAGAAACGCAGGCAGAGCGAATTCTGCAATTCCTCGAAGAAAACGACACGCCAGTGGCTGGCCTTCGAGAAGGGGCCATGGTGAGAGCAGAAAACGGTTCACACGTCCTCAAAGGATCTTCGGGTGCGCGGATTTTTCGCAAAGGGCATGAACCGGTCGAAACCAAGCCGGGCGAGAAACTGGATCATCTATTCGGATAGAGCGGTTTTCGATGAAACCTGATGGAACATTGGTGCTCACGGGTCGTGACGTTGCGGCACTGCTGACGATCGAGGAATGCATGGCGGCAGTCGAACATGCGTTCAAGATTTATGGCGAAGGCAAAACCTCACCGCCCGGAATCCTGGGAGTACACGCTCGAGAAGGCGGTTTTCACATTAAGGCTGGCTTGCTCGAACTCCGTCGCTCGTATTTTGCCGCCAAGGTCAATGCAAACTTTCCGGAAAATGCGAAACGGTTTGGCCAGCCTACAATTCAAGGTGTAGTGGTTTTGTGTGACGGCGAGAATGGTTATCCGCTCGCCCTCATGGATTCAATTGAGATCACGATTCAACGGACCGGAGCAGCGACAGGCATCGCTGCGAAATACCTCGCTCGCTCGAATTCGAAGACAGCGACCATCTGCGGCTGCGGCAATCAGGGACGAGTATCGCTTCGTGCGCTTACAAAAGTACTTCCCATCGAAAAGGCTTGGGTTTGGGACCGCGACCAGGACCAGGCTCAAGGGTTGGCCAATGAGCTAGCAATACATTTGGGAATTGATATTGAGGTTGTGTCCGAGCTTCAAACAGCGGTCGCACAAAGTGATGTAGTCGTTACTTGCACGCCTTCGAAGCAAGCCTTCCTAAAGGGGGACTTCGTTAAGCGAGGGACGTTCATAGCTGCTGTTGGCTCGGATAATCCAGAGAAGCAGGAAGTAGAACCGGTCCTGCTGAGCGGGAACAAACTCGTGGTTGACGTGCTCGAACAATGCGCCACCATTGGAGAGCTTCATCACGCTGTTGATGCCGGAGCTATTACATGCGACGACGTTTACGGAGAACTAGGTGAAGTGGTAGCTGGAGTCAAAGCCGGCCGAACCACCCCCGACGAGATCATAATATTCGATTCGACGGGAATGGCATTGCAAGACGTGGTTACGGCTGCAGCAGTGTATGAGAAGGCAGTAAGCGAGCAAGCCGGCACAGTGATCGATTTCGCTCATTAGTAAATAGAGGTTGGTGGATAAATGGATCACGGGCCAGGGATTGCACTTAGCCGCACCGCTACCTATTGGCTCAGCCGCTGCTTTCTGGATTCTACAGCGCTTCTCTTCGTGACCGGCAGGAAGGCCGCTCCGGTGGAAGAGCGATACGCAGCATAAACACATCGGTAACCGGATGCGGCAATAGGGAGGATCTAACCGACCATGGAAGGCTTACTCAAAGACATTCGCTACTCTATTCGTGGCCTCCGCAAACGACCGGGTTTCACATCACTCGTCGTGCTGGTCTTGGCGTTTGCGATCGCCGCCAACAGCTCGATCTTCAGTATCGTAAACGCAGTGATATTGAAGCCTTTGTCTTTCAAAGAACCTGATCAGTTGGTGTGGATTTGGGCGACACGCAAAAACGTCAATCGAGCGTTTTTCTCAATTCCCAATTTCATCGATACGCGCGATCAGAACCAGACGCTGGCGGAAGTTGCGCCACTTGCCATTTGGCCGGCAAACCTGACCGGCCAGGGCGAAGCGGAACGATTGCCGGGAGTGCGGATTACGGCTAACGCGTTGCAGATGCTTGGCGTCCAAGCGGCCGCAGGGCGCGCATTAGTGCCCGAAGATGACAATCCAAAAAGCGCTCGCGTGGTTATGCTGAGCTACAGCTTATGGCAAAGGCGTTTTGGCGGCACGAGCGAAGCGCTGGGCAAAACCCTCACGCTCAACGGCGATCCTTACACAGTAATTGGAATCCTGCCGCCGCGTTTTGTCATTCCCAATGCCGAGACTGAAATCATGATCCCGTTAAGGATGGACCAGGACGCGAGGCGGACGGAGCGAGGCTCGAATTTTCTACGAGTATTAGCCCGGCTCAAGCCGGGCGTTACTCCGGCAAACGCTCAGGCGGACCTTACCACAATTAGCAATCGGCTGCGGGATCTGTATCCCGATCACAACGGCAATCTGACGGCACCGCGTGTACTGGCATTGCAGGATGAAGTCGTCGGCAGTTATCGCGAGGGGCTCTGGTTGATACTTACGGCAGTGCTCATGGTGTTGCTGATTGCCTGCGCAAATCTCGCGAGTTTTCAGTTGGCCCGGGCGGCGTCACGTCACAAAGAGATGGCCATTCGCGCCGCGTTGGGCGCCAGGCGCCTGGTGTTGATGCGGCAGCTGATAACTGAAAGTATGCTGCTCGCGACACTAGGCGGGGGCCTGGGTACCCTGCTGTCCTTCTGGGCCAAGGATCTTTTGCTGGCGGTGAGTCCGGCCGACTTCCCGCGTGCGGCAGTAAATATCGACGGGCGTGTATTGCTCTTCTCGCTCCTGCTCACCTTGTTTTCAGGATTCGCTTTGGGGATCGTTCCGGCCATTCAACACACCAAAAGCGATCTTAACTCCGACCTGAAGGAAGGCGGACGCGACGCTGTGGGTGTAACCAGGAATCGGGTTCGCAGTTTGTTGGTCGTGGTTGAGATTGCGCTCTCACTGATGCTGCTGGTTGGAGCCGGCTTGCTGCTCAAGAGCTTCGCGCGGCTGCGTGACGTAAGTCCGGGCTTCGATGCTAACAATGTTCTGGCCGTGCGTTTTTCTTTGCCCTCCGCGCGCTACTCAAGTGGCGCATCCGTCAAGCTTTTCTATGACAAGATTTCGTCGCGCATTTCTGTATTGCCTGGAGTAGAAGGGGTAAGCGCCGCCAGCGCCCTGCCCCTGAGCGGACTGATTGCGCGCACCACATTCACGATTGCCGGTCAGCCACCGGCTAACGCCAATGAAGTACCGTTCGCGCAACATCGCTGGGTTGGCCCAGCCTATTTTCAGACTATGAAAATCCCGCTGGTACGCGGACGCGACCTCAGCGATCGCGATGGGGATAACTCGCCGCGTGTCATCGTCATCGATCAAGCTTTGCAGCGGCGATACTTCGGCAATCAGGAACCGTTGGGCAAACATGTGCTCATCGACATGGGTGATGGCAATCCCGCCAGCGACTACGAAGTTGTGGGTATTGTCGAAGACGTCAAGCACATGGGTTTGACTGACGAATCCACGCCGACGCTCTATGGTCCAATTCCGCAGGCTCCTAAATCCGCAGTGCCATTTATGGCGAATAATCTCAGCCTGGTCGTGCGAACCGGAGTTGATGCCGAGGTACTGAGTGCATCCGTGCGCAAGGAACTGCGCAATCTTGACGCGGATGTGGCGACAGCCGGGGTCAGACCGATGGGCCAGTTTCTAGCTGCGTCCGTGGCCGCGCGCAAATTCAATCTGGAGTTGTTGGTAGTCTTTGCGACAACGGCGTTGCTGCTGGCTGCCGTCGGCCTGTATGCGGTGATCGCTTATCTCGTTTCGCAACGGACGCGAGAGATTGGCATTCGTTTGGCCCTTGGCGCTGCGCCTCGCGACATCCTGCGTTTGATGATCGGTCAAGGAATGAAATTGACAGCCATAGGAGTAGCCATCGGGTTTGTTGGCGCCATAGCGGTTACACGTCTAATGAGCAGCCTGTTGTTTTCAGTAGCGCCAACCGATCTTGTGACCTTTGCTGTTTCCGCTATCGCCCTAACCTTCGTCGCGTTGCTGGCTTGCTTTCTTCCGGCGCGCCGGGCAACGAAAGTCGATCCCCTGGTGGCACTGAGGCACGAGTAACGTCACGAATTCTGTGACGACGAGGGAACAGCATTTACCTATTAGCAGACCACGGGGGCAGGATTGACTTGAAAACACTCTCAAGACGACGAGTAATTTCGACTCTGGCGACCGGAGGCGCGGGGCTGGCGCTGACAGAAGTGGAAGAAATGCGCGTTCGCAAGTGAGCGCATTCTCCAGTCAGATGGGAGCGCAAAAGAGGAGGCCCGGATCATGCAGGCTTTACTTACTGATCAAGTGCGATTGCTGGCACTTGTTGGGGTGTGTGGTCTCTTGTGGTCGCTGGAATCGATTGCCCCGCTTTACCATTATCAGAAAGGCCGCGTACGACATGCCTTTCCGAATGTCGCACTCGCGGTGCTGTTAGTTCTGACGAATTTGGCGTTGTCGTTTTCATCGGCTTACTGGGCGGGGTTCACCGTTCGTTACGGCCTCGGTCTATTCCCCTTCCTCGGTATCTCCGTTTGGGCACAGGCAGTCCTGGGGATCGTGGTGCTGGACCTCTTCGGTTACTTCTCACATGTCCTGCTACATAAATCGTGGCTCGGTTGGCAATTTCATCGCGGGCATCATTCAGAAAGTTTAGTCGACGTAATAACTGCCTTTCGCCAGCACCCGGGCGAAACTGTCTGGCGACTATTATGTCAACTAACTGCAATCGTCGTATTCGGCATTCCACTCTGGATTGTTATTAATGGACTGGACGGCTTTGATATTAAGGAAAGGCAAACGCTGCGAGGACTCTTGAAAATGCCATTCGTGAGCTATAGGCGCGGCTGATCTTCTTGATGAGGGGGTTCATGAGATTTCCCAGGAAACCGAAAGTAAAACAAACCCTAACAGCCGGAGCGTTTCCTTTGGCGAGGCTCTACGCTTTTGGGTCAAGCTGGGCTTTATAAGTTTCGGCGGACCGGCCGGACAGATCGCGATCATGCACCGCGAACTTGTTGAGCGGCGTAGGTGGATTTCTGAGGAGCGATTTCTCCACGCCTTAAACTACTGCATGCTGCTGCCCGGACCTGAAGCGCAGCAACTTGCGATTTACATCGGCTGGCTACTGCACCGCACGTGGGGCGGCATCGTCGCCGGCGCATTCTTCGTGATCCCTTCCATTTTCGTCCTGCTGGCGCTGTCCTACATCTATGCTGCTTATGGGAACGTGCAAGCGGTGGCAGGCGTTCTTTCAGGTTTCAAGCCAATTGTCGTGGCAATCGTAGTCGAAGCGGTTATCAAGATCGGCGGAAAGGCGTTGAAGCGATGGGCCCACTTGGTGATAGCCGCGGCCTCGTTCATTTCGATATACCTCCTTCACATTCCTTTCCCGATCATAGTGCTCGCGGCCGCCATCGTTGGTCTACTTGGCGCCCGATACATGCCAGACGTCTTTGCTGCCGCTCCGCCAACAACGAAAGAAGCTGACAGGAAAACTGAAGGTGGAGGCGAACTCACCGAAGCACTCCCGCTCGTCATCGATGACCACGCACCGCCGCCGGCGCACACTCTTCCGAACAGGATACGTACTTTCAAAATCCTTGCTGTCGGTATCGCTCTTTGGATATTGCCCCTCATGGCACTGATTGGCTGGCGCGGATGGGGAAGTCTGCACGCGCAGGAATACCGTTTCTTTACCCAAGCGGCACTCGTCACGTTCGGCGGCGCATATGCCGTGCTCGCTTATGTGACTCAAGCCGCTGCCGGCTCTTTCGGTTGGATTACTAAAACGCAGGCAGTGGACGGACTGGCTCTGGCCGAGACCACGCCTGGACCACTAATCATGGTGCTTCAGTTTATTGGTTTCATGGCCGGTTGGAATAACCCTCAGGGCATGGCCCAGACATCAAGTGCAGTAACGGGTGCGCTGGTCACGACCTACGTAACCTTTCTGCCGTGTTTCCTCTTTATCTTTCTCGGCGCACCTTACATTGAAATTTTGCGCGGAAACAAGAATCTAACCGGGGCGCTCTCCGGTGTTACTTCAGCTGTTGTTGGTGTGATTCTCAACTTGGCGATCGTGTTCGGGGCGGCTGTCATTCTTCCGCAAGGATTTTTTGGCAGCGTCGACTGGTTCGCAGCGGTGATGAGCTTTGCTGCATTCGTCGCTCTATATCGGTTCAAGGCCGAAGTGCTCTGGGTGGTGCTGGCGGGCGGTCTGATCGGTCTCGGGAAGACATTAGTACTGAAGTAGACTCCGGATGCAAAACCTTGACAGCGTTTAGCTGGGAGGCATAGAGTGCGGCTATTGTTGGTAAGAGTATGGTGGAATTAGAGTGCGCGGAGCATCTCGTAACCGCTTGCACTGGACAACACTCACGACAAACCCAGGTAATGATCCCAGTCCTAATGTTAGAGATGATTTGAGTTAATTCGCCACCTTCGAGGTCGACCTTCTCTTTGAAGTCGTTTCCATAAACCGAATTTCAGATGGCTCACGCCCATTCTTAAACGGAGAACCTCATCATGCCAATGAATTTTGATGCAATCGTAATCGGAACCGGTTTCGGCGGGACGATTGCCGCCACGAAACTGGCCGCCAAGGGTAAAAAAGTGATGATGCTCGAGCGCGGTACCTGGTGGGTAACGCCAGCCAAGATTGGTAAGGCGCCGCCGAGCACGCGCCCGTCCGTCCCTGCCTGGGCGAAGACACAACAGCCACCGCAGCCAGTTCAATATTGGACACGGCCGGATCACAGGGACGGCATGCTCGATTTTTTTGCCGCTATCCGCAACCGATCCAACAAGGATGGCCTTTACCAGTATTCGATGTTCAAGCAGGCGGATATTCTGACAGCCAGCGGTGTCGGTGGTGGCTCATTGATTTATTCAAACGTCACACTGCGTCCCCAGGCCGACGTATTGCGAGGCATCGGGCTTGAACTCGTAGATGCAGATTATCAAGCCGCTTATAAGTGGATGGAAGACTTTCGCGGCAGGCTCAATCACATAGTCACCAAAATTCCACTGCCCGGTCGGGACGTGACGAATTTGACCACCGACGATTATCTCTATCTCGACAGGGCGCGCGTGCTGCGCGATGCAGCCAAACTCTCAGCAACTAAACTTGGCATCGAGCTTCCATGGGCCCCGCTCGATCTTTCGCTCATCGAGTATGATCCACACCGTCCCGATGGCGGCGATGCAGCGAAGGTCGGAACTTTCTGCCAGCGCGAGGGTCGCTGCATCCTGGGTTGTCTGCCGTCCGCGCGCCATACCTTCAGCAAGACGCTCTACACAAAGTTACTTTCGGATCCGACCAAAGGAGTGACCCTTTCGCCTCTGTCTGAGGTGAGAGACATCAAACAGATACCGGGCGGCTATGAAGTAAACTACCGGGATCATCGCGACGACAATAAGAAGACTGTCTCCGCGCCATTGGTTTTTCTCGCCGGGGGCACCCTGGGAACGACCGAAATCTTACTGCGTTCCCGCGACAAGGGTGGACTTAAACTCACCCCTAAAATCGGCACCCACTTCTCAACGAATGGCGACTTCGGAGCGTTCTGTGTGGGGACGACGAAGCCGGTCCACAGCACACGCGGCCCCATAAACACGTCGGGCATTCACGCCAAGTTCGATGGCCTTCATATACACGTCGAGGATGCCGGAATTCCAGCGATGTTCGCGGCGGTTGCCAGCACCACCCTCGGCGTGCTCGACAACTTTGCGCAACGCGCAGCACTCAAAGCCAAAATGAAGTTTGCCTTTTCAACGATGGCACTGCCCGACCTGCGCGGCTTCTTACCGTCTTTGCCGAATACCTATGACCCCACCAGTTTCCAGTCTGAGGCTGAGATGGTGGCCAACATTTTCTTCTTCAATGTTATGGGCCAAGACGACGCCAGCGGCAAATTCACTCTGGACAACGATAACCTAAAGCTCGACTGGGATAAGAAGATCGGCGAGACACCTATCTTTGGAAAAATCGAAACGCTGCTCAAGTCACTTTCGGAGTCGATGGGTGGTCGCTACGTACCCTTTCCGTTTTGGAAGGGCCTCGGCAACAAAAAACTAACGGTGACACATCCGCTTGGCGGTTGCCCTATAGCGCCGACCAGTTTCGATGGCGTGGTAGACGACCTCGGGCGGGTATTCGACGGAAACAAACCGGCCGGGTCTAAGGACGTGTATCCCGGTCTATATGTCGTGGACGGCTCCGCAATACCAGGAGCACTCGCCATCAATCCAACGTTAACGATCGCAGCGCAGGCACTAAAGGCAGTCAACGCAGCGCTGCCTTAATCTTTCTGGGGTCACCTCAGATCGAGGAAAAAAAAGGGCTGCATTCCTTCAAGTAAAGGAAGTATTGGATTTGCGCACAATGCAAATCGGATCAGACAAGTTGCTTGTCAATACGGACGTTCATATGCAGTACGGGTTAACGACTGATGAATTAGAAGCGTTAATCGACAAAATCAAAAAGAATCCGAGAAAAAGTATCTTCAATTCGATATGTGCAAGTGGAACTCAAAACGCCGGAGTAATGCCCGCCCTTCTGAATTTATCTTATTACGGCTATGATTTGAGAAGAAATGCTTACAGTTCTATATATAGTCGTTGTTTTTCTTCTGGTCTTCGCTAACGGCTTCTTTGTGGCCTCGGAGTTTGCACTTGTAGGCGTACGCCGTTCCCGCATACAGACCCTTGCCGACTCAGGAAGTATCAGCGCGCGCCGACTGCTGACGCTGGTCGATAATCTGAATGCGTATATCTCCGCCACGCAACTGGGTATCACGATGGCGTCCTTGGCTTTGGGATGGATCGGGGAACCGGTTTTCGCACACATACTCGAAGCGCCACTTCGTGGACGAGTTTCTGATGTAACGTTACACACGATCTCCTTCACCATAGCGTTTGCCATAATCACTTTCCTGCACATCGTCTTGGGAGAGCTCGCGCCCAAGACGCTAGCGTTGGAGCGAGCTGAGAAGGTCGCTCTGGCTATTTCATGGCCCATGCAAGCTTTCTATCGGATCTTTCAATGGCCCATACGTTTGCTTGATTGGGCAGGTACGCGGACGGTGCGGCTATTCGGGTTGCATCCAACTCAGGAGCACGCTTCCGTTTACAGTGAAGAAGAATTGCGCCATTTGATAGACGTTTCCAGAAAGAGTGGTCACCTAGAACCTCAAGAACAGGAACTGATGTATGGGGTCTTCGAATTCTCTGACGCAGAGGTGAGAGAAGCGATGGTGCCTCGCTTGCAGGTTGAAGCACTTCCCGTGACCGCCACGCTCGAAGAAACCAGGACTGCATTTCTCTCCACCGGTTATTCTCGCCTTCCGGTTTACGGCGAACGATTCGATGAGGTAGTGGGCCTACTATTTAGGAAAGATCTGGACATGGGCCGAGCACTCGCCGAAGCATTCGACCTTGGAAAACTGGCTAGGCCTCCCGTGTTCGTGCCGGCGACCGCTTCGCTGGGCCAGGCACTTAAGCAAATGCAAACATCGCGTGTCCACTTCTGTTTTGTGGTTGATGAGCATGGCGGGATGGAGGGAATTCTCACCCTAGAAGATTTGCTTGAAGAGATTGTGGGCGAAATCAATGACGAATATGATGAAGAGACTCGCTCGCAGATTAGAAAAGAGGGCGAAATATATGTTTTGGACGGTATGCTGGCCGTGCGAGACGCCAACCAACACCTCGACTTGGAGCTTCCTGTAGACGGTAGTTATACGACGATCGCGGGGTTTCTGTTAGCCAGAGCTGGGCGATTATTAAAGCCGGGCGAAAGAGTTGAGGATGAAGCCGGAATTTTTGAGGTCGAGCGAGTTGATAAACGACGCATTAGCCGCGTACGATTTTTGCCTGCCGCCGCGAAGGAAAAGAAGTCTCACAAATTCGTAAAGCCCCTTACGTTTCTTGGAGTGACTTCATTGGCGATGAAGACCGCCTATTCGTTGGAGCCATTGCCTCTCAGCATTTGTCTTTAGCAGCTTGCTGACAGATTTGGGCGATGAGGGAACCACTGTTCGCGGAATACGAGTCATCTCACTAACCTTGAAAGAAAAACAGCCGAGCTTTAATTTAAGATTCAGTAAGTGTTCGACTATTGCAATAGTCGGATCGCCGCCCTATACTCCCGCACTCTCCTTTCGTTGCCCCAAGGCAGGAACAGCCCCCTGGATAATCTGATAGTCGGAATTAATACTTTACGCAATTTTATGCCTGGACTTGTCTCGCGAGCTCATCGTTTGGCGTGCCCTGCGACGCACAAATCGTCGGAGAGCTCTATGCCGTTTATGCTTTCAAAAAGCCCGCGATTGTTGCGTTTGCCATACCGCTATGCCGTGTGGCCTGCGTTCGCCGGGTTCATCTTTTTTCTGCTTAGCGCCACCTCTTATGCGCACGGCGTTGCCGAAGGTGACAAGGGTTACATCCAGGAGATCACTGGAGTAAATATCATGCCCTTCGTCTATCTTGGAGCGAAGCACATGTTCACGGGGTACGACCACATTCTCTTCCTGTTAGGTGTGATCTTCTTCCTGTACAAGCTGAAGCACATTGGCGTGTATGTCAGCCTCTTCGCCATCGGTCATTCTTCGACGATGCTGCTGGGCGTCTACTTTGGCACAAATATCAGCAGCTATTTGATCGACGCGATCATCGGTTTATCGGTCGTCTATAAAGCGCTCGACAACATCGGCGCCTACCAACGTTGGTTTGGGGTGCAGCCGAATACCAAAGTAATGACTCTCGTTTTCGGCCTCTTCCACGGCTTCGGCCTGGCGACGAAAATTCAGGAGTATGAACTTTCCCGGGACGGCTTGATTCCCAACATGCTTGCATTCAACGTGGGCGTTGAAATCGGTCAATTGTTGGCGCTCGCCACCATCTTGATTGTGATGAGCTACTGGCGCCGGACCGAAAGCTTTCTGCGTCATGCCTATACTGCAAATGTAATCATGATGATCGCAGGCTTTATGCTTATTGGATACCAACTGACAGGCTATTTTGTCTCTTAACTTCAAGGAATAATGCGAGGAACATTGCATGTACAATAGCGACCTACCTAACCGCGCCGAATTGCCAAGCAGCAAGCAGCTGCTGCGTTCCACAGTCACCGCCATCCTTGTTGCTACGGTTCTCCTCGTTACGGTGGTCTTGCCGAGCGAGTACGGTATTGACCCGAGCCGCATAGGTCGCGTTCTGGGGCTGACAGAAATGGGTGAGATAAAAACGGGGTTGGCCGCCGAGGCCGAAAAGGACCGAGCAGCTCAGGCTTCCCAACCTCCTGCTGAGCCGGCATCTGCCGCGCCTGTCCGATCTGCTGAGAAGCCTGTGAGCAGTCCAAAAAAGGATGAGATAACCGTTACCTTGAAGCCGGGCGAAGGTGCCGAAGTTAAGCTGCAAATGGCGAAGGGCGCAAAGGCCAGTTATGAATGGGCCAGCACCGGCCGCGTTAACCACGATACTCACGGCGACAACTCAACCGGGGCCAAGCATAGCTTTAGCAAGGGCAGAGAGGTTGAGCGCGACGCTGGTGAATTGGTCGCACCCTTTGACGGTAATCACGGGTGGTTTTGGCGAAATCGTACCGATGGCGAGGTGACCGTCACGTTGAAGGTTTCAGGCGAGTACCAGAGCGTTAAGCGGGTGGCATAGAAAGCCCGCAGAAACCGGGCCGCCCCACAGGCTACCAAGTGCGGTACCGTTCGCTTTCACGTTGAACGCTGCGAATCACATCGGCCTCTTCCTCTGCGCCGCGATTGAATGGCTGATGGAGAAACACTCGCCTACCGATTGAAGCAGATGTGGTGGTTGTTTCGGTCGCAGAAGTGTGGCTCCCGCCGCCGGCCCGCGACGAGGTTCTTGACGATACTTTTCCGCTTCAGATTCCTGCCGGCCTCAAACGAGCGCGCGCTCACGCGGCCCAGATTGTAAACCAGGCGCAGGAGTTGGCGGCGAGTGGCAGCAAGCGTGTGGCTCAGATCTTTCCCCGCTGGCAGGTTGGTCACAGGGCTGTGGCCGGATCGCCTGCACATGAGATTTTGAATCTTGCCCAGGAATGGGAGCCCCATCTTATCGTTGTCGGGTCGCATGGCCGCACGGCGGCGGGAAGGTTTGTGTTGGGTAGCGTGTCACAAAAAGTGTTAACTGAAGCCCAAACTTCAGTGCGCATTGCTCGGCAGACGACCGGAACAGGAGCGTCAGCTATACGCGTGGTCGTCGGGGTTGACGGCTCCGCTGGCGCTAATAGTGCCCTGCGAACGGTTGCAGCGCGCGGTTGGTCGGAGGGTAGCGAAGTCCGGATCATCGTAGCGGAAGATACATTGGCAGCTAACTCGGCTTATCGCTTATTCCCGCCTATCGATGAATTGATTGACGAGGTAAACGAAGCCGAGCGGACGACGGCAGAAGGGATTGCAGAGGAAGCGGTAAAAGTATTACGCGCAGAACTGGAAAATAAGAGCGTCACCGTATCATCGGCAGTCGTCACAGGCGATCCAAAGCAAGTGCTTGTCCGACACGCCGAAGAGTTTGGGGCCGATTGCATCTTCACAGGTGCGACTGGTTTCAGCAATCCCATCGAACGCTTCCTTGTAGGGAGTGTGTCGGCGGCAGTGGCGGCACGCGCGCACTGTTCGGTGGAAGTCGTTCGCGCCCGGCGAGATTTCAAATCCGACCGCGATGACTAATGCATTACCGGCGACAACAGATGGAACAGGCGTCGAGTTATTCGCTGATGACCACTCGAAAATAGATACATTGATTGGAGACTTGTTATCGGCGCTTGAGGAAGACAAATCCAAAGCCTTAGCCCGCCTCGATCTATTGTGGGCTCGACTGGCTGTAAAGTCTGGCCCCAATACTGGAGAGTACGGTTACGTACCGACGAGCGTAAATAGAGTGCGTATGGTTATCCGCATTGCAAGCAGGGGGCCGAGGAGGGGTCTACCTCGACTAGATTCAACCTCGGCCAATTATTACCGACAGGAAGTAACTCTTCCATTCGATCAATCTCGTAACTGCAGGCAAAACGGACGTAGATGACCATCCCCCAGACTCACATTCTCTACATTGAGGATCACGAAGACACTCGGGAGCTCATAACGCTTGTCTTGTCGAAGTCTAACCACAAGGTCACCACAGCGTCGCGAATTGAGGACGCGTTAAAACTCGCGCGGGCACAGCAGTTTGATCTTTACCTACTTGACTCATGGCTTCCAGACGGCACAGGAATCGACCTTTGTAAACAACTTCGCGAATTCGACCAGAGAACTCCGATCATGTTTCTTTCAGGTTTAGCGTACGCGGCGGACAAACAAGCGGCGATTGACCACGGCGCTCAACGTTACCTCGTTAAGCCGGCCGATATTCGATTGGTGAGCAAAGAAGTAAATGCGCTAATAGCTACCGCACGTAATCAAAATCCGTCGGAAGGATTTACGACGAGCCAATCTCATTTGCGTGCGGACATTGACAGGACGAAGGGGTTTGGTGTCCTCCACTTGGAGATCG
>DASQKG010000153.1:0-7479 GCA_035630655.1 Pyrinomonadaceae bacterium
CAACAAAGCGAAGCTTGACTTGCCGCTACCGTAATCACCCGTCACACGCCAAGCCCGTTGCCCTGACGTTGGCTTCAAACCTTCTGACAAACGCCCAAGGCAGGACCGCGCGAAATCCGTTACGACGTATCCGGAGAGCACGTCTGGATCTCGAAAGTCCCTCTCAAGGTTTGCTGAGCGCAAGAAGCGACTCTTGGTGCGCAACAAGTCCGCTAGCTGAGTTTCAGGTCGTGCGTGCATCTGATCTGTAAATTCTCCTAAGCAACTCAGTGTCGTTCACGTTTTCGCGTCGTCGAATTCGCTCCGAGTTCGCAGAATCCACGTAGGTAAAAGGACTGCCAACATCTCGACCAGCGATTTCGATCCGGCTTCGTATGTCATCCTCCGGTAACTTAAATATTTGCCCAGGACTGCCATGACCATGCGCCACTTGACGAAATGAGAGTGTGCCTTCGTTTGGGTAATGACGATCCCAGAAGCTGTTCAGGCAAAAGACAAAAACCTCCTGAGTAATCTCTGGTTTCTCTTCGCGCCGGAAGGCATAAATTGACTCACGGCGGCCCAACGACCCATTTGACTCACGCTCACCAGTTCTGACGATGAGCGCAAGCTCTACGAGAGGACAGTCGAGGTTGTCCTCCTGAACGCGGCCTTTCCGACCCCGAGTTGGTACATAGGTGTGGAGGAACGCATCAAAGTGCTGCTCCACTGTTGAGAGTGACACCTTATCGCTATGCTTTCCCGCTTCCCTTTGAAGAGCCGCCACTACGACGGAGGGGACGATCTCGGGTTCTTGCCAATAGTTCAGAAGAAAGTCCCAAGCTAGCAGCGGATTAGGGGTGTTAGTGGCAAACTTCCAGTGAATGAGCCATAGGGTCTTTACGTCTTCCAAAAACGGGTCGAAGCCCCGACTTCCCAGTAGTGCCTTGCCGAAACTAGTCAATTGCAATTTTCCGTTCGTGCTTTCTACAACGCCAGCAGCTAGTGCCCAAAATCGAATGCTGTGAACCATGTTCTTCCCGACTCCGAGCTCAACCATTGCCTCCTCATCCTTCGAAAGCAGTTGGTCGTCGCGCTTAATACACTGCACGACTTTCGGAAGCCATGTGTATCGACAAGTAAAGCTTTCGTGGCCTGATATGCGATAGGTCATTTTGCGGTGTGGCTGTACTCACACAACACCCACTGGGTTGCGGCTTAGAGTTTCCCTTGGCAAGCATTGTGCGGTGCCATTTCATCACAACAATGGAGGAGATTCAACGCGGGCACGGTCACGTTGCATCTTATATACTGATCGAGAAGATTGAACACTAGGCCAGGGTCACTATTTTGTCATGGACTAGCTGGTGCTCTCTTGTCCTCAGGCCACTGATAACTCGGGGAGGCGACGCCACTTCGACGTCCTTCTATTGGCTCCAGAGAGTACCGCAACGTGCGTTTGCGTCCTTCTATTCGCGGCATCTTCTTCGCCCGCGCCACCTAATTTGACTACTGACAGATGCGGAGCTTATTCTCGTCGCGCATTAGCGCCAAGGTATCATTGCTTGTGGTTTCCGATTAGCGATCAGGCAGACCTCAAATCCAACCATTCGCGATTGGGCCGCCGCATACGCTAAATTTACTCCCAAAGGCTGCATTAAGTGCAGGCGGTGGTTCTCAAACCGCCGACAAGAGCATCGAGGATGTCGTTGGCATATTTGCTAGGCACCCATCCCGGCTAATCAACGATGAGCCTGACTTTTCATGAATCGTTCCAACTTGAGCGGGAGAATCTCGCAAAGGTTCTTAAACTCTTCAACAATGATCCTTCGATTACCAATGTGCAAATAGCCGAAGCATGCGGTATCGGCATTGGCGCAGACGCCCGCAAGGGAAAGGTACAGCCAACGATCGAGTACGCGAAACATAGCGGACTCTTAATTGAAACAGTTGAGAACCACACGAGGAGACTGAGCCTCACCCAATTCGGCAAAATCGCTTTCCAGCATGATGCCTGGCTCCGCAAGCCCACAACTCAATGGGCGATGCACTATCAAATATCGAAGCTGGGCAGCGAAGCCGAGGCATGGACCTTTCTTGTGCACGAATTTCTTCCATCCAACGTCGAGTTCGAGCGCTCGATGTTGGAGGAGGCGTTGCAGAACAAATTTGGTGATCGCGCGAAGCTGAGATCAATCAATCCCGGCGTATTATTAAACTGCTACCTTGACGGAGGTGGATTAGAACGCATTCGTCTTATTCGTGAGAAAGCGCGGCACAATTTCATGCGCACGCAAACTTACATTCCTAATCATTACATCACTGCTTATATCCTCGCCGAACTGTGGGAGGCAAAGCATCCTGAACGCTCGATGGTGGGAGAAGATGCGCTGTTAGAACCTGGACACCTGGCGACGACGATGGGTTTTGGTGAGAAAGAGTTGGAAGGCGCATTGAGGCAAATGAGCGCGCTCGGCGCAATCGCATGGATGCGGGAGGCGCCGCCATACCAAGTTGCGCGGCGATGGCAGGACAAATTGGATTTGCTGGATAAAGCGTTTATCGAGGAAACTTAAGAGATCCTGGTGCAGGCGTACGATCAGGATCTGCTTCCTGGTCCGCTTGAATAACAAACATAGGGGTTTTGGAATTGCATTCTAAGGGTTTACCTTCTAAAGACCGCAAAGGAGTCTTGAGCCGTATCCGCACAATTTGAGCTGAGCCCAACCAAAACGCCCGTCAAGCGCGATCCTCAGCGGGAGGACTATTTCGGTGGAGAAAATTGAAGACCTGGTCTCAGTAAATCATGAGGCCGCACTCATCCGCGGAGTACAACTCGATTGGTACGGTGACCCGCGCCATGTAGCGGACAATGAGCGACTGGTCTCCGGGTACATCTTCAGCAGCGGAACAGCAGCCCGCGACTCGCTCACCACCATTAGTATCTTCGAGCGCCTCCGCGACACTCTCAGTCGGAGCGACACTCATAACGTTTTTACCATAGTCGGGCAATACGGCCACGGCAAATCACACCTCGCATTAGTACTCGCCAACTACTTTGGGCGCCAAGCTAATGATCCACTTGTCGAAAAGATCATCAAGCAGATAGAGGCCTCTACCAACGAGCAAACGGCGTACCCTTTCAGATCGTTCAAATCGGAAGTTAAGAAGCCGCAATTGGTGGTTCGCTTATCGGGGCATGAGTTTGTCAACTTGCGTCAAGGATTCATGAAGGCTTTGCGGCGAGCGCTCGATGAGAATGAGCTGAGCCGCGGCTACCAGATAAATGCAGTATCACTTAGTGCGGCTAAGTGGTTACGTTCGCTTGACGGAGAGAAGCGTCGTCAGAGCGAAGATTTCTTGAGTGAGCGCTATGAGACTGACCTAGGCACGCTCATAAATTCGCTCGAATCCTTTGACTCTAGTAAGGAAAGCATAGCCCGCGCCTTGAGTGTCAATCTCAATGGCGTTCCTGCCGACTTTGGGGCCGACATAAATCTAAAGGAAGTCATTGACGGAGTCATCACTAACCTCTGTCTCACTGAAGAGGCACCCTATTCTAAACTGATCCTGTTATTTGACGAGCTTGGTATATACGCCGAGAAATGGTGTTTCGATCGCATGGCTGCCGGCGACCTAGCACCGCAAGAGCTGCTTGAAGCCTGCGACAGTCACAGAGGGCAAATGTGTCTTGTTGCTTTCATCCAGCGCGAACTTTTGGGAGCTGTAAAAGGATATGCGGCTCAGGACGATTTCCGAAAGTGGGGAGACCGTTTTCCTCCCGAAACACGCTTCCGGTTGGAGTCGAGCCTAGAGCAAGTGATCAGAGGCTTATTGACTAAGAATCCTCATGAGTGGGCGGCCTTCGCCCGTGATCACATGTCACGACTCGAAAAAGCATCCCAAGCTGCCTGGAGTATTTTGCCGACTTACCAGGAGAATCCGCAGCAGTGGACGGCGAGTAAATTTACAAGCATCGTCGGCGTCGGAGCGTTTCCGTTACACCCAATTACGACCGGTTTGATCTGCAACCTGACGTTTACGCAAGGAGCACGTACGATCATTGAGGTTGTAAACACGGTCGTCGAGGAAAACAGGAAGGAGAATGCCCTACTGCCGGATGGACGCCTGAACTTCGTCCTCCCGACATTCCTTGTTGACGAATTCGCCGTCAATTTCGATGGCCAAGAGGACCGTTACAATCTGTACCTCCACGCACGTGACAAGCTTGGCGCCAACTCGCCAGAGAAACTCTACGAGATATTGAAGGCACTATTTATTTTCGAGCTCGGCGGTCTCAAACGCTTTGGTAACCAATCGCACGCCGAAGTCCTCTCGCACTTGTGCGGCTATTCTGAGCCTGACGTTGCAGACGCATTACGGGAACTAGAACAAGAGTACAGCGTAGTTCGGTTCGTTCAGGTTCGGCGAGAGTATGAATTCTCCGGCATCGGAGTGAGCCGCAGCGACGTTCGGGAGTTTGTTCGCAAGCAGGTGGCCGGGCAGAACATTCCCAGCCTTGCCGCGAAAATGGAAAGCCTGAAATTGCTCGATAACGTCGCCTTGCCTGACACCGAAGCAGTCAAGTTCAAGACTGACCATGGGATCGGAGGTAAAGAGTGGCACCTGTCGCCCCGTCTGATGGATGCGTCCAACTTTGAGACGGACCTCGTCAAACGGCTTTCCGAAGAGGTGACGAAGGAGGGCGATTCACGCGGGATCGTCATTTATTTAGTATCAAGTGACAGCGCGGAACTTGACGGTGCAAAAGAAAGGGCCGAATCCGTTTTAGAGGATCTAACTGATGTCGGCAACTATTCTTATCCCGTGGTGATTGCTACCCCCTCATTGGCTGCGGATGAGTTTGAACAGGAGCTTCTTATACACGATGCCCTTAGAAACGTTAGCCAACCGCAGCGGGAATTCTATGGAGAAGCTTATAAAGATGCAGTAACAGATTGTAGCCGGCGGTTGAATGACTTCATTGCGGCATTCCTTCGATATGAAGACATGAGTTATCACGTCGCTCCCGCTATTCGGAAGACATTTCGCGGAGTTGATGCCGACCATCTTGATCAGATCGCTAGCCGAGTCTTCGAGCAGGCATTTCCACACCGCGTTCCGGCGATGTCAGACCTAATGCGACTTAATAGCAGTCCTGGTAACTCGGCCGTCGCGGAGGTCGCACGATACTTGTTGAAGAATGACGGTGATTTCGGCGTGCTCAATACAGCGGCCAAGAATCTTGCGTCGGCGGTTCTGCAGGAGGGCGTCGATAAGTGGGGCGTCCTTAATGTTCGGAACCGTTTGCATGAGCCCACGGAGGAGAGAGTAGCGCTTTCATGGCGGGAGTTAGACGGGGCGATCTCGGAGGATCGCCCAACCGATTTTAGGACATTAAACGCCCGTCTCCAGAGTATGCCATTTGGTCACGACGACTACACTTTAACCTTGCTTTATGCTGCATGGATAGGCCTTAACAGAAACGAACTTCGTTTTTACGGTTCGCTTGGTGGGCGCAACGATCCACATCGAATGCTCTCGTTGGCGGAGTTCCAGGGAAAGGTAACGAGGGCCAAAGACTTCATCAAGTGGCTTAACGAAGGCCGGGCTCAGATTCAACGTCCCGGCAAATTGTCTAAGAAGAAGGCGGAAAAGTACTTAAAGGATTTGGAGCAGGTCGACGATTACGCTCAAGCGACTACTCTGCTGGGCAAGGTTGAAGAAATCGTCACGGCCTTGTCCGAAACCGACCCCACCAGAAACAGTATCATTGCACAGGCGCAAAAACTGAACGTTGAGCGCAAGAAGATCAAAGATTGCGAACAAGAAGTTTCGCAGTACAAGAAGTTGGTGGGAGATAATGCTACCGTAAGGAACCTACTACTGATATTGCGCGCTTACCCTCCAAAGCCGGAAACCTATCTTGCCTACGACGATAGTTTCTACCTCGACGGAGCCAATCTCCTCAATGAGCGACTCGCTACTGAAGTGGCAAAACAAACAGGGCAGCCTCTGACCCGCATCGAGCAATACGAAGCAGTCAAAAACGCCTTCAAAGAGATGGGCGACGCCCTAAGGCAAAGCGGCAGGCACGACCTAGAACAGCTTACGGTCGCAGCGCTCAGTCGGGTAGAAGAGGAGTACAAGGGGTTGCTGGCCCGAGGAAGAGAATCCGCGATCGTTGCAGATGTAGAAAGCTTCAAAGTCAACGACGCAAATCTCACAGCGTGTCGGCGACAGGCTGAACGTGTAGAAGATCTCCTCGCTTCAAAGTTATCAGACGCGTCGGAGAACGTGCGCGAACGAGTTGTCCGCAGTCTGCAACACACTAACAAACGTATTGCAGCACTTGAGCAATGGCTTGTCTCGCTTGCTAGTCGCGCCGAGACGGCAAGCGATACAGACAGCGTAGGCAGGGTACGCGACGACATTTTTACGCATGAACGCGACTACGCTAATACTCCGGAACTAGCACAACTCAATTCGCTAAAGAAACAGATTGAGGAAAAACAGAGCGCGCTCCGTGAGCGGGCTGCGGCAGAACTCGTGCAAGCGGCCAGACGTGAAGAGTATTGTCGGACAGTGCAAGAGCAGGCCGCGCGCGTTCTCAGGATGAACTCTTTCGATCTAGCTTTACCAGAGTTGAACGAATTGTTTGAACTGTCCAGCCTCCCCGAAGAGCTCTCGCTTGCCAAGGCACAGAAGGAAATCCTTGACGATACTCTCAGAATGGCAAACGAAAGAACCGAGGTTCTATATCGCGAGCTATTGCGGCCCCGCACAATTCAAAGCGAACAATCATACCTCGCGCACGACAGCGAATTAGAGCGCGGGATTGGAGCGCTTAGCAGCCTCAAAGACGAACCAGCCAAATGGCGCGGAACTCTGACCGAAGCGCGACAAAGAATCGAAAGAGAAGTCGTTGAGTGGCGAGCTGAGCAGTCACGTCTAGCTACGGAGCGCCAGCGTGTGGAAACTGAGAAGGCGCGAGAGGTCGATAACCGGCGCGTGGTTGAAGGTGCTTTGCGTCAAACCAAGAATGCTAGTTCATTGCGTGAAATACACAACGCGATCTCCGCTATTGCTGATGCCGAGACAAGACTAATTTCGCCCCGTGAAGTCGAAGTCAAAAAACTTCATGAAGCAAAGCAGCGACTTCAGGACACAGAAGGGAAATTGCGTTCTTGGGTGTCGGAAGCACTAGCTGGAGAACTCCTGAAAGTCAAAACGATAAAAGAAGCTCAGACATTGCGGCAAAAAGTTGTCGCTCATGAATCTTTGTGCTCGGGAGAAGATGCGCTAGCTGACACGCTGCGCCGTGCGCGCGGCGAGTTGGACAGTCGAACAAACCTGCTCAATCGTCTGAATACTCTTGAACGGCAAACGCCAAATCTAGAACGCGGCGATGATATATTGGCGCAGTTTGCCGAGTTGAGAGCTGAGTCCCCCGAAATGGCTGGGCACATTGATTCGGTCGAAAAGGATTTTCGCAAGCGG
>DASQKG010000154.1:0-11396 GCA_035630655.1 Pyrinomonadaceae bacterium
CCTGCAGGTGATGTAATGTGCTCCCCGCAGAAAGAGTTACGCCGCCGTTTCCTGCCGGTTGATTTACCGGGGGAGCCACTCATTTCTCAGATCTCTTAAGTCCGGGGAAACTTTGAATTACGAAGACCGATTAATCGAACAGGATTCTTTAGGTCCTCACGTCGGAGACAGGCAACGCCCTCAAAAACCCGTGGACCTCAATGCGCGCGAGCGCAATGCAACGCAGAGCGGCCGCGTTGCTGCATGGGAAAGGCGTTACGGTCAAGCTTTGGGAGGAGCCTGATCTTAAGTCTGAAACCGATGATGCGTGCGGTGGTTGCCGTTCCTTCTGGGCGGAGCGGCTTAAAAGCCGCCGCACGCACCCCAGCTAGATTTGGGCGTTTGTGAGTTTCAAAGATAGCGTTCTTCAGGCAGCGAATTCCACGCTTACTCGATCCGCGATAATTCCTTTTTCAAAACCTTCGTCCAGCAGCCGGCGCACTGCTTCGCGTCCGCGCTCGGTGTAGTCCAGCGTCAAATCATTTACCCACATCGCAACGAACCTGTCCGCGAGAGCAGGATCCATGTCGCGGGCAAACTGCATAGCATACTCGAGCGCATCCTCTCGGTGGTCGAGTGAAAACCGAATACTCTTTCTGAGGCATTCGGAAACCTGGCTGATTACTTCAGGGCCGAGTTCGCGACGGATAACATTGCCGCCCATTGGTAAGGGCAAACCAGTCCGTTCATGCCACCATTCACCGAGGTCCAGTATCTTGAAAAGGCCTGTCGACTCGTAAAAAAGTTGGCCTTCATGGATTAGCAAGCCCGCGTCGCATTGTCCCGACTGGACTGCATCCATGATCCTGTCAAACGGCACAACTTCGTATTTGAAGTCCTGATTAAAAATTCTAAGCGCCAAAAACGCGCTCGTTAATGTTCCGGGCACGGCGATTTTAAGCTGCGATATCTCTACCGCAGACGAAGGCCGCTGCCCTACCAGGATTGGCCCATACTTATCACCAATCGAGGCGCCGTGAGGCAACAGCACATACTTGTCAGCAATGTAAGCATAGGCATGAAAACTAACTGCAGTGACGTCGTAGGTCCCTTTAAAGGCTTCTTCATTGAGAGTCTGGATATCTTTGAGAACATGCGTGAAGTTTAGATTTCCGGTATCGAGTTTGTTGGTGGCCAGCCCGTAAAACATGAAGGCATCATCGGAGTCGGGGGAATGAGCGACTGAGATCGTTCTGGTTTCGGTAATAGTCGACATGTAAAGGACTTTCCTGAAGTTATTTAAACAAGGCTGACATTTCCGCGTACGATTGGGTTATAAACCGTATCTCGCTCCACGGCTTCGAAGCCGGCATCTTCGATCAAATCCACCAGCTCACTTCGAGACATCTTTACTTCATTATTTGACTCAATCGAGTAGCTTTCCGAAAGCTCTCCGCCTTCGGTGATGGTTCCATCAATATCATTAGCGCCGTAATGCAAAGCAACCTGCGCCAGGCGTTTTCCCAGCATCACCCAGTAAGCTTTGATGTGATCGAAATTGTCGAGTAATAGCCGAGACACAGCCATCGTCTTGAGTGAATCAACACCAGAGGGGCCAGGCAGATGTGAGAGCTGCGTTTTTTCCGGGTAGAAAGCCAGGGGAATCAGGCATTGAAACCCACCCGATCGATCCTGCTGTGCACGTAAGCGAATTAGATGGTCAACGCGATCCTCAATAGATTCGATATGTCCGTAAAGCATAGTAGCGTTAGTTTTCAGCCCAGCCGCGTGGACCTTTCCTGACAATTCCAACCATCGTTCCGCATCACACTTATGAGCACAGATCATTGAGCGAGTTGGCTCACGAAAGATCTCCGCGCCTCCGCCCGGGCAGGAATCCAGGCCCGCCTCGATCAGTTTCTCAATCACTTCCTCGTCGGACATTTTGTAGAAATGCGCGAAGTGATCAAACTCGACCATCGTGAAAGCCTTCAGATGAAGCTGGGGATATTGTTGCTTTAGCACTGAGAGCAGATCCGTGAAGTAGCTGAACGGGAGTTTCGTATTGAGTCCACCCGTGATGTGCAACTCGGTGGCGCCCTCTTTTACGGCTTCCCCGGCAATCCGTAGACTATCCTCAATGTTGTGTGTGTAGGCGTCCGGCTGGCGCGGCGTGCGATAGAAGCCACAGAACTTACAATCGGCATAGCAAACGTTTGTGGGATTGAAGTGGCGGTTTACGTTGAAGTAAGTAGTTCGCCCGTGCTTCTTCCTTCGCACGCTGTCCGCCAGCTTTCCGAGGGCCGGCAGATCGTCAGTTGAGAACAGCGCGACACCGTCTTCAAAAGACAGCCGTTCACCGGCTTCAACTTTTGAAGTAACGGCGGTTAGTTTTTGATCATGCGAGAAAATCATGGAAGGTTCCTTAAGAGTGCTGCTCCTCCGAACGTGATAAACAAAATCACACTTACAAAAGCGTTGGTGGTAAAGAACGCTGCATTGAGTCGACTCAAATCGTGCGCGCGAACCAGCCGGTGTTGATAAAGCAAAAGCATCCCGGTTGCGACCACACCTACCAACGCAAACACACCAAGGCCAGTAATCCAGTATAAAGCAAATAAGGCGGCAAACGCGCCTACGTGCAGCAAACGAGCAATCAGAAGCGCGCGTGGAATTCCAAAATGTCGCGGAATTGAATGCAGGTCAGTCTGCACGTCGAAATCGTAGTCCTGACAGGCGTAGAGCACGTCGAAACCTGCGGTCCATAGCATCACGACGAGCGAAAGCAGCAGCGGCACAGGGTTATCGAGCGACCCGCGAACTGCAATCCAAGCTCCCGTCGGAGCAATTGACAGACACCATCCGAGGACCAGATGAGACAACAAAGTCCAGCGCTTGGTGAATGAATAAAGCAGCACACTGGCAAGTGCAACCGGGGCCAGAATAAGTGTCAAACGGTTGAGCATGGCTGCCGCAACAAAAAACAAAACCGCTGATACGACTGTAAATGCCCAAACAAAACCGACGGACAGAAGGCCGGCCGGCAATGCGCGAGTAGCGGTGCGCGCATTCAACGCGTCGTATTCGCGATCCGCAATTCGATTAAAAGCCATTGCGGTCGAACGTGCGCCGACCATTGCCAGAGTAATCCACAGGATTTGTTTCAACGTCGGCAATCCATCTGCAGCCAATACCGCGCCCAGGAAAGCAAAAGGCAACGCGAAGAGCGTATGCTCAATTTTGATCATTTCGAGGGTGACGCGAACGTTGCGGAGGAGGGCTGGCATAGTCGGGACTAATCTTCAATTGTGCTGACTAATTCCCCCGATTGTTCTTTAAGGCCTTGCCACTGTGTTGACTGCGAGTGGGGCACACCGAGGTGATCGAGAATACGGAAGACCAAATGATCGACGAGGGATTCAATAGTCTCTGGTCGATGATAGAACCCTGGGCTCGCCGGAATGATGTGCGCGCCGGCACGAGACAAACGAAGCATGTTTTCCAGGTGTATAGCGTTGTAGGGAGTTTCGCGCGGAACGATCACCAGCCTGCGGCTCTCTTTCAGAGTAACGTCCGCGGCCCTGTGAATGAGATTTGTTCCTGCGCCTGAAGCGATCGCGCCCAGCGTGCCCATCGAACAGGGAACGATAACCATGCCCTCCTGAGGATGTGAACCGGACGAAGGCCTCGCCGCCATATTGTCGAGCCGATGAAGGTGGATAAGTCTGGAGGTCTTGGGCAATCCGATCCAGTCGTTAATTGACTTAGTGTCCGCTGACCTGAGATCGACCCCCAGTTCCACGCGTGCAACCGTGGTGGCGGCTTCCGACATGACCAAATTGATACGTTCGACAACGCCGCTCGCGGCCATGTGCAAGAGGGTGCGCTGGGCATAGATTGAACCGGAGGCGCCGGTGATTGCTACTGTGAATTCCATAGAGTTTTCGCAGTTGATCTTACTTTGGGCCTAACCCAATCGCAAGCGAGTGGGTCTGAATATTCGGGGCAGTAGCCCGAGCGTTAGGAAGGGCGTTAATCGCGCAACCTAAGTGCCCTCCCTAACCGTCCCACCCCAGCCGGGCTGCCCGGCCGGGGACCCCGGGTCGGGCTACTGCCCCGTTTTGAGAGGCAAACGAAAACACCGGGGGCTCACGGAACTGATACCCGCAAGCCCCCGGCTAGAAGCTGAGCCTTTGGCAAGGTCAGAAGAACAATGAATAGAGCAGGCGATTCGGCGAACCGGAACCTGCATTCGTAACCACGTTCGTAGTCGCATTGTTGACAATAGCGTTACGAATCGTCGTAGACGATGCGGATGGATTGGCCTGTTTATACAGCGCCGCAACGCCCGCAACATGAGGTGAAGCCATCGACGTTCCACTCAGTGTGGCGGTCGCTGTGTTTGACGTATACCACGCAGAAGGGATCGACGATCCCGGCGCGAATATGTCGAGACAGGTGCCAAAGTTGGAGAACGACGACCGGGCGTCCGTACTGGTCGTAGATCCGGTGGTAATGGCGTTAGCGGCGCGTGCCGGCGAAGAGTTGCAAGCGTTCGCGTTACTGTTGCCGGCAGCGACGGCTATAGTCACGTTTGCGTTGTGCAAATTGTTAACGGCCGTATCGAGCGTTGACGAAGCCCCGCCGCCGAGGCTCATGTTAGCCACTGCGGGCGCGATGTGATTCTGTCTGACCCAGTCAACGCCGGCGATGACTCCTGAGGTTGAGCCGGAGCCATTGCAGTCAAGCACGCGAACACCGCGAAGCAGTGCGCTTTTGGCGACGCCGTAGGTTGTGCCGCCGACCGTGCCTGAGACGTGTGTGCCGTGGCCGTTGCAGTCTGCGCCACTACCGCCAAAAGCATCAAAGACGTTTGACGCGCGAGTGCCAAACTGCGTATGAGTCGTGCGAATCCCAGTGTCAATGACGTAGACCCGAACGCCCGCTCCGGTCCAATTGTTAACATACGTCCCGTTCAAGGGTCGGTTGCGCTGGTCGATGCGGTCAAGTCCCCAGGGGGCATTGGTCTGAGTCGCATCAGCCGTAACCACTCCGTCCTCTTCCACAAGCGCAACTCTAAAATCCAGGCTCATAGCTTCCGCGTCGGCTTCAGACATCTCAACCGCGAAGCCGTTGATCGCATGTTTGTAAACCTTCTTGACCTTGCCGTTGTGGCGTGATGCCAGATCCTCCGCCACATACGCGGAGATCGAGTAGTCTCCCTTTTCCCCGACGACCGAATCGTCGAGCATCACGATGTAGTTGTTCTCTATCTTGTTTGCTTTCTTATGTACTTTTCCCTTTTCCGCTTCGCTTCGTGTCGGAATCGAAGCAAGGAACATCAAGCAGAAAAGTCCCACGGTAAGGAACACAGCAGTTTTCTTCATCTTTTCTCCTTTGGCTGGTAGTAAAGGGTTAGGTGGGGGTGAGTGCCGCCCGCATCGGCCAAAAGGTTGTGCGGGAAGATAAGGCCCAGATAATTATGAATACGCCGCTGCGCAATTAAGCGTGCAATTACATGCCGCACACGACGCGCAAATTTAAGAACAGTTATGGTGAACATACCAAACTGGCCAAAGTGAGGTGATCTGGGCGTTGCAAATTAGGAGCGAAGAAAACGTTCGTGAATACGAGGTCGGGAGGTGAAGGCCGAGTATAGCACCGGAACTTTTTCGCGCAAGAGTTTTGGTGGCGGAATGCGGAGTTTCCTCAAAGCCGCTGCCAACGGAGTGACTCTCAACAGTTAGAGGTTGGGAAGGCGGGCTTGCCCCCGCTCAAAGATCGTGGCATTCAACGAGCGGGGTAAAGCGGGGTCCCCAGCGGGGCAGACTCGCTGGGGTGCGAGTCCACCCTTCCCGACCTCTAACTGTTCACAGCCGCTCTTGAACTGATCGCGCCTTTAGCCCGGTGACGCTGAACCTCTACCGGATCGGGGCTCGGTTCTGTAAAAGCGGGATGCTAGAATGCGCGCCTAATTTAATTCTAGAATCGTATTCAGCGAATGGACATAAAGGCGTTAGAACGCTTGTTGGAAGCCTACCGGACTGGAGAACTCGGTAAAGACGAGGCGGCCAAAAGTATTCGTGATCTTCATTACGAAGACATCGGCTACGCGCGGGTGGACCATTCGCGGGCCAGCCGGCAGGGTTTTCCCGAAGTCGTCTTTGGCGCTGGAAAAACTCGAGCACAGGTTCTCGGTATAGTTGAAAAGCTCATCAAACAGTCCCCGAATGTCTTGATAACTCACACGGATGAAGGAACGTTTGGGGAAGTTAGAAACATCGTCACGGAAGCCGAATGGCATGAGACGGCGAGGCTAATTAGGATTCGAAGGGACCACACGGACCTGGGCATGGGCGAGATTGCGGTTGTCACAGCGGGAACCAGCGACATACCAGTTGCCGAAGAAGCCGCATTAACCGCTGAAGCGATGGGTAATCGTGTTAAGCGTGTTTGGGATGTAGGTGTCGCCGGAATACATCGCGTGCTCGCTGAGCGTTCGTTATTGCAAAGCGCGCGCGTAGCGGTTGTTGCTGCCGGAATGGAAGGCGCACTTCCTTCGGTGGTCGGCGGACTGGTGAGTGTGCCCGTGATCGCCGTGCCGACGAGCATCGGTTATGGCGCGTCTTTCGGCGGCGTGGCAGCGCTTCTTGGTATGCTCAATTCCTGCGCATCGAATGTAACGGTGGTGAATATTGATAACGGCTTTGGGGCAGGGTTTGTAGCGAGTTTGATTAATCGGAAGTGGGCAGGAAACTAGAAATCGCGGCTAAGCCGCCACAACCTCGCTGATCCTCGTCATCGCGAAAAGACTGGCCGGTCGGGACGTTATGGGTTAATCAGCGCGTTCAACCGCTCCGCCCAGTCCTGATCCAGGCTCTGCAGAATGTTGTACTGCTCCAGCGCTCCGTCGCGATTTCCCTGCGCGAGGAAAGTTTTACCCAGGTTGTAAAAAGCTCTTCCGAAATCCGGTTTGAGTCGAATAGCCTGTCGAAAAGCCTCAACAGCTTCGGCCATCTTTCCCGATTCCAGGTAGGCCTCGCCCATGTTATTAAGGACGCTTGCATCTCCGGGTTTGAGCGCCGATAGCTGCTTAAAAACTTCTATTGCCTCGTTATACTTCTTCGATCTTAAATAGCGCGCTCCGAGTCGCTCGTATGCGCTGGTGTAATCCGGTTTTAGCTTAATAGCCTGCTTGTACGCTTGAATCTCTTCGTCCGCCCGACCCCAGTCGCGGTAAACCAATCCTAAAGCGTAGTAGGCATCAGCCGAGTTGTAAGGCTCAAGGCGTATAGACTGACGGTAGGCTTCGGCGGCTTCGCGATACTGCTTCAAATAATAGTTTGCCAATCCGATATTGAAATACGATTCCGCCGAGGGGCGTAGCGCCACGGCTCGCTTCGAAGCCTCGATCGCCTCGCTATGCCGGCCCAGCTTCTCGCGGCAGAATCCCGTTTGCGCCCAGGCTTCCGCGTAGTTAGTGTCTGACTCCACAGCCTTCTCAAAGTAAGGCAAAGCTTTTTCGCAGTCGTCCTGAGAAAGAAAACTAAGCCCATCGCGGAAATACTGAACAGCCTTCGCGCGCTTGTTTCTTCCGGTGGCGGCGACCAGATCCGAAAGCGACATCAATGGACCACTTTGCAGTTGTGAGATGCGTTCTGATGGGATTGCAAAGTTGATGCTCTGGCCGCCGGTGATCTGCAAGGTAGCGACACCAATTACTTGTCCCTGCATGTTTACCACCGGGCTCCCGCTGGAGCCGGGAGAGATGGGCGCTGTAATCTGAATGATCCGTCCAAAGGTCGGGATATCGCGAACCGCCGAGACGATGCCGTTGGATACGCTTCCTTCGAGGCCAAACGGATTGCCGATGACTACTATGCTTTCGCCTTCCTGAGGAGACGTTCGATCGAGCAGGAGCGGACGAACTTGGTTGGGCGGCGCATCGACGCGTAGTAATGCAACGTCACCCTCAGCATCAACGGCGAGGACGCCTTTAACCGGATACACGTTTCCGTTGTAGGAATGAACTTCAGCGCGGTAGGCGTTGTCGATTACGTGGCGGTTGGTGACCACGCGGTCCGTATCGATGAAAAAGCCGCTGCCGCGCGAGAGCTTTTCACCTTTCGAGTCAAAGGTTTCAATCGCAACTGCAGACGGCTTAATGCGACGAACCAGCTCCGGAAGTAAATCCTGAGCAGCGGCAGTTTGTAAGCCGCCGAAGAACGCTACTAAGAGAAAACAAACAAATTTCATTTCAAAATACGATTGAGTTGTAATTGCTTAGACCTTCCGAGTCGCGGAGCGATCTCATCAACACCGTGGCTTCAGCCGGTGATTAACGTCTAGAGCAATGATCCTGAACCGTCTACAACGGTTTCGCATTTTTCATCGCCAACGAAAACCGTTGAAACGGTTAATTCCTAGTGCCGCGTCGCCAGTCACCGGGCTAAAGCCACGGTGTTAATGAGATCGCTCCGCGATCGCCGTGCAGTTCAACCGCGGGCGTATCCCGATGAGCCGAGTGGTACTTGCGTTCTATAATCCCGCCAGCGCCAGTTTTTGCACCCGCGACACCACGTCCGTCAACTTTACGTCTTCACTAGCCTTCGCGCGGCGGTCAAACAGTTCAACCAGGCCATCGGTCGTCTTCCTGCCGATGGTCACGCGATAAGGAATGCCTATCAGATCCGCGTCTTTAAACTTAACACCCGCGCGCTCGTCGCGATCATCCAGTAAAGTTTCCAGTCCGGCTCTCTGTAAATCCTTGTACAGTTTTTCGCCCGTCTCCCGCAACACGTCGTCCTTCATGTTGGTAACGGTCACAATTACGTCAAATGGGGCAATGCTTTTTGGCCAGATAATCCCATCCTGATCGTTATTCTGTTCGACGGCGGCGGTAATAATCCGTTCGACGCCGATGCCGTAGCTGCCCATCACGATCGGCACTTCCTTGCCGTCCTGCATGAGAACCCTGGCGCCCATCGATTCAGAGTACTTGGCGCCGAGCTTAAAGATGTGGCCGATCTCCATGGCCTTGTACACCTCAAGAGTGCCTTGCTCGCAGCGCGGGCAAAGTTCGCCTGATTCGACGCTTCGCAGATCGGCCCACTGATCGGGTTTGATGTCGCGCGCGATGTCCACGCCGCGCAGGTGATGGTCGTCTTTGTTAGCGCCGGTAGTCATGTTGCTCCGGCCGTTCAGACCTTGATCGGCGATGATTAGCAACTCGAAGTTCGCCTCACGCGCCCTTGCTTTCGCGCCAACTCCACCGAGACTTCCGGCTGCCGCGCCCAGCAATTCGCGAATCTCCTCTGGATGAGACGTACGAACGGCAGTCGCCCTTAAATTATCGGCCAGCTTCGTTTCATGTAACTGATGGTCGCCGCGAAGCAACGCGAGCACTGGTCGCGGCTCATTGTTTATCGTGGCGACGTAGACCAAAGACTTGATCTGGTTTATCGCCGTGGCGCCGCCGGGGAAATTAATCAAGTCATCGATCGTACGGACACCGGGCGTCGGGAATTCCTCAGGCGCATCCGGGCCCACGAGGTCCTTGATTTCCGCGAGTCTCGAGGTGGCCTTCTCCAGATTGGCTGCGTAGCCGCACTGTGCACAACTGGCGATTAAGTCTTCGCCCGCAGAGGTCTTCGCCACAAACTCGTTTGACTCAGAACCTCCCATCGATCCTGAAGACGCTTCAACGATCGAAAACTGAATGCCGCAACGTGAGAAGATGCGTTTGTAGGCCTCGCGCTGATCGGTGAACGACTTATCCAGTCCTGCCGCGTCGACGTCGAATGAATAGGCGTCTTTCATGATGAAGCTTCGCAGACGCATCAAGCCGGACTTCGGACGCGGCTCGTCGCGAAACTTGATCTGAATCTGATACCAAACCTGCGGCAGTTGCTTGTAAGAACGCAGTTCGTTACGCGCGATGGTGGTGAAGACCTCTTCATGAGTCATCCCCAGACACATATCTGTGCCTTTTCGATCCTTGAGACGAAACATGTCATCACCAATCGCCTCCCAGCGTCCCGACTCCTTCCAAATCTCGGCCGGGTGCAACGCCGGCAAGTAAAACTCCTGCCCGCCGATGAAGTTCATCTCTTCACGCAGGATCTGCATAATCTTCAAGGCGACCCGTTGGGCCATCGGGAGATAGGAATAGAGTCCCGCGCCCAATTGGCGAATTAAGCCGGCGCGCAGCAGGAGTTTGTGGGAAACGACTTCGGCATCCGCAGGATCTTCACGAAGCGTGGGAAGGAAATATTGTGACCAGCGCATCAGGTTCTCGGTAACTTTCGTGGAATGTATTACGGACCGACATTCTCGCTTAGCAAAAAGGTTAACGCAAACCTAAGGGCAATGAAGTCAAAACCACCTCGCGGTATCGCGGGGGTGTTTTGCGAGGTGCATGCCCTTATGCGACAGTCACCGCAATAAAGCTACAGCGCAGTGCTCGTTTAGATGGCACACTTGTGCGCCCCGTACGACGAATGAGGTCAAATCGGAGCGGACAAGTCCGCATTCTAAACGGGGCGGTCTCTTTTTTTCGCGAAGGTAGCCTCGGGTTCGTTCAGCATTTCTTCCATTCGGCTCAAGTAGCGCCCGACGTGGAGGCCGTCCATCAAGGCGTGATGCACTTCCACGGAAATCGGTAAGAAGGTTCTACTGTTCTCGGTTGTAAACTTCCCAAACGCAACCTTCGGAATTGAGTCTTCACGTCCCCAGTTTCGCGCATGAGCAAAACTGGTGAACGCTGCCCAGGGCAAGACTGTGAAGTGGATACGATTGTCGCTCGGGTCCGGGTTGAATGGTTTATCTCCCTTTTGCACTTCGGCAATCGATTGCTGGCCCTCCGCGATGAATCGGGCAAAGTCGTCGTAATAATTGAAATACGCAAAACTAAAACTCTCGTTCGGCAGGAGCACGATCGTTCCGCCATGTATTACGTCATGCACCAGAACTTTGCCGTCTCTTAAACGGTAGCGGAACGGTTCAATCTCATTCGCGGCTCGCAGTGCGAAGTAATGGAACGCGAGCGACACGCTCGTCTCGGGTTGAAGCCGTAGAGATTCGAGCAGTTTTGTGATGTCGAGCCGGGTGCAAATATTGAAATAAGGGTTGTCAAAATTAACGAAGAATTTAAACAAATCGCGGCGAGCCCAGTTTGCTACGTCAAGGTACGTTGGCATGGCCGGATTGTACCCGATCTGAAGTAAAGCAAACTGTTAGTTTGCTTCGGCGGTGAACAACCAGTTCGCCTCCTTCGCAAGGTCCGCAAACTAACAGTTTGCGTTACAGAGGTCGCCGACTCTCGCGTTTGCGGGCGCCGATATCGTGATGTACCATCGACCGCTGCTCTTCAACTGAATTTCACGAGGATTCGTTTCATGAAAATCGCGATTGCCAGC
>DASQKG010000155.1:0-23303 GCA_035630655.1 Pyrinomonadaceae bacterium
GGAAAGCGACGGCTTCCCCTGCGACTTTTTCGGCCAGGGCAAATTCTATGATCAGCATTACCCGAATGTTCTGGCCGGTATCAACTCGAGCCACCCAGGCACCGGCGACATAAGGGAGTCGATGAGCACCCTCTGGTATCACGACCACCGAGTGGATTTCACGGCTCAGAACGTCTACAAAGGACTGGCAGGCTTCTATCTACTCTTTAACAACTTCGACACCGGCAACGAGACCACCGGCTTTAGACTTCCCTCCTACCCGGACTTCGACATCCCCATGATGTTCAACGACAAGAACTTCGATCCGGAGGACGGCGTGCTGGAATTTGACTTGGCCAACCGTGACGGCCTTCTCGGCGACAAGTTTCTTGTTAACGGGAAGATCCAGCCTTTCTTCAATGTGAAGCGGAGACGTTATCGCTTCCGTTGGCTCAACGGCGGGCCTTCGCGCTTCTACCGGTTCTACATAACCAAGGCGGACAATACAAACCATCCCTTCCACATTATCGCTAACGACGGCAATCTGCTGCCTAACCCCGTGCTGACGAGTACCGGCGCCTTCATCGCGGTGGCCGAACGTTACGACGTGATCATTGACTTCTCGTCGTTCGCGCCGGGTAGCATCCTTCACATCGAAAACCGTCTCGAGCAATGCGATGGGGCCGGACCGGGTAACACCATCCTGCCGGCCGGGCAGGGAAACAAGGTGCTCGAGTTCCGCGTCACTTCTGACGCAGTGAACGATCAAAGCGTGAACCCGAACACAAATCCCTCTTACTACGCAATGCCGACCAGGATCACAGAGCGGATCAAGCGGTGCTTCAAATTCGACAGAGACGATGGTCAATGGGTAATTAACGATAAGATTTTTGCCTGCGACGATATTCGCTTTAGGGTGAAGCGCAACACCGCCGAGATTTGGAAGCTCGAAGGCGGACGTAGTTGGTCGCATCCAATTCACATCCACTTCGAAGAACACCATGTTCTGAAGCGTAACGGGAACACGCCGGCACTAGTCGAGAGGGGTCGCAAGGACGTCATCAGACTGGGTGAAGACGACAACGTAGAGATCTACTTCCGCTTCCGCGACTTTGTCGGGCGCTACCCAATGCACTGTCACAACACGATTCACGAAGACCACGCCATGATGTTGCGGTTTGATATCGACGACGTGGGCAACAACAACGAGAGCGACTGTGATAGCCACCACTAATCGCCTGACGGTTTAGTTCAACCGAAATCGTCAGAATAATTAATAGCTAAGACTCACGAAAGGAGACGCAAACAATGTCAGAGGTAAGTAGAAGAAAGATGCTGGCGGGACTGGCCGTGGCGCCACTCGCCGCTGGAGTGGTGGCGCAGGCGTCCGTCCTGGATAAACTGTTACACGTGCTTGATTCATCGCCCGGAAAAACAGAGGATGCATCACGCGAGAAGACAAGGAAAAAGTATTTCCCCAACTTCGAGCTTACAACTCATGAAGGTAAACGCGTGAAGTTCTACGACGACCTGATCAAGGACAAGATCGTCGTCATAAACTTCATGTATGCAAAGTGCGACGGAATATGCGTTCCCATCACCGCAAATCTTAAGAGAGTGCAAAAGCTCCTTGGGGACCGGGTGGGACGCGATATCTTCATGTATTCAATCACTCTCAAACCGCAAGAGGACACGCCTGAGAAGTTGAACCACTATGTCCAAATGCACAATCTCAAACCGGGCTGGACATTTCTGACCGGCAAGCCCGAGGAGATTGAGATACTTCGGCGTAAGATGGGCCTCTATACCTCGAATAGCACGGAGGACAAGGACCTGACGAATCACATCGGGATGGTCCGGTATGGAAACGAGGCGCGTCAGTGGTGGGCCATGTTCCCGGGCAAGGCCAAAGCCCCGTGGATTGTGGAATCCATTCTCTGGATGGACGACGGCAACGTGAAAAAACACGCGCCAGAGAAAACTGCGAAAGCGCGGGTCAAGCCTCACAAGCATTAAGTTAGAGCAAAAAGGGGGACAGGCATGACCAACAAAAGGCTTCTAATCAAAGCGTTGCTGTTCGTTCTGTCCCCTCTTTTGTTATGCGGTTTCATACTCAAGGGAGCCGTGGCCCGATCGTTAGGAAGGGCGCTAGAGTCGCAACAACACGCCCTCCCTCAGGGGGCTACTGCCCCGAGCCGTGCCTTCCTGGCATCTGGCGCTAGGCAAACCCAATCAAGTAATCCGCTCGGTAACAACGACAAGCAGAAGCCGGCCGAAACTGAGAAGACTGATTTTGCCGTTGGCAGAAGTCCGGGGGCCATAGTCTTTGACGGAAACAGTATCTGGGTAGCAAACCAACTCGGTGACAGCGTGACTAAACTTGGAGGTGACGGGACGGTCCTCGGCACCTTCCCGGTAGGCACGCGACCCATTGCCCTCGCGTTTGACGGTCAGCACATTTGGGTAGCCAACAAATTCAGTAACAACATCATGAAGCTACAAATCAGCGATGGCACCGTTGTCGACACCATTAAGGTGGGCCGGGCTCCGGAAGCGCTACTCTTCGACGGCCACAGCATCTGGGTGGCAAACGGTGAAGACGGCACCGTGACGAAATTGCGTCAAAGCGACGGCGCCAGTTGCACTTTCTTTGTCGGCACACGTCCTGTGGCCCTGGCGTTTGATGGCGCCAGTGTCTGGGTGGCGAACAGCAAAAGCGGCAACGTCACGAAGCTGCGTGCGGATGACGGCGCCAGTCTCGGTACATTCAGCGCTGGAAGAGAACCCACGGGGATAGCTTTCGACGGAGTGAATATCTGGGTGACAAACTTCTACGCTAAGAGCGTTGCTAGGCTGCAGCCTAACGGAACCTTAAAAGACAGGATTGGGGTGGAAGATGGTCCCTCGGGCATCGCCTTTGTCGGGGGCTACATCCTGGTTGCCAATTATGGCGGCCGTTCCGTATCGCAGATTGAACCAGGGAGCGGCAAGATCGTTAGGACTGTAACGGTGGGCAGAGGTCCGACTAGTGTCGCGTTTGACGGTGTCAACATTTGGGTTGCGAATGGCAGCAGTAATTCAGTATCAAAGATTAAAGTCCCTACATCGTAATTCATTAATAGAACTTCAACTCACCAATTCCACGGGAGCGGCTGATCCGAAACAGCTACAGTTTGGGTTGAGGCTGAGCTTCTGAGAACTTCTATAAGTTGGTGTAACGCAAACTGTTAGTTTGCGGACCTGAGGCAACAGGCACCAATACACGTCTTGGGCCATCTTGCGCAAGGTCCGCAAACTAACAGTTTGCGTTACGCCGGACCGTTTGCGTTACGCCGGAAATTCCCCTCGCACCTTCGGTTAGTTATTTCTACAGCTCCGCCTTTAATCTTGATTCCCCTGTCCGGGGTTAATTGTCTTTTAGCCATGAATCCTCCGATAGGTTGAGGCCGCTCCGTGTGTAGATAAGAGCGGGCGGTGTTGAGAGGCGCCTTCTTTGAGGGAAGGTGAAGAAAGTGTTTAGCGGGCGCACGATATGGCACTCGCAGAGGAAATGTCAATCAGGATGGGCTTGGCGGTAGTGATGTGTTCGGCTACGGGGTTGGCGTCTACTTAAGGAATCTTGACATACGTGCCGAACATGACAATAGTACGCATACTCTTACTTACTATCTCAAGGAGTCAGAAACTATGAAGCATATCCTTTGCGCCTCCGCGCTAACAGTCGCATTTGCGTCGATTGCATTCGGCCAGGTCATTCAATCACCGCAAAAGCACGAGATGGCAGAATCGAAGAAGGCCGAGATGAGTCTTTATCCAGCGGCTGAGATTCAGTGGAAGGATGGCCCGGCATCCCTCGCCCCGGGGGCCAAGTTTGCTGTGCTCGAAGGCGACCCTTCAAAAGAAGGGTTTTTTACAATGCGCCTTTTACTACCCGACGGGTTCAAAATCCAACCTCACTGGCATCCGAAGGTAGAGCATGTCACCGTTATCTCTGGCACGTTCAATCTCGGGATGGGAGAGAAGTTTGATCAAACCACAACTCGGGCGATGCCCGCCGGGACGTTTGGGTTCTGGCCCGCCGAAATGAAGCATTTTGCCTGGGCCAAAGGAGAGACAGTGCTTCAACTTCATGGCACTGGCCCATGGATGATCAATTACGTGAATCCGGCTGACGATCCACGCAAACCCAAGTAGGCCAATGCTGAACATCCACTCAGTAGTTGGAAGTGCAATGGAGCTATGACATTCGCAGAGACGGCAAGCAGCAGAGCTTCCACGGAGATCCGTTAGTCGTAGATGATCTGATCCTCATCGGCACCGATCAGAACTGTGTGCCGGATGGTGTAGGACACGTTTATGCTTTCGAGCGAGACAGTGGCAAGGTGCGCTGGAAGTATCGCTCGACGAGCGTTCCTACAGACATCCTTCAAATCGGCTCAAATGTCTACTTCGGTAGTTTCCAGGACAAGTGGTCTTCCGTAGATCTTCGCACCGGAAGCTTGAACTGGAGTTTTTCTACTGGCGCACCTAATGAGAACTGTGACATGCCTAAGGCGCCGGTTACAGACAATAATCGCCTGTTCATCGCCGGCATGGACGGAGTCATCTATTCGCTGGATGCCTCGTCCGGTCGGGTGACCTGGAAACGCAAGCTGGCGGCAGCTCCTTCAACAGGGTTGGCGCTCAACCACAAGACTATTTATGTAGGCACGAATGATCGACGGATCTATCGCCTGAAGGCCGAGACTGGAGCAGTCATAGCCGAGATAGCTACTGAAGCGAAACCCGTGGGAAGATTGGCATTCTCAAACGATTCTCTGTTCGTGTTCCTGGAGAACGCTTCGGAACTGGTTGGTTACATTGTTTCTATAGATTCTAAGTTGGCCGGCGTACGCTGGCAGCAAAGATCATCGCCTGACTGGGCCTCCGAGCGCCCTCATCTATGGCAGGACCTCGTCGTAGCCGGGAACTGTCGCGGTGCAGTGGCTGCGTTCCGAGCTACGGACGGCGAGCCACAGTGGACTCTCACCATGAAAGGATGCATCAGGAGTATAGGGAGTTCAGGCAATATATTGTTCGCCGGCGTACAGGAGGGAACCATCTACGCTTACGAACGACCGACGACACCGTAAGCGTAATGCGCTGACTGTGTGACCTCAAACCACCATGTAGTGAATCGCGCGCACGATCCAGAAAGATACCGCGGCGATAGTTGCGGCTGCAGGTATCGTCAGGATCCAGGCCCAGAGAATTCGCCCGGCCACACCCCACTTCACTGCGGATAAGCGCCTGGTTGCTCCCACACCAACAATAGCGCCCGTGATCGTGTGAGTTGTTGAAACAGGTGTTCCTGTAAGTGTCACGTAAGCGAGTGTCAGAGCCGCGCCGGTTTCCGCACAGAAACCACCGATCGGTTTTAGCTTGGTTATTTTCGAGCCCATCGTGTGCACAATTCGCCACCCTCCCGATAAGGTGCCGAGGGCGATAGCAGCATGGGCTGAGAGCACGACCCAGAGGGGAATTGGTGGCAGCGAGCCGTTTGGACCGTAAGCGAGTCCGGAGATGCCGCCCGCGGTGAGAACGGCTGTGATGATTCCCATGGTCTTTTGTGCGTCGTTGCCGCCATGTCCTAATGAAAAAGCGGCCGCTGAGAAGAGCTGACCCTTCCGAAAAATTCCGTCCACTTTCCTCGGCGTGAAGCGCCTGAAAATCCAGTGGACTGCAACCATGAGCGTAAAGCCGATTAACATCCCCACCAGCGGCGAAAGGACGATGAAGGCGATAGTACGGATCCAAACTTCTGTTTTAAGCAGCCCGGCCACTCCGCCAAAAGCTGCGATGCCCGCCCCGGCATAACCACCCAGCAGCGCGTGAGAGCTGGACGTAGGTAGGCCCAGATACCAGGTGATCAAATTCCATAAGATCGCGCCCATCAGCGCACCAAGCAAAACGTACAGCCGCAGCTCGGGCGTAATGAGATCCAATCTCACGCCGTCGCCGATCGACTTCGCTACCCGTGTTCCGAAAACTGCAAAGGCAATGAAATTAAAGAAGGCGGCCCAGATTACGGCCATGCCGGGCGAGAGGACCCGTGTGGACACAACGGTGGCAATCGAGTTTGCCGCGTCGTGAAAACCATTGATGTAATCAAAAATTAGTGCGAATAAGACCAGCAGTACGACGAAGGCGTAGGTGGCAGTCATAGTAAGGTGGTTGGTTAGTTGTCCGTGGTCAGTTGTCCGTGGTTAGTTGTTAGTAGTTAGTAGTCAGTTGTCAGTGGTCCATTGTCCCTGGTTAGTGGTCAGCTGTTCTTTGGGATTGACGGTTATCAAACAGTGCAACTGACAACTAACCAGTGACAACTGACCACGGACCACTGACAACTACTAAACGTGCTTAATGATCACGCTCTCAATAATGTTGGCGACGTTTTCGCAACGATCGATCGCCGCTTCCAGTTTCTCGTAAACGTCTTTCCACTTCAGTACGGTCAGCGCATCGTGCTCGTCGTGGAACAGCTCTTTGATTGCTGCGTGGTAAAGATCATCACCCTCATTTTCCAGGCGGTGGATCTCGACCAGTCGCTGAGTAATTCCTTTAGGCTTTTGTAGGGTTGAAACTATCGCCTTCAGTTGGACGGCCATTCGCTCGATCACATCAGCCAGGTCGCGCGCGTAGTCCTTAATCTCGCGCACGTCGAAGATGATGATTGCCGTCGCCGCATCGTCTATCAGATCGACAATGTCGTCGAGCGCGCTCGACATCAGATAGATGTCTTCGCGGTCGAAGGGTGTGATGAACGACTTATTTAGTTTGGTGGAGATATTGTGAGTCAGTTCATCGCAGGCATGTTCGAGGCCTTTGATGCGCTTCGCATACTCCGCATAATCAAAATTCTTGTCGGCGAGCATCTCCTTTAACTCGCGCGCGGCGTCGGAAATGTAGACCGTCATCTGAAGGAACAGGTCGAAGTACTGTTCCTCTTTAGGCAGAAAGCTGAGCATACCCATTTAGAGATTAACCCCGCTGTTAAATTGCTGATTACGAAGAGCGGCAATATAGCCCAACGGATAAGCCGATGTCTATCTGAACTTCATCTGAACGGTAAGTTACAACTGGTATTTTTGGCAGGTTTTGGAACGGTTCCGACAACAGGTGCGGCGTTCGGGGGAACGATGGTAGCCGCAATAACTCATCTGATATCCTCTGCACCCCTACACTGTGCTAATGAATAAAATAAGACACATGTTTTCACAGCTTAAAACCTTCCACTTGTTGTTTCTCTTGCCTGTCCTCGGCTTTGTTTTTTTGATGTATCTGTCTCTGGCGAGAACACCAGCAGACCAGGGCGGAGAGGCGATGAAACGCATGACGCCTTTCGTGGGCGGCACGTTTGAAGCCTCAGGCGTTGCCGCTGTGCCCGGAACGGACGGAGTTCTCTTCGTTGACAATGGGCGACCGGGACAAGTTTTCTGGATGGGCCTCGATCAAAATGGCAAACAAGCCGGCGAGATTAAAGCAATCTCACTCGGCATCGGCATTGAAGACATTGAAGGTATAACCACGGATGGTACATATTTCTACGTCGTCAGTTCTCAGTCGAGACCGAAGGCCATTGCTTCAACCGGGCTAGCCAGATTCAAGTTTGACCCTCGCAGTCAAAGCGTAGAGGGAGTGACATCGATAGGTGGATTGAAGAAGTTTCTCGTGGAGAATGTTGCCGAACTCCGCGGGGAGTCTGACAGGAAGAGCAAGGATGGCGGGATCAATATCGAAGGGCTTGCCTGGGATCCGCGGCACGGCAGGCTATTGCTGGGAATGCGCTCACCCGTGGTTGACGGACAAGCCTTGCTGGTGCCGCTGAAGTTGCGCGACCCACGAGGTGCATTTTTCATGGACAATCTGCAAGTGGAAGGCGGCAAAGCGATCCGGGTGACCGTCGGTGGCCTCGGCATCAGGGGCGTTGAATATGACGGGCGGGCAAAAGTATTCCGAATACTCAGTGGCGCCACTGAGGAGCAGCAATCAACGGATTTTAGTCTCTGGGAATGGAACGGTGATCAAAAGCAGCCGCTGCTTCGGGAGATGAACAAATTCGAAAAGATCTTGAAGCCCGAGGGAGTCGCTCGAGCAACGTCGGGCAAACGTGATTTCCTGATCGTGGTCTTTGACGCGGGCGGCTACACGATTGTGGAGTAGGACGTGGTGACAACCCATCAGGCCTCTGTGGTCGTGAGCAAGCGCATGACGATTGGGGAAAATGATTCCGGGTGGTTTCTCAACTGCAAGGCGATGATGCCGCCGAAGTTTGCCGGAGGATAATTAATTATGTCAGAGAAATCACCATTGAGGGTAACTAGTACAGCGTTGAGACTCTGCGCGAAGGCGATGACGCCAGAGTCTTTCGCGTTGATTAGCAGGTGATTCCGCAGCAACTCCACTGCGTGTCCGGCGTTTCGCAACGACTCGGCTACTGATCGAGGTACACATTGATCCATGAAAAGGCGGACGCTCATACGACCTGGTAGTCGGCGAGGTCCCGAGTGCGACCAATGGTGAGCGAGGCGGATCACGGTTCGACTCGCCCTGTATAGTTCCAAACCAAGACAGTTCGCAGGCGTGGATTGTGCTCAGGTCGATGACCGGCACACTTGAGAGCCCAGCCCACTGGTCGCAGGAACTTGATCATTATTTGTCTCGGTTGAGGCTTCCATTCCGCGCACTCTGAAAGACAAACTCGATATCGGAGAAGTCGGAGCGATCGTTTCAATGCACAATCCAGCGATAGCAAAAATCGAAGGCTGCTCTCCGCTAGAACGTAAACGGCTTTCGTTTCTCGACCGCTTCCTCACACTTTGGATTTTTTTGGCGATGGGCGTCGGGGTATCTATCGGTTACGTCAAACCGGAAGTCGAGGGTTTCGTTAACCGCTTTCAATCGGGGACAACCAACATACCGATTGCTATCGGACTGATTCTGATGATGTACCCGCCACTTGCCAAAGTGCGTTACGAAAGCCTGGGTGAAGTGTTCCGCGACTGGCGGATACTGGGCTTGTCGCTGATTCAAAACTGGATCATAGGACCAGTCTTGATGTTTGCGCTGGCGATCTTCTTTCTGCGGGACTACCCGGAGTACATGGTCGGTTTGATAATGATTGGACTAGCGCGCTGCATCGCGATGGTGATCGTGTGGAACGAACTTGCGCGTGGCGACAATGAGTACGCCGCTGGTCTCGTCGCTTTTAACAGCGTGTTTCAAGTGCTGTTTTATAGTGTTTATGCGTGGCTATTCTTAACGGTCCTGCCACCCGTTTTCGGGTTGCGTGGCAGCATAGTCAACATCAGCATCGCGCAAATTGCCAAAAGCGTTTTCATCTACCTGGGGATTCCGTTCATCGCTGGGATGCTGACTCGCCTGGTGCTCGTTAGAGCCAAAGGCAAAGAGTGGTATCACGGCGTATTCATTCCGAAAATCAGCCCGCTCACGCTCATCGCGCTTTTGTTTACCATCGTCGTAATGTTTTCGCTCAAAGGGAACTTGATTGTGCAGCTTCCTTTCGACGTGATACGCATTGCCATACCCATGCTTATCTACTTCGTAGTGATGTTTCTGGTTAGTTTCTACATGGGCAAGCGAATCGGCGCGAACTACGAAAAAGCTGCGACGCTATCGTTCACTGCCGCGAGCAACAATTTCGAATTGGCGATTGCCGTGGCGGTCGCGGTCTTCGGTATTAATTCCGGCGCCGCGTTTGCGGCGGTGATCGGTCCGCTGGTCGAAGTGCCGGTATTGATCGGGCTGGTGACGGTTTCTCTTTGGCTTCAGCGCCGATACTTCGCCGGCAGAGTGCAACCAGCCCCCGTGCAACCGGTAGAAACCGCCGGCAACGTCTCGTAACGAGCACCCGCTGCCAGAACGGTTTATATATCCGAAAGGCAATCATCGTGAATGATCGAAGACGAGTCTTGATTCTCTGCACTGGCAACTCGGCAAGAAGCCAAATGGCCGAAGGCTTATTGCGCGACATGGCCGGGGAGAGATTTGAAGTGGTCAGTGCCGGCGTCTCCCCGACTCACGTCAGACCGGAAGCTATTGAAGTGATGCGCGAGATCGGTATAGACATCTCCGGGCATCGCTCGAAGTCTATCGACGAGTTCTCAGGACACGAGTTCGATTACGTGATCACCGTTTGCGACAATGCGAATCAGGAGTGCCCTATCTTCCCCAGTAAGACTGAGCGAATTCACTGGAGCATCGAGGACCCGGCGGCGGTTGAAGGCGAGGAGCAAGTAAGGCTCGCTGCTTTCAGGAGCGTGCGGGATGAGTTAAGCGACCGACTAAGAACTTTAGTGCCTCCTGAAAACTAATGGCTAAAGCTTTCACTATTTCGAACTTAGTAAATGACACACTGACAGTCTTGTCTCACCTCCCCGTGTCCTCTCGTTTCCGAACTCGCCCCAACCAAGCCAACCTTCGTTAACATACATTTAACATCTAATTCACACCGCGTTCACTCAGGTGAAATAAAGTCCGCGCGTGCCGCACTGGTGGTTTGGGGCTCACCTGGTTGTGGGTGTCGATTTTTTCAGCATTCACGAGGACCCCGGAAGGTGAGGAGTAGTGCAATTGAGCAAAGCTGCAGTTCGAAGAGGCTCGAGGTCTGACATCCCGCTCTCAGAGAATTCGACCGCTCGGCGCTGGAAGAGCCGATCATCAGTAGATGTTTTTGACGACGGTTATCTGCGCGTGGAACACGAGAATTACTACGTAGCGTGTTGCGGCAAATCAATTGCCCTCCCTCGCACAGAGTTTCTCATCTTGTCCCGCTTGGTTCGGACTCCGGGCAGGATTGCAACCGCTTCGGAACTGTGGGAATACGTTTGGGGTAGTGACAAACCTATCAAAACGGAAAGCCTCCATGTCTATATTTACCGGCTGAGGAACAAATTCGCAGGTTGCAATCTAAGCATCGACACAATGGTAAATGTGGGATATCGGCTGGTGCTTAAGGGCTCAACGTCGCAATAGTCATTCGCGGTGCTTTTGTTACGTGGAGTTCACTTGAAGTTCAGATCGATGTAACACCCCGCACCTAGGATCTCTGACGGAAAATCAAGCAATAGGAGAAACTCATGTCTTTCCGGAAAACCTCTCGATGGATTGCGTTGCTCGCCGCGGCTTCAGTTGCGCTGATGGGATTCGCCTGTGGAGGCGGCGGGGGCACTGGGCCGGGCGGCCAGTCTGCCGTTATCAAGGTGGATGGATCCAGCACGGTCTTCCCGATTACAGAAGCGGTCGCGGAGGAGTTTCAAAAGGAAAAGCCCGGGGTCAAAGTCACTGTCGGCATCTCCGGCACTGGCGGCGGTTTTAAGAAGTTTGTCCGCGGCGAAATTGATGTTGCTGACGCTTCGCGCCCGATACTCGCTGAAGAGATGGCCCAGGCTAAAACCAACGGAATCGAGTTTATTGAGCTGCCCATTGCATACGATGCGTTGACGGTGGTCGTCAATAATCAAAACACCTGGGTCACCTCGATAACCGTTGAGGATCTAAAGAAGGTCTGGGAGCCCGCTGCACAGGGTAAGATTACGCACTGGAACCATGTGCGTCCCGAATGGCCCAATGAAAAGATCGCGCTCTTCGGGGCAGGCGCCGACTCAGGCACATTTGATTACTTCACCGAAGCAGTTGTGGGCAAAGCTAAATCCAGCCGCGGAGATTACACCGCGAGTGAAGACGACAACGTTCTGGTGCAGGGTGTTGAAGGAAACAAGTTTGCGCTTGGTTATATTCCCTACGCTTATTACGCGCCACACAGCGCTCGTATGAAAGCAGTGGCGATCCAATGGGAGAAGAACAAGGTAAAAGAGCCAGTATTGCCGAGCCCGGAGAATTTGCTGGCCGGAACCTACAATCCGCTGTCGCGGCCGCTTTTTATTTATGTGAGTAAAAAGTCGCTTGATAAACCCGAGGTGAAGGATTTTGTCGATTTCTATCTGAAGAACGTGAAGACGCTGGCGACTGAGGTCAAATACGTTCCGCTTACCGATACGGCTTACACGATGACAACCGATCGCCTTCGAAACAGTCAGACAGGATCAGGATTTGGTGGCGCTCCCGAAATAGGGCTTCCGATTGAAGAGCTCCTGAAACGGACGCCAAAAACGTAGAGAGACGATCAACGAAATCCACGAAACGACACTAAACGATATTTAGTGTCGCTTTGTGCGTTTTCGTCAAAGGCATTACTGAACCGCGCCGGGAGTAGAGGATCTGATACTTCAACCCCACTCCGTTTAGAGAGCGGACTTGTCCGCTGCCGGGGTGCACAAGTGCACCATCTAAACGGAGCTATTCAATGCATGGACGAGATACCTAACCTTCAACATCCGGTCGCGGCTGCCGCAGACCTCTCTGTAAACCAGCCGCCTTCGGAAACGCCGACCGCGCGTAGACGCCTGTCGCGAATAAAAGAGCGTTTCATTGAAGCGTTGCTCTTCCTGGCTGCTTTTTCGTCGGTCGCAATTACGCTGGGAATTGTCGGCATCCTCGTTTACGAGTCGTCGACTTTTTTTGCACACGTTCCACTTAAGGAGTTTTTAACGGCGCCGTTGTGGACGCCGCTATTCGCCTCGCCGCGATTCGGCATTATGCCGCTCGTACTCGGAACCCTGGTCACTACGGCCGTCGCGCTCGCAGTGGCCCTGCCCATCGGCACAATCGTCGCTATCTATCTGAGTGAATTCGCTCCGCCGACAGTTCGCGAGATCATTAAACCCGCCCTCGAGCTGCTTAGTGCGGTGCCTACAGTCGTATATGGTTATTTCGCGTTGCAGTTTATGTCGCCACTGCTGCAAAAGCTGATTCCAGGGTTGCCAACCTTTAACATGTTGAGCGCCGGCGTGGTGATGGGAATCATGATCATTCCCTATGTCAGCTCTTTAAGCGAAGACGCGATGCGCGCCGTTCCGATGTCACTTCGTGAGGGCGCTTACGCGATGGGCGCGAACCGGATTATCACGGCCATCAAGGTGGTTTACCCGGCGGCCCTCTCTGGCATCGTGGCCTCTTACATTCTCGCTATTTCACGTGCTATCGGCGAGACCATGATTGTGGCTATCGCCGCCGGCATGCAGCCTAACCTGACGATCGATCCACGCGAGCCTGCGGCCACGATTACGGCTTTCATCGTGCAGGTCAGCCTCGGCGATCTTCCGCACGGCAGCATTGGCTACCAATCGATCTTCGCCGCAGGCGTCACCCTCTTCATCATGACGCTCCTGTTCAATATCCTCGGCTACATACTGCGCAAGCGTTTTAGAGAGGTGTATTGAGTTGAGCGACTTCAAAGCCATCATCGCCAAACGGAAGCGACAGGACTTTCTGTTCAATATTCTTGGCATTATCTGCACGCTCGTGGGGATTCTCACCCTGGCTGCCTTGCTTGTCGATCTGTTTATGGACGGCGCGACGCGTCTAAACTGGACCTTCCTCACGTCGTTTCCATCGCGCTTTGCTGAACGCGCCGGAATTCTCTCATCGTGGGTAGGAACATTACTGATCATGCTGGTAACGGCCTTTGCGGCCGTCCCGCTCGGTGTTTCCGCCGGAATCTATCTGGAGGAATACGCGCGCAGAAACTGGTTAACGAATCTCATTGAGATAAACATAGCGAACCTGGCCGGTGTGCCTTCGATAATCTATGGCCTGATGGCGCTCGGCCTCCTGGTCTATCAATTCCGCCTGGGCACGAACGTTTTAACCGGCGGCTTAACTCTCGCGTTCCTGATACTTCCGATTGTCATCGTGGCGACGCGAGAAGCGCTGCGGACAATACCGCAAGGAATTCGTGAAGCTGCTTACGCGCTTGGTTCAACAAAGTGGCAGGTGGTAAGGCACCACCTTCTGCCTTATTCGCTCGGCGGAACGATGACCGGAATTATCATTGCGCTGTCTCGCGCTATTGGTGAGACTGCGCCGCTGATCACAATCGGCGCACTCACGTTCATTGCGTTCCTACCGCCGCCCCCAATTAAGCCGCAACCGCCATTCGTATCCCTCGAGTGGTTGTGGTCGCCGTTTTCGGTGTTGCCGATACAGATGTTCAATTGGGTTTCGCGACCAGACCAGGACTTCGTTTTGAATGCCGCCGGCGCAGGGCTGGTACTGATTGTGGTGACGTTGCTGCTGAATGCAGTGGCGATAATGATTCGCTACCGCGTTCGCAAGCGCATCAAGTGGTGAAGTCCGACACACTTTCAGTTTGTCGCTGTTAGGCCTGAGGCTAGTTGAGATTCAGAAGCGCCCTGGTGCACGACGACAAACTGAAGTGTCTCGGACACCGGAGGTCAGGCTACTGCCCCGAAATGGGATTCGGAAGCGCTGAATTGTAATGTCCACAAGAGAACAATTTGCTCGTACTCAAGTTAGCCCCGAAGTTGTCGAGGCGAGCGGGCCAAGTGTCGATGATGCCGCCGAGATCAAGGCTCAGGTAGAAAATCTCAACTTCTTCTACGGCAAGCACCAGGCACTCAAGAACATCAATATGGTCTTTGAAGCCAACAAGGTGACGGCCATTATTGGCCCATCAGGTTGCGGAAAGTCTACCTTGCTGCGTTGCTTCAATCGGATCCACGATCTTTATCCGGAAACTCGTTACGAAGGAAAGATCATTCTCCAGCCGAGCGGAATCAACCTGATTGGCCCGGAAACCGATCCACTGGAAATGCGCATGCGTATGAGCATGGTCTTTCAAAAGCCGAATGCATTTCCGAAGTCGGTTTTCGAAAACGTGGCTTTCGGACTGCGCTTGCGTGGGACAGGCGGCAAGGAACTGCGCGACCACGTAGAACGATCCTTGCGCTCGGCGGCGCTCTGGGAGGAAGTAAAGGACCGCTTGCGCGAGTCGGCCTATACACTTTCAGGCGGCCAACAGCAACGGTTATGTATTGCGCGCGCGCTGGCAACGGAACCTGAGATGTTGCTGTTCGACGAGCCGACCTCCGCGCTCGATCCGATTGCCACCGCCAAGATTGAAAGTTTGATTTCTGACTTAAAGCGTGATGTCACAGTGGTGATCGTGACTCATAACATGCAGCAGGCTGCACGCGTGTCGGATTCGACGGCTTTTATGTATTTGGGCGAGCTTATTGAGGTGGCATCCACCAAGAAGATGTTTGAGAATCCCTCAAACAAGCTGACCGAGGAGTACATCACCGGTCACTTTGGTTAGTATGTAACGCAAACTGTTAGTTTGCGGACGTTACGGTTAGAGCACCGCGGATTGCATAAGGCGAAAGTGAATGGAATCTAACCGCTAAGCAAACTAACAGTTTGCTTTACAACGGCGCAAACTAAGAGTTTGCTTTACGAGGTAGATTAGATTGTCAGCACAAGTCTCAACAACGTTATCTCCAAAGCCTGTGACTTCCCGTCGGCAGGAAGGTGCGGACACCGCCAATCTGCCGGCCAAAATAAGGGTCGATCACCTTAATTTCTTTTACGGCAAGTCACAGGCGTTGTTTGATATCAACATCAAGATTCAGGAACGCATAGTGACTGCCTTTATTGGTCCGTCGGGTTGTGGCAAGTCGACGTTTCTACGCACGCTAAACCGGATGAACGACATCATTCCCGGGACGCGGGTCGAGGGCGAAGTCTTAATCGACGAGCAGGACATTTATGCGCCTGGCACTGACGTCGTTGATTTGCGCAGGAAAGTTGGAATGGTCTTTCAGAAGTCAAACCCATTTCCCAAGTCGATATTCCAGAACGTCGCTTATGGCTTGAGCATCAACCGGATGACTTCGAGCAAGAGCGAGTTGGAAGGCCGTGTAGAGCAAGCGCTCAAACACGCGGCCATTTGGAATGAGGTTAAGGATCGCTTACAGCAATCAGCGCTCGGCTTGTCAGGTGGCCAGCAACAGCGGCTATGTATTGCGAGGGCGCTGGCGATTGAGCCCAGCGTGGTGCTTATGGACGAACCTGCATCCGCTTTGGATCCGATGGCCACAGCAAAGATTGAAGAGTTGATTGTTGAACTGAAGAAGCAGTACACCATCGTGATTGTCACACACAACATGCAGCAGGCAGCGCGTGTCTCCGACAACACGGCATTCTTTCTCATGGGTAAACTGATTGAAGTGAACCCTACCGGCAAGATGTTTACCAATCCCGATGAGAAAGTGACCGAAGACTACATCACTGGAAGGTTTGGGTGAAGTAAAGGAAATGGATTACCACAGGCTACTTGACGACGAGCTGGATTCGCTTCGCGACAAGGTTTTGTTGCTGGGCGGAGAAACTGAAACGGCGCTCGACCGAGCGATGCACGCGCTCACGGACCGCGATAGCGACCTGGCGCGGGTCGTGCTCGAGAATGACGACAAAGTCGATCGGCTGGAAGTCGAAATCGACCGCCAGTGCATCGATATCATTGCCTTGCGACAACCCGCAGCTCGAGATCTGCGCTTCGTTATTTCAGTTGCCAAGATGGCGCCCGTCCTGGAACGAATAGCCGACCACGCCTGCAACATCGCGCGCGCCGCTATCGATCTCAACAATGAACCGGAGTTAGCCGCGGTTGCCGACCTTAGAAGCATGTCGGAACACGCGCTCGTGATGCTGCGAGCTGCCCTGGATGCCTTCACTTCGAGCGATGCAATCGCTGCCCGCGAGGTAATTAAGACCGACGAAAAGATCAACGATCTCTACAATTACGTTTTCCATAAGCTGATCGACTTGATGGGGACCGAACCGGGTACGGCCACGCGCAACGCGCGGCTGCTGTTCGTCGCCAAACACCTGGAGCGAATCGGCGACTACGTAACCGACATCTGCGAGCTGACCGTTTACATGGCCGAAGCGGCGTTTATAAAGCACTACAAGTGACCCGCTCTTTTTCTGAGCACCTAGTCAGGGTGTACCCAGGTTCCTTTGAAAGTGCCGTTCATTCGCTTCGCGCGGCTCACGTGCTTGGGTTTGCACAGACAGTGCCGTACCGGTTGATTGTGGTGTGACATGCAGCGACCAATCCTCATTATCGAAGACGATCCTGACATCGCTGAAAGTTTGAAATACAACTTTGAACGGGAAGGCTGGGCGTGTGCGATGGCAGCCACGGGAGAAGTGGGATTGGCGGTCGCGCTTAATGAGAAGGAACCGCCGATATTGATCGTCCTGGATTTGATGTTGCCAGGCATGAGCGGCACCGAGTTGTGTCGCAGATTTAGACGCGAGCCCGCCACGCGTCGTACTCCCATCATCATGTTGACGGCGAAGGCTTCTGAATCCGATCGCGTCGCCGGTCTTGACCTGGGCGCAGACGACTACATTACAAAACCCTTTTCAATCCGCGAATTACTGGCTCGCGTGCGAGCCGTCATGCGTCGTACGGACGAGAACAAAGGAAAGAGTTACGAAGACGATCATCTGCTCATTGACTTTGACGACATCAGAGTGGTTTGCCACGGCGCCAAAGTTAAGCTGACGAACAAGGAGTTCACGCTTCTATCGGTACTTGCACGGAGCCCGGATCGGGTCATCACACGCCAGCAGCTTTTGGACAGCGTTTGGGGATACAGTTATTACGGCGACGCGCGCACGCTCGACGTTCACATCAGACGGCTACGGCAGAAGCTTGGTGATTGTGGGAATTGCATCGAGACAGTGGTGGGCGTGGGCTACCGCTTTGTCGGCTGCACAACAGTCGGAGGGTAGCCGACGGCTGAATACGTACGAAACAGTTTTGGTGGATTTTGACTTCAGCCCGGATAGCCCTCCGGGCTAAGACTTAATCACTAAACCACGGTTCCTGACACCGAGACGCTAATGTCCAGGCGCACCGCATTTCTAATTACCGCCGGCGCTTTTTTTATCGTTGTAGCCTTATTCATCCCATCCCTCACCGTGCGTGCAGTTGCCGCGGCGCTTGTCCTGGCAATCGGTTTGTCCCTTGTGGTCCACGGCAGGAGAACTTCTCAAAGGCTTCGTGAAGGTGCGCATCTCACGGACGACACCCCCGCTGAAACTTTCGCATTCGGAAAACTGTTTGAGGCGACGATGGTGGGAATGCGCGAAGGCCTGCTCGTAGTAAACAAAGACATGCGAGTAGTTGCTTCAAACCCGGCTGCGCACCGTTTGGTCAATCCCACGCGCGGACCACTCGATGGGCAGCGTCTGACGGAGTTGACGCGAAATCCCGACATCTACGACGCCTTTCTCGATGCGCTGAAAGGAATCGAACGCAGCGGAGTCAAAATCCAGACCTATGGACCAGAGCGCCGGATCTTTGATCTCCGCGTGGTTCCGCTGGGCAGCGCTAACGGGAATCCTAATGATAACCTGGCCGCCGGCTCGACCCACGGAGCACTCGGCGTTTTCGTTGATATCACGCGGATCGAGCGGCTGGAACAAGTGCGCCAGGAGTTTCTCTCCAACGTTTCTCATGAGCTGCGGACTCCGCTGACGGCGATTCTCGCATTCGTTGAGACTCTTGAATCCGGAGCCATCGAAAATGCCGTGGCCCGCGATCGTTTTCTTCCCATCATTCGCAAGAGTGCCACGAGGATGCAGCACCTGATTGACGACATCCTCGAGTTGAGCGCAATCGAAGCGGGCAACGTTCGGGTCAATGCGGCACCGGTCAAACTCCACCCGATTGTGAATGATGTCATTTCATCCCTAACCGCCAGAGCCGGCGCCAAAGGAGTATCGGTGAGCAACGCTGTCGCAGTCGATGCAACGGTCTACGCCGATGCGCGGCGTCTCGAACAGATGTTGACCAACCTGGTGGACAATGCGATTAAGTTCAACCGAGACGACGGCCAGGTAACCATAAAGTACGAAAGGTTGCCTGAAGAACCATCTGGCGCCGGTCCTCCGTCGTCGGCCGGCGGCCGCCAGTCCGACCGTATCATCGTCGAAGACACCGGCGAAGGTATTCCGTCGCAGCATTTGGAAAGACTGTTTGAGAGGTTCTATCGGGTAGACCGCGCGCGCTCGCGTGAAATGGGAGGGACGGGATTGGGCCTGGCAATCGTCAAGCACCTTGCACTGGCGCACGAAGGCGAAGTGACCGTGACGTCCCAATTGGGCAAGGGCAGCACTTTTACAATCGAGCTGCCACGAGACGAAGGGCTGGGTTTACTACCTTGGCTATAAACATCTGGCTCCTACGGAGCAAATTTCTCGTTGCTTGATGACCGGGTCGCTCAAGGGTGTTTTGCCTTAAATCTAAATCACTTCGCGCTCTTGATCTCAAAGCGGCATCGTGCTGACCATGTAGAAGCTGGGAAGAATATTATAGAAGCGCGCTTCTATCTTAAATGAGCTTTTGTTCTCGGCCAATGTTCGGAACCGATCTTTAAAGAGGCTGTTCCGCGGGTTGACTGCGAGATTTCAACATGAAGGCAATTTGACCTAACAACTTACCTATTGCTTTGCTTCGTCGAGTTGTCGGAGCGTATCGAGGATAAGGTTGGTGTTGCTGGCGGCCTGGATGCGGGTGGGGAATTCCTGTTCTGATTTCTGAAACTCAAAATTGCCGTTGGTGATCTCAACGATTCTTCTAAAGCCTTCAATACCTGTAACGCCTCCGGCTTCAGCATCGACAATCTTTCCGCCATTGAATAAGACGCGTCCCAATTGTCTTTCTTTTGAGAGCATCAGGGCGCCGTTGAGCTTCGCATTCTCGACGACTTGAATGGCGTCGAAGACATTTATGATCGCGATGTCGCCTGCGAGCGTGACATAACGCTTGTCACTCCTTTGGGCAGCGGAAGTTGGGGTAGGCTTGAGATCAGGACGACGCGCCCGTCGAATCGCTTCCAGTCCACCGGCAATGTTGATCCGGGCGTCAAGATGTTTCGCTTCAAGTAAACGATCATAGGCACTGTCAAACTCGTCGCGCTCGATATACAGACTGGCGAGGGCCAGACACTGCCGCGCCGCTTCATCTTTCAAGTTTTGGGAAATGCCGATCTCGCGCATCCGTTCGCGCAAAGGAATTGAGCGCGGGTTAGTCTCAAGCGCGCTGCGCAACCGGCTGACAGCCCGCTCCGGGGCCTTGTATTTAAGGAAGAGCTCGGCGTCGAGCAAGGCCGTATCGACTTCGTTGACGTGCTCCGATTGTGATGAATCATCGACCATTTGAAGGGACGAAGTTTATCACAGGGCGTTGAGCGCGAAGTGGTATCGCGTCCAATTGTTCTGAAGATTTGAACTTCGGACTTTAAAAGTACCCAGGAACAGTTAGAGGTTGGGAGCGGGGGCAAGCCCTCCTTCCCAACCTTTAACTATTTTACGAGGCATCGCAAACCAACAGGCAGGTTTGAAATGACAAACACCTTGGCGCCCAATCACAATCCTGCTCTCCAATCAATCAAATGTGATAGGCTTTGGCAGTAATCCTTACCCTGACAGATTTGCCTGACATGGCAGGTTGCGCTTCATGAAAGCTACTGATGCAAGCCGACGCGGATACCGGCGTCGTGCAGTGGTGTTGGAAGTGAAGATTACGTTCAGGCCGCCCGCCTCTTTCGCCAGCGGCGCCGGCGCGGAACGTCTGATGCTGGTGGGGCGGACAAAGAACATCAGCGAGACCGGGGCGGCCCTGGTCGTCTCCGCCAGAAACATCGACCGTTATCTCAGAGCCAAAGACAACACATTCGACCTGGAGTTGCGCTTGCCCGAAGGCGCCGTCGCGTTGCAAGCCGCCGCGATCTACTTCAGCAAAACCGCGGTTGGGTCGGGCGCGACCTACTTGATTGGATCGCGTTTTACCAAAGCGAACACGCAGGACCACGCGCGCCTGGCAACTTTTCTCCGCAACCTCGCGCCACCGGCGTAAAGCAAACTGTTAGTTTGCTTGGCCTCTCCATACAAGCAGGCCTGAGCCGCGAGATCCCGCGCAAAAAAATTGTTAGTTGGTAACCTCTAAATATAATCAAGCATGCGGCGTGGGCGACCGCAAACTAACAGTTTGCTTTACGTTCAAAAATCGAAACGGACACCGAGGCGAACCTGGCGCGGTCGAAGTGTGCGCGTGGTGACAAGGAATGAATCGAGGAACGCTTGTCGTTGTTCAGGTGTGGCTGTGGGTGAGACCGCATTGAAGTTTATAAATTCACTTCCAAAGCTGTAGACCGTCTTGTTGAGTACATTATCAAACTCCACCACCGGGCGAATTCGCAAACGCTCGTTTAGCTTGAACTCGCGAGTGACATTCAGGTCGAGGAAGAATTGGCCCGGCCCCTGGCCGGCGTTGCGCGGAAGATTTCCGGTCTGGCCGATAGTCGGGAACGAAAACAAGTTCAATATCGCGGGGTCAATCGGGTCGGCGGGACTACGCCAACGCAGTAGGGACACATCACCCGTGAATACCGGCCGGTCATTTCCGACGTCGTCGAGATTTCGATCCACGCCGCCGATCGAAATATTGAATGGGGCGCCGGAGGCGAGCCGCAGTATCGGCGAGAGCCGCAGCTTGCCGAGATACTTGGGAGTGTCAAACGTTCCTGAGAAGACAAAGCGATGACGGCGGTCGAGCAAGCTGCGCGATCTCTCGCCGGCGAAGTCGCCCACTACCAGCGCGTCGGAAGTATTTACGATGCCATCGTCTTCTAGATGAGAAAGCGTGTAGGCGGCGCGGAACGAGAAACTAAGGCCCCTGGTCTTTTTGAATCTCTTGCGCAGTTCGAGCGTAAGGCCTTGATAGTAACTGTTGCCCGCGGAAACGAGCTGTTCAACTTCGGCACGACCCGGATCCGGCCGCAAACGGTTTAGCGCGGCCAGCGCGACTTCCAGAGCGGTCGTCGAAGTGAAGCTGTTGAGATTGAACACCGAAACCGGCACGCCGAATTCAGTGATACGCACAATCGAATTCGGGTTTGTCGGGTCAGGCGGATTACGAACGAACCTCACGATATCGCCGGCGGTCGAAGCGTTATATAGAGGGCGCCCGCCTAGCAGCCCGCGGAAGTTTATGAAATCGCGCGAGGCCAGATACTCGGCAAAATCTTTAAAACCTGACGGGAGCACAGGTGCGTTTGCGTTGAATTCTCTCCAAAGGTGCAGACCGCGATTCAATGTGTAATTGGCTTCAAAAACAAAGCTACGGCCAATCTCCCGCTCCATGCCGACGTTAGCCTGATAGCTTTCAGGTATCCGCAACGCCGGATCAAGCCGCCGTGAGAACCCTGTATTCAAGACTCCAAACTGCCCGACCAGTGGTGAGTCAACCGTTAGGACTCGCGGGAAGCGCAGGCTCGCGGCAATAAAAGCGCGCCGAAAATCCGCGCTTCCCACCTGTCCCGTGGCCGGATCAATTAAAGTGCTGGTGTCGAAGAACAGTTGCTGAGCGCCGAGTGTGAAATCGTCGATGGTGCGCAGCAACGCGCGGTTGTAAAAGATGCCGGCCCCGAACCTGATTACAGTCTTTCCGGTTCCGGTCGGATCGTAAGCAACAGAGACACGCGGTCCCCAATTGTTTCCATCGGGCAGGATTGTCTCAGTCTCGTAACGCAGGCCGTAGCTCAGCACCAGATTCGATCGCACGCGCCACTCGTCCTGAACAAAGAACCCCACATAGGTATTCTTTTGCGTTGATTCCGATTGGAAGTTTTGCCGGAAACGGCTCGGCGTGTTTGCCAGGAATGCGGCAGCATTCTCGAAGGTGAAAGTCCCGGACACATCTGACAGATCTATAAAGGTCGAGCGCACGTGTTGTATGTCGCCGCCAAACCTGAGCGAGTGTTGGCCCACAATCCAGGCGAGCACCTCCTGTACCTGCACGCGCGATTCACTGCGATCCGTGGCGCCGGAAGTCGACGAACCCGCGACGAGCGTGCCGGACCGTCCGGCAGGATCCGATGAGGGCAAAGGATCGTCAAGCGTGATCAGGACCACGGGTCTTCTGCCGCCACCTGCGGTCACCGAAGGTGTCAGACGTGAGAACTGTACGCGCGTTTGATTTACGACAGTTGGCGAAAAGACGAGGTTGCCGGTGTAGGAAACCGCATCTGTGCCGCGTGTTTTCCCCAGCAGCGATTCCGCCAGACGATTACCGCCGCCGAGTTGTCGCAGGTTATTCAGACGGCCCAATTGATAGAGCACCGAGCCGTTATGCGTTTCCGAAAATCTATGATCGACTCGAGTGGTGAAGATGTGATTCTTGACGGGCGTCGAGACCGTCGAAATGAAAGGCGCGATGCCGGCGGCAAGGCGTAGAGGGTCGATGGCGGCGGGATCCTTCACGGTCGGCTCGGGAATCGGAAACAACGGGTTCTGCTGAATAGGTACGAGCGTGTCTATTGTGGCCGTGT
>DASQKG010000156.1:0-4856 GCA_035630655.1 Pyrinomonadaceae bacterium
AACCGCCGACCTTGGGGTTATGAATCCCACGCTCTAACCATCTGAGCTACCCCGCCACGAAGATTGTCATTATAGCAATCAGCGATCAGCAATTAGCAAACAGCGAACAGCAGACAGCGAACAGCAGACAGCAAACAGCAAGTACAAATTGTAAACCGTAACCATTGCGCGATAGGCAGAGGGGCAGTAGGCGGAAGGCAGTAAGCAGTAGGCAGTAGGCAGTAGGCAGTAAGCAGTAAGCAGTAAACAGTAAGCAGAAGGCGGTAAGCAGAACACAGACGTCACTCAAATCTCAGAACCCAGTCCTCATCACTCCGCACTTAGCACTCCGCACTTAGCTCTTAGCACTCATCACTCCGCACCGAAAAGACTACGCTTTTGCGAAGTCGATGAATCCTCGTTCGGGGTCTGTTGAGAGGAGCCGCACGCGGACTTTATCGCCGACCCGCAGGCCGCGTTCGCCGCGCATGATACGGCCGTCGACGGGTGGTTTGAGAACGCGCGCGAAAGTTCCCTTCTCTGAGGCGCCGGTGACGATCGCGTCAAACACCTGGCCAATCTTGTCGTCGAGCAGAAGCGCTGCTGCGACTTTGCGCATCTTCCGCTCGACTTTGCGAGCGGCGTTGTCGCGGTCGGTGCACGCTTCGGCAATCTGCTTCAGTTGGTTCAAATCGTAAGGCAACGGGCCGCTCTGTAACGCTGCCTTAACCAGCCGCTGAGTGATCAAGTCTACGTAACGCCGGTTGGGTGCAGTTGAATGCGTGTAATCCTGAACGGCTAATCCAAAATGCCCTTCGCCTTCTTCTCCCGATGCCTGGACCGCATATTCACCCGGTCCCAACGACTTCACAACTGCCAGCGACAAATCGGGGAAATGAAGCGGATCGGCTTTCTTTCGGCGTTCAAGAAACGCAGCGAGGGCTCGGGAGTCAGGAGTCGGCGGCAACTTCTCGCCCAACTCATCCGCGATTTCCACGATGCGATCCCAGTATTTGGGCCTTCGAACTATTCGGCGCAGCGATGGCCCACCTTTGCTTTCCAGATACTCGGCCATCTCAACGTTTGCCGCGATCATGTAGTTGGCGATTAACTCGCGCGCGCTATTTTGCTCGATAACTTTTAACTCGATCACCCTTCCCTGCTCGTTCATTACCGGCACCGCCTGGATCGTTCCCAAATCGATTGCGCCGAGCTTCTTGCGAAATTCAGCGAGTCGCTCTGCGGTTTCCCACTGCAAACGAATCTGCGCTTCCAGACCGGGGTCTGATTTGACGACCTTAGGCGGCCCGGTTTCGCTCTCCAGCCACGCGCTGATCGCTTCATAAGAGAGCTTCGCCTTGTTTTGAATAATCGCTCGATAAAACTGGGCCGACTGTACTGAGCCATCTGCGCAGACAGTCATCTCGGTAACTACAACCAGGCGGTCTTCACCTTCAACCAGCGACGTCAGGTCGGTCGACAATTCCTCCGGAAGCATCGGAAACGTTTTGACGCCCGCATAAACCGAGGTGCAGTTTCTTCCCGCATGTTTATCGGTTGCCGATCCCTTCGGCACGAACGCGTCGACATCGGCAATACCGATGAGCAAACGTACGTCTCCGTTCGGAAGCGGCTCTGCATATTCAACCTGATCGAGATCTCGAGTTTTTGGGTCGTCTATAGAAGACCAAAGAAGCTCGCGCAGATCGCGGACGGACTTGTCGGAAAAACTTTTCGAAGCTTTCGCTTCGAGGGTGCTTACTTCCTTTTTAACTGCTGCTGGGAATTCCGGTACGAAGCCGTTGTCGATCATGGCCTGGTCAGCTATCGCTGACAGGTCGAGTGATTTTTCGCGAGACGATTTACTGACCATGAAGGGTTAAGAGTATAGCGTAAATGTCTCGAACCCATGTGCCGTTCATGATCATGAATGACGCGCCTAGGAGAGCCGTTGTTACCTCTCAGGTAAGGAAGGTGGGCTTGCCCCCGCTCTTCGTTTGGCTGATCTGAGTTCTTTAAAGTATCGTCCACATCTCTAAGAGGTGAATGAAGATTTCCATTTCGCTCACGGTTGGATTTGCGCGGGTAAGAGCGGGGGCAAGCCCACCTTCCTTACCTGAGAGCTCACAACGGTTCCTCTCGGACCGCTACGGCTTTGTAACAAGCTGGTAATAATATGCGGGCGTGAAAATCGAGGTGATCATCAATGCCGGATCAGGCGCCGACGATAAAGAAGAGCTGCGGCGGCATCTTGAAGAGACGTTTGGCGGCAACAATATCAAGGCCCAAATTTCACTGGCGCGCTCGGGAACGGAAGTTGTCGAATTCGCAAGGCGGGCCGCTCGAACCAACGCCGAGATAATCGTAGCGGGCGGTGGTGACGGAACCATCAACGCCGTCGCTGCAGCAGTAATCGGCAGCAACAAGACGCTGGGAATCCTGCCCTTCGGCACCATGAATCATCTAGCCAAAGATTTAAAACTCCCTCTCGACGTCGAGGGTGCAGTCAAAACAATCATTCAAGGCAGCGTGGTCCAAATTGACGTAGGCGAAGTCAACAATCGCATCTTTTTAAATAACTCTAGTTTGGGTCTATATCCAAGCATCGTTCACGAACGTGAGAAACAGCAAAAACTTGGATGGGGCAAGTGGCCCGCGTTTGTTTGGGCCGCGATCGCAGTTCTCCGCCGTTATCCTTTTCTCAGCGTTCGTTTGAGTGTGGAAGGCAAAGAATTGGTTAGCCGCACGCCGTTTGTCTTCGTCGGCAACAATGAATATGGGATGGAGAGTCTTAATATTGGCAGTCGCTCCTGTCTCGATGCGGGAAAACTGAGCCTGTATGTGACGAATCGAATTGGTCGGCTGGGATTGATCCGTCTTGCCTGGCGTGCGCTCTTCGGAGGTTTGCGCCAGGAAAAAGACTTTCTGGCATTATGCGCTCAGGAAATCTGGATAGAAACCAGGCACAAGCAACTGCGCGTCGCACTGGATGGCGAGGTAACCAGAATGGTTGCGCCACTTCATTATCGCGTGCGTCCACGCGCGCTGCGTGTGCTGGTGCCGAAGCCTGAATAGGAGCGGATAAGAAGGGGTGTCGGGTACCGGGTGTCGGGTGCTGGTCAGAACTGAACAGAGTCATTCTGTCAATTAGTCCGCTATGCACTGTGCCAAGACTGATTAACCGACACCCGGTACCGGACACCTGTTCAGCGGTTTCTCTCCGGGACGTTAGAGAGCCAGTCGGAATTCCAGCGAGCGATGCGGGCGAGACGCCCGTGGTCCCAAAAGAGCCGATGCCAAAATATAATTGAGACTGGCCGACGACCATGCGAACCATACTTCATCTTTCAGATATTCATTTTGGACGCATCCATCTACCGGTGGTTGAGCCGTTGATCGAAGCTGTCAATCGGATTCGTCCCAACCTGGTTGCGGTCTCGGGCGACTTGACGCAGCGGGCGCGTTCTCACCAGTTCAAAGAAGCGCGCGCATTTCTGGATCGCTTACCCAAACCACAAATCGTGGTGCCGGGAAACCACGACGTCCCGCTCTTCAACGTGTTTGCGCGTTTCATAAATCCACTGCGGAAATACCAACGCTACATCACTCATGATTTGGCCCCCTTTTATGACGACGATGAAATTGCCGTGCTAGGTGTAAACACCGCCCGCTCGTTAACAATCAAAGGTGGCCGCGTCAACGAAGCGCAAGTGGCCTGGATGCGCGAAAAGCTTTGTGCCTTCGATGAGAAGATTGTAAAAGTCGTGGTCACTCATCATCCTTTCGATCTACCGGAGGGGCATGATGAAAGCGATCTGGTTGGCCGTGCACGCATGGCAATGGAGGGTCTCGCCAGTTGCGGGGCTGACATGTTTCTCGCCGGACATCTTCACGTAAGTCACACTACACACAGTGCGAGTCGATACAAGATCGCAGGATACTCAGCCCTGGTAGTGCAGGCCGGCACTGCAACGTCAAGCCGCGGCCGCGGTGAAGCAAACTCGTTCAACGTGATCCACATTGAGAGGCCACATATCGAGGTCGAACGTTTCGAGTGGCAACCTGATGATACCGGATTCACACTGGCCAACGCCGAGCGTTTCAAACATACGGCAGATGGCTGGGCGCGACTTCAGTAAGGCGTTCTAAGTCAGCAGCGGGGTTGCTAGTGGCAAGACGCAAGCTAAAGCTTGATGGACTCTGAACTGCCTCTCCAGGTGCGAAGAGAAGACTTCAGGCGCAGGTGAAGACTATGGGAACCCGCCAACGATTTAAGGGTTACCTGGGATGGCACATTGTGATTGGTCTATTCGTGTTCCTCGCGACGACTTTCCTGCTGGCCGCGATTTCGGACGAGGTGATCCGAGGTCGGCCTTTGACTGCCATGGATGCGGAATTCAGCGCGTGGCTGCAGACCACCAGAACATCCATCCGGCTTGATGCGATGCGTTATGTTACATGGCTCGGCTCTACCGTCGTTGCAAGCATCATCACCACTGTGGCCGGCATTTACTTACTGCTGAGCCGGCGGCGTTATTGGTTCGCGGCGCTGGTCCTTTCTGTGGCAGGAGGTGCAATACTCAACAGACTGTTGAAGAGCGCATTTCAGCGAGCGCGGCCGCAACTCGATGATCCTGTCTTCACCTTTACCGGCTATAGCTTTCCGAGCGGCCACACCCTGACTGCGACTGTCGTATTCGGATGTCTGGCCGCCCTGATTGTGGCAAACACAAAAAACCGGATGGTTCGCGTGGGCGCCATTCTGTCAGCAAGCCTGTTGATCGCTCTGGTTGCGTTCAGTCGCATATACCTCGGCGCGCATTACCTGACTGATGTGGTTGGCGCGATAGCTGAAGGACTGGCATGGCTATCTCTGT
>DASQKG010000157.1:0-4667 GCA_035630655.1 Pyrinomonadaceae bacterium
ATGAACGCGGAAGACAGCGCCAGGCTCTACACTTTTTACGAGACCCCTGTCTTTACAGCGAAGTTGGCTCAAGTGGCCGACGAGAACGCGCTGCCGATTCTATACGTCATTCAAGCCGATCTGATTGCTGACCCGCTGCGCTGGCCAGTGGTCAAGGGCACAGGCGGCGCGCGCAAAGGACGTATTGCCGACCCAAGGAGCGGCAAGGGCAAGAGTGGCAGCTTCCGTTATCTATATTTGTATCTGGAACATCGCGGTCAAATTTACCTGCTCTACCTGTTCGCCAAATCAGGGCAGGCCGATTTGAATGCGGAGCAGAAGAAGGCGATTGCGGCCATGATCGAAGCGATCAAGAAGGCGCAAAAAAAGGAGGCCGAATGAAAAAGAAGAAGTACATGAGCGACGAAGATTTCGCCGAGTTGAAGTTGTCACTTGAGCAGGCGCTCCAGCACGCGCGCGGTGAGCGGCATGATTTGCGCACAACTGTGCTGCCCGCGCCGCCCAAGCCAATGAAGAAACAGGAAATCGTGAAGCTGCGTCAGCAACTCAACCTTTCTCAGGCAGTCTTCGCCAGCGTGCTGAATGTGAGCGTGAAGACGGTTCAGGCCTGGGAACAGGGGCTGCGCCAGCCGAGCGACGCCGCGCTGAAGTTGCTGACAATTGCGAAGAAGCACCCGGAGGTTTTACTGGCTTAATTTCGGACTGCTCAGCCTATTCGACAGCGGCGCTCAAGATGTGAGGAAATGCCTGCGCTTATAAAAATGAGTTGCCGCTTTATCACAGAAACAAGAATGCAAAGTAAAAGCTCAGATCCGGGAGCGCGAATCTGCCGGAATTTGTGACGCGGCTGCACGATTTCCTGATGCCGCTGGTAAATGCGCTCAGTTCTAGCGAATCTTTCGCTGGGCAGTGGCTTCCGAAGCAAGGATGGAAAATATGAACCAGCGACCGGCACAAACCATCATCCGCGCAGATCTGGACGTAGTGTTCGAGGCAAATATTGTTTCAGCGCCTTGAGTTTGTGGGCGCGGACAGGTAACTTTTATCAGGCAATTGCGCTCGGCAACGAATTACCTGATTCTCTTGGGTTGTCCAAACAACTGGCCGAGAGCGCCGCGTAGAAGGTCACACTGCGACTGCTGACGGCGTGAGATCTGTATAGCCACGTCCTTTCATCACCATATGAAGTAAGAATCTGCGGAAGAGGACTTCATGAGTCGCACCAATTATAAAGACGATGCTTTATCGGCTGCCACTGACGATGCGCGTTCAAGTATCAACGAGTGGCCGGAGGATGAGCGTCCACGCGAGCGGTTGCTGGCTCACGGAGCGCATGCGTTGACTGACGCAGAGTTGCTGGCGATCCTGCTGCGTGTGGGGGTTCAGGGCAAGAGCGCAGTGGAACTCGGACGCGAATTGATCAAGCGCTTCGGTTCGTTGCAGGCGATGATGTCCGCGCCGCTCTCTGCCTGGGACGGCATCAAAGGCTTGGGCGCGGCCAAGATCGCGCAATTGCAGGCCGCTCTCGAACTCGGACGGCGGGCGGCTCTGCCGACCGCTCGTGAGGAGACCTTTCTCAAGAACACGCAACAGGCGGCGGCGTATTTCACCGTCCGGTTGCGCGGTCTGCCGGATGAGCATTTCCGCGTCGCCTATTTGAATCGTCAAGGGCGACTGCTGGAAGACGTTCTGATCGCTGAGGGCACGGTTGACACTGTGCGCCCGACGATCCGCTCGATTGTCACGCGGGCATTGCAGGCCAACGCTTCGGCGTTAATCGCGGCGCACAACCATCCATCCGGCGCGGCGGAACCTAGCGAATCCGACAAGATTCTGACGCGCGATCTGATTGCCGCTTGCCATCCTATCGGGATCAAAGTTCTTGAGCATGTGATTGTCGCGGAGGCTGGGCACTTCAGTTTCGCTGATACTGGATTGCTGGACGAATTGAGTTTTGACACGCTGGCTCCAATTCCAACGAAGGGTTGAATCAGAGTATGGACGATAGACTTCGGCAGATGGTGATTGAGACGCTTCAACGCGGCGAGGATTTACCGCGCGAGTGGGCGCGCGAACTGTTCCCACCGGAAAAGCGCGAGTATGAACTGGTCTACTACGGCAAGGAGCGGGAAGAAGATATCCTTGCCGAAACGATGGCCGTCCCGCTTCAGCCTGTTCGCACGTTCGGGAAGAACGGCGACGGATGGCACAACATGCTGATCTTCGGCGACAACTTGCAAGTGCTGAAGCGATTGTTTGAGATGAAGCGCGAGGGGAAGCTGTGTAATGCCGACGGCACACCCGGAGTAAGGCTGGTTTACATTGATCCGCCGTTTGCGACCAGAAGAGAGTTCAGAGGTAATCAAGACGAAAAGGCATATCAGGACAAAGTCACTGGTGCTCAATTTATTGAATTCCTTCGCAAGCGGCTGGTACTCCTAAAAGAACTACTTTCAGAAGACGGCAGCATTTACATTCACCTGGATTGGCGCAAAGCACATTACATGAAGGTCATCTTGGACGAGATGTTCGGAGAGCATAACTTCCGGAATGAAATCATATGGAAGCGTCAGACTGCCCACGGGGACGTAGGCCAAGGGGCGAGGCATCTAGGCAGGTTGCACGATACGATCCTGCTGTATACGAAAAGTGATTCTTACAAATGGACTCAGGTTTTTACCTCGTATTCTGATGACTACAAGGATAACTTTTATAAATACGTTGAACCAGGCACAGGGCGGAAGGGCGTTGTTGCACGAATATATTTTTTAAGGTGAAGAACTCTTTTCACTTTATATAGCTCGTTTGCATGTAGTGAACATTCTTCGGCAAAAACGGGAAAAACTTTGCGATTGTATATTCGTGCAACAACGCCGGGCGGAAGTATCAGCTCGGCGACTTAACGGCACCAGGAGGCGCTAGTAAAGGGAACCCCTATTTCGAGTTTTTGGGAGTCAACCGGTACTGGCGATTTTCTAGGGAGAGGATAGCGGATCTCTACAAAGAAGGGCGTATTGTCCAAACAAACCCAAATGCAGTTCCAAGGTTGAAGCGATACCTTGATGAGATGAGCGGAGTCCCAGTTCAAGACATCTGGGAGGATATACCTCCGATTCAAAGCCAGGCCAAGGAGCGACTTGGATATCCTACACAAAAGCCTGAAGAGTTGGTTGAGCGGATCCTTTTGCTGTCTTCCAATCAAGGCGATATTGCACTTGACGCTTTTGCAGGATCGGGAACGATTTGTGCAATCGCAGAAAGGTTAGGGCGTCGCTGGATCGCAATTGACTGTGGCAAACTCGCTATCTACACCATTCAAAAGCGGATGCTCAACCTGAAAACAGAGATCGGCAATAAGGGGAAACCGCTCAAAGCCAAACCGTTCACGATTTACAACGCTGGTCTTTACGATTTCTCCACTCTCAAGCAACTGCCTTGGGAAGATTGGCGCTCTATCGCCTTGCAGTTGTTCGAGTGCAAGGACGAGCCGCACACCATAGGCGGATTGAAGTTGGACGGGAAACGTAGAGGTTCAAGTGTGCTGGTTTTCGACCATCTCAAGAATCCAGACAAGCGTATTGACGAAGAAACGGTGGCGCAGATTCACGCCCACGTCGGTAAGAAGGTCGGCTCCAAGTTCTACATCATCGCGCCGAGCCGCATCTTCGACTTCCTGCAGGATTACATTGACTTGGATGGCGTGCGCTATTACGCGATGCGGATTCCATACTCGATCATCAACGAATTGCATCACCGGGACTTCACCGCGCTGAAACAGCCGAGTGACGAACGAGCGGTCAACGAGACAGTGGATGCGGTTGGCTTCGATTTCATCCAGCCGCCGAAAGTGAAATGGAAGGCCGGCGCGAAGAAACGAGAGGGCGGCTTGCTCCACGAAGCCTTTTTGAAGATCAAGAATTTTGAAAGCCGAGCCCGTCTGCGAAGCGAAGATGTGTTCGGCGGACTGGAAACGCTCTCCGTGCTGATGCTCAATTACGACTTCGACGGCGAGATATTCAATCTGGACGCGGTTTTCTACAATACCGAGTTGGAGGCGAACAAATGGGAAGCGCGTTTCCCACACGAAGGGATCGGAGAAAAGCTGATGGCCGTCTTCATCGATATTCACGGCAACGAGGCGCGCCACGTAATCCCGCGCGCGGAGTTCGGGCTTGAGAGCTTGTCCAGCGGGAAGACTAACGGAACAAAATCAAACGGCAAGAAAGGGAAGAACAATGCCCGCTAGCGCCGACAGCCAACGCTTTCGCAACGAAGACCTGGTGCTCAAAGTCAGCCCGAATGTGGCGCGGGATCGCTGGGACGAGAACCGCTACGAAGGTTTTATCGAAGGACTCTGCGACGACCGCGAGTATCAGAAAGAGGCTATCCGCACGGCGTTGCGTTATTTGCTCGGCGGCGAATACGCCAACCTGCGTGCGCTTGCCAGGGCCAACCACGAAGAGAACCCGGCGCTCGAATCGCGCTACGGTTCTTGGGGCGGGATGGAGCGTCATTTGCAACTGCCGGATCAACTCTCGGCTTCGCTCGACCTTGCCACCGGCACGGGCAAGAGTTACGTGCTTTACAGTATCGCGGCCATTTTGCTGGCTGAATGCGCGGTGGACAGAGTGCTGGTGCTCTGCCCTTCGACGACTATTGAAACCAGT
>DASQKG010000158.1:0-8895 GCA_035630655.1 Pyrinomonadaceae bacterium
GCTTCCGCCAACGCCGCATCGATGCGGCTGAGCCCAGCGCCCGTCAGGACATAGAAGAACGGATACATGGTGTACGTGTGAAACAGCAACAACGCTGTCCAGCCGCGCAACGACCACGGTGCGGTTTCAAGTCTGAATGCGGACTGGACCAGGTGAGCCAGAATGCCTGACTCGCCACAGAGAAAGATGAAAGCCACGGTCCCGACCAGGGGAGGCAGGACAAGCGGCAGAGCAGCGAGCGTGGCAAACAATCGCCGTGCGGGGAATGTGTAGCGCTCAAAAAGAAAGGCCAGCGGTATACCGACTAAGGCGCACAATACGACAGTTAAGACTGAGATACCGAGGCTTGAAAATATTGCTTCCAGAACAACACTCTGGGATAACGCTGCGCGGTAGTTGCTTAATGACCAGCTTCCGTCCTGTTGTAGCGAAGCAATAACAACGTGGAGGTTTGGATAGATGACGCCGTAGAGAAGGACGAGCGCGACGATGAGCCAGAGTAAGAGACGTGGTGAAACGGAGAAAGAACGACGTGGCGAAAGAGACATAGTAGGGGTGTGACTTTCTCTCAGCCCTTCAGGCTGAAATCCATAAGCCTCAATCACTATTCCGACGGTCACTCATCCTTCAACAGCGAAATCTTTTCAGGTGGTAAGACTACCGTGCAACTGTCGCCGACTGTAGCGTCGTAAGTTGCCAGCTCAAGCGCTTCCAAACCCAATCCGTTTGCGTCCAGTTTTATGGTTGACGTTGCGCCGGCAAAATCGATCTCCGTCACCGTTGCCGAGATGGCGTTTTCGAGTTTCTTTTCACCATTGCCGATCACTACATGCTCCGGCCGAATCGCGAGTAGGCAGGGCTTGTTGAGTGGCGCCAGGCCATTGTCCTGAACCGGCACACGAAGGACGTGTCCACCTTCGAGAGTCTTGAATTCTCCGATGCCTTCTTTGCTGGAGCTGAGGCGCATCACCTTGATCAGGTTGTTTCTCCCAAGGAACCGGGCGACGGAAAGGTTGGCCGGATGTTCATACAAATCGCGTGGTTTGCCGGTCTGCAAAATGCGCCCTCCTGACATCACACTGATGCGGTCGCAAAGTGCAAAGGCTTCTTCCTGATCGTGTGTGACATAGACAGCGGTCAAGCCGAGACGCCCGACCAGCTCGCGCAACTCGCTTCGAGTCGCTTCGCGCAGACTGACATCGAGATTGGAAAGCGGCTCATCAAACAGCAGCAGTGCGGGTTCAATAGCGATGGCCCTGGCGATGGCGACGCGTTGTTGCTGCCCGCCGGAGAGCTCGTCAACTCGACGCTTTTCATAACCGGGTAGCTGTACAAGTTCCAGCGCACTCTGCACGCGTTCGCGGATTTCAGCGATTGGTCTTTTGCGCGCGCGTAAACCGAAGGCGACGTTTTCGAAAACATTCAGGTGGGGGAATAGGGCGTAGTTTTGAAACACCATGCCGAAGCCGCGACGTTCGGCGGGCAGGTTCGTAATGTCACTTCCGTCAAACTCAATTGTTCCGGCATCGGGTTTCTCGAGTCCCGCAATCATCCTGAGCGTGGTTGTCTTACCGCAACCTGATGGGCCAAGCAAACCGAAGAACTCGCCGCGCTCGACGTCAAGCGAAACATCGGCGACGGCCGGTGTTTGACCATAACGTTTGGAAATGTTCTTGAGAGAAAGCAGTGGCATTTTCAGACTATTTAATCTATCGAGGCAGCATTAACGGACCGAAGAAATGCATCAGCTCCGGAGGAGCCGGATGTTTATAGTCCCGCAAAAACCGAATGACTCTCAGCTCCAGAGGAGCGAAATGTTCCCAGGAACGCAAGTCGATCGATAACATTCCGCTCCAAATGGAGCGGGGAATTTCTTTAAGCCTGAGGTCTATAAACCTTACGTCCCTACGGGACTGGTCCGTATCACTTCTTGCTTCGCCCGCGAATCTCCGTATCCCAGTAACGCAGCCAGTCGCCGCTTTGCTTCCGTAGCAGCTCCCAATCAACCGGCATCTCATTAACCGGCTCATTCATCCAGGCCGGTAACTGGCTGCGATCAAGATCGCTACGAACCGGCATGCGATAATATTTTTTCGCCGCCAGCACCAGGCTCTCCGGCGTAGTTACGAATTCGTAAAACCGGCGCGCGTCTTCCTCGTTTGGACCACCGCGAACCACTGCAATGCCGTCCGTGATAACCGGTGTTCCACTCGTCGGGAAGACATACCCGACAGGAAATCCCTTTTGCTCTTTGTAAATCCACACATCAGGCAGATTCCACAAACTAATCAAGCCTTCGCGACGCACCAGCTTCTGCATCAGCAGAGTGCCATCCGCGGTGTACTCATGAACATTTGCATCCAGGCGTCGAAGCCAATCATAACCCCTCTCCGGCGATCCGGTATCTTTGTAAAAACGCCAAATCATCGCGCCAAAAATCGCGCGCATCGAATCTGACGGATTAGGATTGCGAATGAGGATCTTGTCGCGCCACTTTGGATCCAGTACGTCATCCCAATCCTTTGGCGCTTCCTCTGCTTTCACCGCATCGCTGTTGTAGACGATTACTTCCGGAGTTTGAAAGGTGCCGTACCAACGGTCCTGGGTGTCGCGACTCGCGTTAGGAGCGCTTCCGGCCCAGGTGGGCCGGTATGTAGCCAGGAGATTTTCTTCAGCCGCGGTTTGAAAGGTCGTATGTGCGGCGCCCCACCACAAGTCAGCCTGCGGACGATTGCGCTCGGCGCGCACGCGTTCGAGAATCTGGCGCGAGCCCATATCGAGAAACTGCACGTCCGTGTCCGGGTATTGGGCCTTGTAGCGAGTGATGGATTCCCGCAAAAGGTCCTGGCCATGAGGCGTGTAGATCAGAAGTTTACGCGCGGACGGATTCGACGATCGGTTGCATGAAAAGAGAAGTGCCGAGACACAAATAACAAGTATTGGAAGACAAAACTTGACTCGCATGGATTTCACTGTATGAGCTGATATGAAGCGCGGGCATGCTAGCATATACTTTTGAAAGGCCGCGAGTGAGTCCCAGTAGGACAGGCATTCCTGCCTGTCGGTCGTGCGGTTGAAGTGAGATGGGCCGGAAACGTTCTGCCAAACCGCGAGAATGAGGTGGCCAACGAGGCGGGCGTCGCCCGCGGTCCCATCGTCAGGCACGTACTTGGCACGCAACGAACTAGGAAACCATGACACCAAAACCAAAAGAAGGAATGGTGAAGCGAGGCGCATGGGAGATCACGAAAAAACTCCTTAAGGCGATTCCGCTCATTGGTCCAGTTTTCGTCGTTGGCTTTGCCGGCTACGATATCAAGAAAAAGGGTCTCGTTCCCGGCGCCGTCCACGTCGGACTGGATATAACGCCCGTAGTTGGAACCGCCAAGAACGTCCTCGAGATCTTCACCGGGGATTTAATTCCGGATAAGCCTCCTAAAGCTCAAGCTCCTCAGCCACATCCCCACCAGCCAGCTCCGCACTCTGGCGATATCCCCCAAACGATGCAAAGGCCGGACTAATCTCTAAAACCAATTCTTCCCCGATCCGTGGCTTTGCACAAAAGTCGGCGAAGCCGAATAAATTAGAACCCCGACTCGTCGGGGTCGCGACCGGGTCACCGCTGCCCTACTAAAGCGATGATTTATAGTAAAACTCGGGTCTTTTTTACCAACGTGGACCCGGTCGCATCCCCACCCCAAGCGGGCTGCCCGCTTGGGGACGCCGGTACCGCTTCCGGTTCTGATACCGCTCGGCGAACCCCTTCATTCGACTTTATGTGCAAAGCCCCTTCTCGTGGCACGCTTCATGCCCATGATCGCGCACCTCGTCTATTTGTGTAGCAAAAGAATTCAAGGGGTTAAAGATGCTAAAGCCAAAACGCGTACGTCGACGACTCGTCTTACGGTCGGATGGGAACCTCCGTGTTAGCTCCTATTGTTTTCTCTTAGTGTTCGGTACGATTTCCCTGGCAGTTTGTCTTAGTACAGACGCTGTTTTCGCCCAGCATTCAATAGCCCAGCTGCAGCAGAGCCTGCGTCAAGTAGCCGCTTTTGACGAGGCCGATTTCGCTACACTCGCGCAAGGGCAGACTGTCGTAAATTCCTTGCCCACAAACGAGAAGAGCGAAGTCGCGGTGTGCGGGCTCGTCGGACTCGAAGCTCCGGCCGAAGTTTTTCTCCAGTCGTTCCGAGATAGCATGACCCGAAAAAGCAGTCCGGCTATTCTCGAGATTGGTCGGTTCAGCAATACGCCAACCGTCGATGATTTGCAGGGCCTTACCTTTGAACAACGAGATCTCGATGACCTGAAGGAATGCGTCGTCGGAGACTGTGAGCTCAAACTGTCGGCAACGATGATCGAGCGTCTCCATAAAGAGTTAGACGCGGAAGCGCCGGACTATCAGGTTCGGGCAACCAGCCTTCTCAAACTAATGCTGGTGGATTATGTGCGCGACTATCTCGCGCGAGGAGAAGCGGCGCTTATTAAGTACTATGACAAATCCCAAGAGGTTCGGCTGGCGGACGAACAACGAACTTTAATGGCTGCGTCAACTTACATGAATAACGTTCTTCCTGAAGTGTCGGAACATCTGAAAGGTTTACCAAAAGCAGAGGCCTCGATCGTTGAGAATGCCATTGTCTGGTCGAAGATCAAATTTGGTCTCAAACCTGTAATTGCCATTAATCACATTACCGTCTACAAGCGTCAGCAGAACCCGCAGGTTGTCGTTGCTTCGAGGCAGATTTACGCTAATCACTATTTTGATTCTTCACTGGCGCTAACGGCGTTCACGCATATTCCCGGTGCCACTCCCGGTTCTTACCTCTTCTACGAGAACCGTTCGCGTGTTGATGGACTGGAAGGCGCCTTCGGTAAGTTCAAGCGCGGGATTGTCGAGGGCAAAGCCCTGGACGGCTTGAAGATTATTCTTGAAAGTTCAAGAGCAAACCTGACCGCGCACGCATTGAACCAAACAGAGTCAGCAACCACTGCGCATGCAGAAAGAAGCTGGCGAGGAGGAAGGGTCCGCGTCGCTTACGTGTTTTTGGGTCTATTGTTAATCACTGGGATCGTCGCGCTGCTTACCGTGGGTAACTACGAGTGGAAGGGCGGCCTCACCGGACGACTGCCGTAGTTAAAGTGAAACCAGCTTAAGAAGTTTAAGAAGGCGGAGGCGGCTTCGGACGTTTGTCGTTTAGATGGCGGACTTGTCCGCCCCGATGGGGGGCACAAGTGCCCCATCTAAACGGGACAAAACGCTACGCGAAAATCGGAGGACGCGCCGTAAAAGGTTGTGCTGTTTCGTAGGCGTGGGCGAGTTTGAATAACGTCGGTTCAGACCAATACGCGCCCAGAAGTTGGAAGCCGATTGGCAAATGGTTTGGAGAGAGACCACATGGCACGTTCAGTCCAGGAACGCCGGCGAGGTTCGCCGTCACGGTATAAATATCGCTGAGATACATCGAGAGAGGATCGTCAGCCTTTTCGCCAATCGCAAACGCCGGCGTCGGCGATGTTGGTGTGATGATCGCATCGCAGCTCTCAAACGCTTTCCGAAAGTCGTCCTTGATTAGTGCTCGCACCTGCTGCGCCTTCCGGTAATACGCGTCGTAGTAACCAGCCGACAAGACATACGTCCCCAGCATGATTCGGCGCTTAACTTCCGGACCAAAACCTTCTGCGCGTGTCTTCTTGTACATCTGTCGTAGCTCTGGCGCATCTTCCGCGCGAAAGCCGTAGCGCACTCCGTCGAAGCGCGCGAGATTTGACGATGCTTCGGCGGTAGCAATGATGTAATAAACGGCGATACTCGACTTTGCGTTCGGCAGCTCGACATCGACGATTTCCGCACCGAGTTCGCGATAAACCTCGACGGCGGCCAGCACGGAGTCGCGCACTTCCGCATCGAGTCCCTCGCCAAAAAGGGCCTTGGGGAAGCCGATGCGCGCGCCCTTGATATTGCCGTTAAGCTCAGCCAGATAATTGGGCACGGCGACGTCGGCGGTCGTAGCATCGTGCGGGTCGCGACCGGCGATGACGCCGAGGACCTGCGCGATGTCCGCGGCACTGCGCGCAAACACACCCACCTGATCCAGCGACGAAGCGAAAGCCACCAGACCATAGCGCGAGTTCCTGCCATACGTCGGTTTCAGGCCAAACACGCCGCAAAGCGACGCCGGTTGACGCACGGAACCGCCCGTGTCGGAACCGAGTGCGACCGGGACAATGCCCGCTGCCACAGCGGCGGCTGAACCCCCTGACGACCCGCCAGGCACACGAGAAACGTCCCAGGGATTCTTGACCGGGCCAAATGCTGAATTCTCATTCGACGATCCCATCGCAAACTCGTCGCAGTTAGTTTTGCCGACGACTACGGCGCCTGCCGCCAGCAGACGCTCGATCACAGTGGCGTTGTAGGGTGGGTGATAATCGCCCAGGATGCGCGAGCCGCAAGATGTTTGTAGTCCCCGCACGCAGATGTTGTCTTTGATGGCTATGGGAACGCCGGCCAGCGGCCCAGCATGACCGAGGGATTCGGCGCGTTTCAGCGCGCCGTTACGATCGATTTGCAGAAACGCGTTGAGCGTGTCGTTAAGTTTTTCGGCCGCGTCGACAGAGGCTTCGACAACTTGGCGCGGTGTGTTGCTGCCGCCGGCAATCTTTTCTCTAATTGAGTTAATCTCACTCATGATTCTGATGTAAATCTGTCGGGCGTTCCTGAGTTCTCCAGTTTAAAGCTCCGGAGGAGCCGAATGTTTATAGACCAGGACGAACCAAAAAGAAGGGCGCTCCAGCGGAGCGCAACGTTTCCACTACCTAAGCCGACTCACCTACGTTCCGCTCCGCTGGAGCGGGACACTAAGCTACTTAGCGTCTATAAACATTGGGTCCCGACGGGACCGGCAACAGCTCTGTCTGAACTCACTCTATAAAACCTTCGGCACGCGAAAATGACCTTCCGCGGCATCCGGTGCTTCCGCGAGCGCTAACTTTTGGCCCAGGGAAGGAACCGCTTCGTCGTCGCGCGCCGAATCGGTGGCTTCACCCTCAGGCGTGAGTCCACCCAGCGCCGGGTCGACGTTGCTAGTGTCGACCGCATTCAGTTGTTCGACGTAGGCAACAATCTCCGCCATTTGCGGCGCAAAGACGCTCAGCTCGTGCGGCGTGATCTCCATGTGCGCCAGTTGCGCAACCTTCTCAACGTCGGATTCAGTAATTGGCATGGTGCTTCAATTTTGGATTTCAGATTTCGGAAATGCGAATCTAAGTTTTCGATTCGGTGTTTGTTATCCGGCGCTCGTGGTCCGCTGTTCTGACTCCGGTATCTCTGGGCTCGAACCGCTTCTTCTTAGTTCTGAGTTCTTAGTTCCTGGTTTCGGATTTTGAGATCTGAGATCTCAACTGTTCTCCAACCGGTTCACGCAACTCATCGCCGCCCCCAGGAACGCCCTTCGTAACCCGGCGTCCTGGATTCCGGCCGCAGCAGACACTAACTCAATCGGCACCGCCGCCCTATTGCGACCCTCATGCTGATCCTCTCGCTTTTCCGCATGCTTAAACTTCTCCGGCTGAATGCTGATCTCGATCGACTTTACAGTTGCCTGCCCGAGAATCGAATTCAGACGAAACAATAACTGCCCGCGCAGTTGCTCCAACTGTTTCTGCCAGATACGGTCAACTACAGCAATGACCAGGGTCTTGTTTTGAAACTGCACCGGCACCGCGTGACTACTGAGCCCCGTCCCTACAGCATGCTTCCATGCGGCAACGCACGCAGCCTCAGCAACTTCTTCCGAACCCGGAGCCGCCGCAAGTATGGCGGGCAAAGTGTTGATCAGCTTGTCCATTTAAAGGCACTCTGTAACGCAAATTTTACCTGGCCAGTCAAAACCAGTCTGTAAAATGATTTCCGCGAGTGTAGCGGAGAATTGTTTAGCGCTACAAGTGGAGGTCTAGTTGAACCTTTTTACAGAACCGAGCGCGATAGCGCCGGATGCTAGAGGCTACGTGGGAACTAAACCGACCTGTTTCAAGGGTAAAGCCCACTTGCTAAATATTTATGCGTAACGTACGTGGCCTATAGCATCCGGCGCTACCGCGCTTCTTAGAAACATGTCAAAAAGTCCTTATTTTTGACAGGTTTCATTTCGCTATCTGCGCGTCGCAGACGAGCAAAGCTACTCGGTTCTGTATCAGTTCGACTTTGGCTAGCGCCAAACTGATCTCAACACAGTAGGGGAGTAACCGCCGTGCTCAAAGAGAAAATTATTCTGGCATCAAAGAGTCCGCGCCGCGCGGAGATTCTGCGTGCCGTTGGATGGGAATTTGAAACTCAGGCAGCAAACATCGACGAGACGCGACACGAATCTGAAGACGCGGTCAGTTATGTTAAGCGGCTCGCCCAGGAAAAAGCGGCAACGATTGCGCGGTCGGCGGCCGATGGTGTTGTGCTGGGCGCAGACACTGTCGTCGTGATCGCTGGAGAAATCCTGGGCCAGCCACGAGACGATGAGGACGCGCGGCGAATGCTCACGTTGTTAAGCGGAAAATGGCATGAAGTCTTGACGGGCGTTGCACTCGTGCGCGGCCAATCCGAAACATTGATTGATCACGAAAGCACCCGCGTCCGTTTCTGCGAATTATCGTCTGAGGAGATTGACTGGTACGTATCGACCGGAGAGCCGCGCGACAAAGCAGGCGCTTACGCGATTCAGGGGCGAGGAGCGATCTTGATCGAGGGAATCGAAGGCGACTACTTCAATATCGTGGGATTACCCGTGCGGCTGGTTTACGAGATGCTGCGCAGGATTAAGCAAACGTAACGCAAACTGTTAGTTTGCGGACCGTGGGCCACGAAGACTGTCTAGCTAGAAGAGCGACGATCAACTAGAA
>DASQKG010000159.1:0-3602 GCA_035630655.1 Pyrinomonadaceae bacterium
TAAGGGTTATGATTCCGTAAACGGAGGCTTTGGCAGCGCACCTAAATTTCCGCCGGCCATGACGTTGGAGTTCCTACTGCGCGTCCATCACAACACCGCTAGCCAGGAAGCCCTGGACATCGTTACTAACACCTGTCGCAAGATGGCCGAGGGCGGCATCTACGATCAACTGGGCGGCGGTTTTCACCGCTATTCAACAGACGCGAGATGGTTGGTGCCGCATTTTGAAAAGATGCTCTACGACAATGCGCTTCTATCCCGAGTCTATCTACACTACTACCAGCTAACGCGTGACGAGTCGGCGCGCAGTATCGTCGAAGGTATCCTTGATTATGTCGTGCGGGAGATGACAGATGCCAACGGCGGCTTTTACTCAACCCAGGATGCCGATTCCGAAGGCGAGGAGGGAAAGTTCTTTGTCTGGGGTCGTGAGGAAATCGTGTCTGTCCTGGGCCATGACGACGCAGCACTCTTCTCGGCTTATTACGATGTCACTCAAGAAGGCAATTTCGAAGGCAACAACATTCTAAATGTCACTCGTACTCTCGAAGACATAGCAGCGAAGGCTAAAGTTGCGCCGGAACACCTCCGCCAATCATTGGAGCGCTCGCGGCGCAAACTCTTTGAGCTACGCGAGAACCGTGTAAAGCCTGATCGCGACGAAAAAATCCTCACTGCCTGGAACGGAATGATGATGGCGAGCTTTGCAGAAGCTGCAGCCATTCTCGACCGCGAAGATTATTTAGAAATTGCCAGACGTAATGCCCGGTTCCTGCTGGACAATCTGCGTCGTGATGACCTGCTCCTGCGAAGTTACAAGAACGCGACTGCAAAACTGAATGCTTATCTGGAAGACTACGCATTTCTCAGCGATGGACTTCTCACTCTGTATGAGGCCACCGGAGAACTGGAATGGTTTGAGGCGACTCTTTCGGTTGTAAACAAGATGATCGAGGAATTCTGGGACGATCAAGACGGAGGGTTCTTTTACACCGGTAAGAGTCACGAGAGCCTGATCGTCCGTTCAAAGGACTATTTTGATAACGCCACACCTTCAGGCAATTCGGTCGCAGCCGAAGTCATGTTACGCCTTGCCGCCCTAACAGATAACAACGACTTCCGAAGAAGAGCAGTGACCATCTTGCGTCTGATCGCCGATTCTTTGCGTCGCTATCCATCCGGTTTTGGAAGGGCACTTTGCGCACTGGATTTCTATTTGGGTACGCCGAAAGAGATCGCAATCATTGGAGACCGTGATTCAACTCAAACTCGCCTTTTGCGAAAAGCTGTGTGGCAACCATACGTCCCTAACAAAGTAGTAGCGCAGTCAGTTCCCGGCGATAATCGAAGCGGCGAGTTGATTCCTCTCCTACGGGACCGCCAGCTGGTCAGTAACAGCCCAACAGCCTACGTTTGCGAGCACTTCACTTGCAGTGAACCGGTGACAGATCCGGAAAAACTCGTCCTTCAATTGGATCGCCAGCGGCCGGTTTCAGGGGTGATGACGGGTTGATCAGCCGTCTCCCGCGATTCGCCTCCTGCCGCTAAGCTCTTTTGGCTCTTCACCATAGTCTGAGGCCATCGAGACCGCCAAGGATTGGCTTGACTCCAACCTACTGAAAAAGTTATCTTTAGCCTCCGTGGCCAACAGTGTTGGCCATTGGCTAACCAGGGTAATCCGTTCAATTTCACGAAACTACAAGCCCGACTCTTCTGCATGCCGCGATTGAATTGATGCAATCGTTTGCAGTCGTCAAGTTTCAGCATTCCCCAAGGCTCAATAGGTAAGATCGATTCAAGTCACGATGGAAAAACGTAACTGGAAGAGTAGCGCGCTCTATGTTGTCATCTCGGCAACCGGCGGGTTGCTTTTGATCTCAGCAATTGTCTCAATCTTCATGTTGCCGATACTCAGCCCTGCCGGGTTGGTGTCGCTCTTCAATTTAATTCTGCTGACGTTTGCCGCGAGCCGCTTCACCGTAGCCGTGACTGGCACGGATGGAGTTAGCCAGAGCTGGAAGTCGGTTGCTGACGCATTCGTGTTCCTGGCTGTCATGCTCTACGCGATTCCCCCAACCGATACACCTGGGCCCGCAACGTTTCTAGCAGCTATCTCCGGCTTCATGTCGACCTATCGGCTCACCAGCCGCAGAGACTCAATCGTTACCACTGCCATCGCTGTCATTTCCACTTTCATCTCGGCTTCGTTATATGGAATGCTGGTCCGGACTTTTACTGACAACGCCAACATCGGGTTGGAGGGCGGGCTTCCTTTAAACATTTTCCTGGTACCGGTCTGTGTGCTTGCGGTTCTGCAGTACCTTCTCAGCACCTTGGCGACGGCCCTGTTCCTCCGCCTCGACGGAGGTAAGACTGCAGTCCTTCCTTCGCAAGAGAGTATTGTGTGGACTCTAACCACCCAAGTCGCAGGAGCGGCTTCCGCAGTACTCTTCTATTCAGCAATTCGCGGATCAGGCCTCGGTTTTGTCCTTCTTGGTCTCCTCATTACCAGCCTTGTTCATCTGCTCTACTGGTTCAACGCCAAACGCTTCGAAGAAATAAGGCGAGGGGAAGCTGAGAAACGCCGGCATATCGAAGAGATGGCCACGATTCACATGAATACAATTGAGTCTCTGGCAATCGCTATCGACGCCAAGGATCAAACAACCCACGGGCATGTTCGCCGCACCCAGATCTACGCCCGCCAAATGGGCAATATCTTTTGTGTATCTGACCTTGAACTGCGAGCGCTGGTCGCTGGAGCGCTGCTGCACGACATTGGTAAGCTGGCGGTTCCCGAGTACATACTCAACAAGCCCGGCAAACTAACCGAGGCTGAATTCGCCAAAATGAAGATCCACCCGGTGGTCGGGGGCGACATTCTCCGCCGAGTTAACTTTCCTTACCCCGTCGAGGACATCGTTCGTTATCATCACGAAAAGTGGGATGGCTCCGGCTATCCACAAGGGCTAAAAGGTCAGGCTATTCCGTTGGTAGCCCGGATCATCTCCGTTGTCGATTTCTACGACGCTACCCGCTGCGATAGACCATATCGCAAAGGGATGAAGCGCGAGGACTCTCTGGCGCTGCTGGAAAGCATGGCTAATACCGCTTTCGACCCTCGTGTGGTCAGTAAGTTCGTGGAACACGTTTTAGAGTTTGACGCTCTGATTGCCGCTGAGGACATACGGGAACAGGTCACCACAGAAACCGCGAGTGCTGATTATGTTACCAATACCAAGCCGGATGCAGGTCTCGCACCTGACGAACTTGGGACCCCGTACGACACCTCAGGATCCAGGTCCATAACACAGGCCCAGCGAGAGGTGTTTGCGCTTCATGAGATAGCCCAGACGATAGGTTCGTCGCTTAGTATTAACGACACCGTGACTCTGGTGACGAACAAACTGCGCGCGATAGTGCCTTTTGATACCTGCATCATTTTTGTAGTCGATGAGAAGTCCGGCAAGGCAGTAGCTACTCACGTGGAAGGCCAACACGCCGAACTGTTTGCTCGCCGGCGGGTAAATGTGGGCGATGGCATAACTGGGTGGGTGATCGCGAATTCGCGCTCTATGTGTAATGCTTCGCCCGAACTAGAC
>DASQKG010000160.1:0-36172 GCA_035630655.1 Pyrinomonadaceae bacterium
AGTCCTGATCCTCAGACATTCGCAAACATCCGCATGGTCCGCGAGATCGATCTCTCCCTCAGCAAGAAGACGCTTTTCCGAACGGTGCCAACGCTCTAGATGGTCAAAACACTTGGTGGCAAGTTCTTGATGAAGATCGGCAAGGACAACCTCAATTTCGATCGCGATGGGAACTGGAGGTTCGACGGTTTTGTCGAGGTAACGCGAATTGTAGAAGTCGAATTCTTCGACCGGTGGAAATCGCTTGAGCCTATCCAGTCCGAGTGCTAACTCAAGCGCTTCGCAGATTGTAGACTTGCCAACGTTGTTCATTCCGACCAACAACGTGTGACCATCGAAATGAAGCTCCGCTTTTTTGATGCCGCGAAAATGTGCAATGTTCAGCTTTACTACTTTCATTGATTACTTTCTTAGGCGGTGACGCACACTCGCGCTTGCCTTTTTGATGTGCTTGGCAGTCCACAACCGGAAGCCCGCGCCGACAGGAGTTAGAGGGCGGCGCAGTACCAGCGACACACTTCGACCTTGATTGAAAGCACAAACTATCGCGAGTACAATGCAAACTGCCACCGATCGTAAGTTACTCGCTGAACCGGCCTCTTCCGTGGCCGGTTTTGCATTATATTGCAGTCAACAGGGAAAGCTAGGAGGGTTTTGGTATGAAAAAAGCCATTGCATTAACCGGCACCGAAAGAAAGGGGAAAAGCACCACTATTCGTAAAGCCTATGATTTACTGATAGCCAAATATCCAAACGCCAGTGTCGAACACGCGCCTGGACGATGGGGAATTGATATTAAGGTCGTCGTTAGGATTGGGGAAGTGAAGATCGGGATCGAAAGCCGTGGCGATCCAGGAAGCGCACTAACGGAGAGCCTCAATGAATTCGTGCGGATTGGGTGCATAGTCATTGTATGCGCGCGTAGGACAAGCGGACGGCTATTTGATGCAGTTAACAACTTGGCTGACCAAGGATATGAGCTCATGTCGATTCCGCAAGTTGGCGTTTTGGAACCCGCGGAGCAGAAGATTTCGAACCAAGAGATTGCAGAACAGATACTTTCCGAAATTGAGGACTCACTGTCGGTCGCAAAGGCTCAGTCCGCAACGCCTTAGCCGAATCTCACTAGACACATGCTTAGCCGAGAGTTTCACACTTTTTACAATCGTTGGCGCGCAAAGGCCAACCACTACCAGGGCGGAGACATCCGCGCTACTTTCGACCGTTTCTTTACGCTGTTCGTAATCTACAATCGGCTTTACGGAGAGGCGACATTCGAACTCGCACGGCGAGGCCAAATAAACCTGACCAGTCGCACCTCCTTTCCCGATGCCCAGGCAGCCAAGGAGTATGTGCGCCAGTATCTCGGAGGCCCGAACATGATTCAGCTTCTTGAGGCAAGTCCAGCTTGCACCAGTGCCATCCAAGCTGTCATCGCGCTTCTGGATGGGCCGGTGCAAGGGCGACAATTTGCGATTAAGCTCAACATGGTTGATGGCGCGACCCAACGTAACGAAGACTTGAAACTTCTACGCATGTTCCGTTCGGCGAATCCGAATGAGCGATCTAAAGCTGTTTTGCACTTCCTCTATGCAGTCCGCTGCAATTTGTTCCACGGCCATAAGGGATTCGACCCGGTTCAAATCGAGGTGATGAGGCCAGCTACCGCTCTCTTACTGAAAATGATTGAGATTCTCTTTGACCGCCTCGACCATTAGCAACGCACTACTAGGACAGCATAAGAATTCGCCCAGACAATTACTGCGAGCCCGTTCTAGCGATAGTCTCCGCCCTCCTATGGGTGCTTGAGTGATATTACGTTAGGTCTAGCGAGCTGACATAACCCACTAGAATCAATTGTGTAAAGGATTGTGAGGCATGCCCAAATCACCGACCAACTTCGAAGAATCGATTCGCTTCTTTGAAGACCCGCCTCAGGACTCCTTTCAAGAAGAAAAACAAGAACAACTAAGACGCCTTGCACGATATGTAGATTCGGAACGCTTTCGGCCGATATTTGTTACCGGGCCTGCCGGCTTTGGCAAATCGGCGTTGGTACGCTACTACCTGGCGCAATATCGCCCACCACGCACGGAGGTTGAATGGGTTTACCTCAACAGAAACCCGGACCCAGTTCAGGCCGTTGAGGTGGTTCTGAACAGAATGCGCGCTACCAGAACCGAAAACCGTCTTCTGGTGGTCCTCGACGGGGCTGATGGGCTTCTCCCCAAGCAACTCGACGATGCTCTGAATCGCATTTTCAATTGGAAGGCAGTCTCGAATGTAATTGTCATTACGCGCCAAACGGACATTAAGACTCGAAGGGGCAGAGAACTTAAGGTTGGGCCGCCGGCAGGAAAACTCTATGGACTCAAAGAGCAAACTACTCAAAAGAAGATTATTCAATTAGTCGCGCCTCAGATCATTACGGCCAATGATGCCCTGATATTGAAACTCAAGAGAACTCCGGATGATCTATTCAAAATTACGCCTCGCCAGTTCGAAGAAGTCATCGCTGATTTACTTACTGACATGGGTATGGACATTGAACTGACGCCGGCAACGAGGGATGGTGGCAAAGATATTCTCGCCTACATGAAGACCGAAATCGGTAAATTCCTATGTCTAGTTGAAGCCAAGCAATACGATAGGCGCCGACCCGTCGGTGTTAGTTTGGTAAGAAGTTTATTTGGAACGCTGGTAGACCATCAGGCAACCTCAGGAATGCTCGTCACAACGTCACGGTTTGCTAGACCCGCGCAGCAGTTTCAGGAGCGGCACAAATTCCAGTTATCCCTCAAAGACTACGGCGACGTCGTGTCCTGGATTTTGCAATACAAAGGGCTGTAGCGGCTTGGTGCTGATGAAGAACACCATAACATTCGATGAAATTTCTGATTGGCGTCAATTCGAGAGTTTGGTCGCGGCGTATTTTCACCTGCTAAAAGACGAAGAGAACAATATAGTGGAAGTTGAAGTGAGGCCGTCCGGGATAGGGAATGATGCTGGTCGAGACATATTGGTAATATTTCGAGTTACGGATTCCATTTTTCCTTTTGATCGCAAGTGGGTGGTGCAATGCAAATTCAAAGAGCGAAGTGTCTCAAAAAGTGACATCAATGATGTGAACATACCTTCATTGATCCATCAGTATGGTGCAGATGGCTACCTGCTTGTCTGTAAGGGGAATGTTTCTTCGAAGGTGACGGAAATGTTTGAAGGACTTAACGATCAATGCAGGTTCAAGTATAGATATGAAATCTGGCAGGGTGAGCAATTCAGAGCGAGGCTATTGCTCAAATACTCCTTGATAAAGCAGTTCTTCCCAGAGCACGACGAGTTCCTCGAGCTTAAGAATAGGAGCCAGCAATCATGAATGCTTTCATATCCTATTCAATCAATGAAGATGAGCAGTATATATTGACGCTTCTGTCGCAGAAGGTTGCGGAAGCCGGTCTCACGCTAGTTACCAGCTACAATCAGTCAGACTGGCCTGATCCGCAAACGGCGAATGAAATAAAGAACTCGGTGCTATTCATTGGCTTGATGACTGGCTCAGGCAGCTTGGGTAAGCGGTCCAGAGTGTATTCTGAATTCAAGCAGGCCAACCTGTTTAGTCGACCTGCCATTTTGCTGATAGAAGACACAGTCGAGGTAGGTCTGTGGGAAGATTTCTATCACAACACCATAAGGTTCAACCGCTTCTATATCAAACAAGCCGTGGAAGAAGTGAAAAGAAGAATCAGCACTTCGCAGACCGACCAGCCGAATCAAAATGCAGCGGGATGGATTCTTGGAGGCATCGCAGTCTTGGCCTTACTCTCGCTACTATCATCAGATAAGAAGTAACGTGTATAGTAAAACAATTCAACGAGTAGCGTGATAACAATGAAAACAAGGGATGGAAGGCGCGTGCAGTTCTTCTGGGACTTGTTTGAATGACCCCACCGCATTTGGGTTTTACCACGATTTCCAGTGTGCTCAATGGCAAAGTTCGAGAGATTTGTCATCCCGATAAGGCAATCGCCTGTTGAGTAGCCCGAGCAGCGCCATAAAGTGCGTGCCAAAGCCTCGTGGTTTTCTCTAGCTCGCTTTCACCGAGGGAAACTTCATCCGCTATTCCGATTGAGTAGCGGAGAAACCGGATGATCAGAGCAAATAGATATTCTTTCATACCGCTCTCAGCAGAGTTGGTTCCCACCGCGTCCAATGCAGCTCGCCTTATCTGCATTGTTGTTACGAGCGTCTTTCTGAGGTCGTCGAGATTCTTAGGTATTGCGCGGTGATCTATGTGTTCGCCCAGACTCTTTGTCTTTGAAGCGCAGTCTGAGGCGATCTTCAGCTTATCTAGGTCGGTTGTATTGCAGCAAGACAAGCGAACGCTCACTTCAAGAGCGGCAAAATCTCGAAAAACGTGTCCCAGGGCGGTATCTCCGAAATCAATCAGTCGCGGAGAATCATCTACCAGAACGAAAATATTCTTGACGTGCAGGTCACCGTGGCAGGGACTATAGCGACGTAGCTGGAGTTCTGATCCTGGACCCTTAGTGAGCCACTCTACCGGATTTGGTAACTTTCCGTAGTCTCCAAAGTCCCAAAAGTTCTCCTCGGCTTCAACTATGCTTGGCAAACCCGAGGGTAGAGGATTGCTTTCGAAGGGGAGCTGTGTACTGTATCCGTCTTTGCCGGTGTAATAGGTTAGAAGCCGCATCGGTCGTTCGAGTTTTGTAGTGCCACCACGGTAGACTCGATACCATGGGGAAAGAGAGACAGAAAACAGTCGTTCCAGTGCACTTTGCCGCTTTCTCCAGGTTAATGTATTCGTAAGTTTGCCGACAGGTCCAAAAGGTACTCCGTCCTCGATTGAATCGCCGACCCAAGAATAAGCAATCGCTCCAAGTTTTCGTGTCTCCTTCCGCCACCGCAACTGAGGGGCGACTCCGACAGCAAGGGGCCCCACGTGACGATCATAACGCATTGCTTCGCTCGTGATCGTGACTCGCTCTCCATATTTAATGGCAACCTCTTCAACTAACGGGCCGTCTCCAGAAGAAATCCTGGCACGGAACAGCGCAGTCCCGTCTCCGTATCCAGGTGTGAGTGGTTCTAGTTCAACGGATAGGGCACAGGTTGGGATCAAACTACGAAATAACACCGCGAGTTCGATACCCGACAACGTCACACCTCTGATTCCTTCGCCAAACGTCCCCCAGTCCTCTTCGGTGAGGACTTCACTTTCGCCCTTCAAGTAAAACTTTGCTATGCAATTGGGAAACCGACGACTCTGTCTAAATTCCTCTATACAAGAGGCCAACTCCAGCATCGGCATCCCTTTGTCCGCAACCGCTGTGAGGGCACCGGTTTGCAGTAGGTCGAATAGCTCGAAGTCATTCGGTAGGTAACTGGTAACCAAAGCTGTTGGTGTTCCGAGGGATCCAAGTTGCACCGCGAATTCTTGTCCTGATGTGTCATATTTATCCTGTTTATCCCGAAGCCGGCGATCAATCAATACCAGATCATAGTGCTGCTCATGAAGCAACTCCGCTGTTTGGTCTTGCAGGCTATCGAGCGCAACTACGGAGTAATGATGCTTCCACAAGAGACTCACCCAAGCCTCCCGAAAGGCGCGATCGTTTTCAACGACGAGAATGTTCATGCATCCATTCCTTCTGCTGACGTGGAGAGTGGGAGCTTGAGAGTGAACCGCTCCTCAACGACACGTTCAATTCCTTCTTCGACATCCAGCCACGCAGAGTCTTTGTCGGACCAAATAGTGATCGGCAATCCATCTTTCGGTAAAGCCTGAAGGCTGGCAAACTCGGCGATTTGCCATTTGCAAGGTCTCAAAATTATGGGAATTACCACAGCCTCGCCTTTTTCATGGCGTTCGAGCGCTTTCTTCGCCTCGATTTCAAAACAGTAGTCGGATGCTATGAAGTCAGCGCTCACCAGCAACAAGATGATGTCAGCGCGTTCGAGGTTATCGTCGATCTTCCTTTTCCAATCTTCGCCCGCCGCAATCCTGCGATCATGCCAAAGATCAATCCATCCTCTTCGTTGCAGGATTTTCAGTTGAGACTCCAACTCACCGCGCAGACCATCATCCAAGTGTGAATAACTGATGAAGAGCGTGGCTTTTCCGCGTCGACCTCCCAGGGTTTGGACTTTTCTCGCGGGCTCAGGACGAAGCCCGTTTAGCAAATCCCCGACTTCAAGTTCGATCACTTTGTTGCCCACAAACTCAGGAAACTTTGATATTCCCTGTCGCTCCATCGCGAGTAGTTTTTCATAAAGCACCACCACAGTCGGATACTCACGTATGGGCACCATTTCCTGAGGCTGTAACTTACGGATGTCTCGATTGATTCGGTCGATATCTCTTCGAATGACGGCCATCAGCCGAGGCCGGCTCATGGCTGGGCCACTAACTGAGATAAACACCTTCTTTTCCTGTACGTCTGCCTTCACCAACCCGAGACAGCCCTCAAACTCCATGATTACTCCCGTGCGCCAACGGGGCAAGAGTTCACTCAACGCGTGAGTCCGAACGATAAAACGCGGCAGCAGGCCCTCCGGCAGCACCGAATAGTGATACTGAAAATTAAGACAGTCTTCGACCCTGAACTCGGAAGCCTCGGACAACTCCTGTTTATCGAGCAATTCCGGTATTAGATAATGCGTGTCATCACCGGGGAAACTAAAGCAAAGGTCAAACTTCCTCATCAGATCAAAAAGGAAGCGATGCATCGTGCTCGGATACTGCTCGTCGTCAAGAATCCTGGACAGGTCGCTCAATCGAATCTCACCCTTCTGCTTCTTGAGCTCGTCAGAATTGAGCAGTTTGTAAATGCCGTTCGTAACCCAGCGAGGATTGAGCACGTGAGTGTCCTGCAATCTGGTATCGTCACGGTAGTTCAGCGCAATACCCAGGCTGTTCAGGTAGAAAGCTAGCGCCTCCTGAGCTTTTGGATCTTTCTCTCCTAGTTCGGCGCACTCCTTACGGTATTCGTCAAAACTCAAAAAGTTTTTTTCCATTCCCGCAAGTCGATCCTTGATGGCAAACCATTTTGCAGGGAAAGCATCGCGCAAGTGTTCAAGCCGATCTGTTTCCCGGCGAACGACCTTTTCTAATTCGTCGATTCCAGTTCGGTCTTTGCAATCTGTTCTGATGAAGTCTCGAATGAAAGGATATTTCTGTTGTAGCGCCCGACGGTTCACGTCAAAGTCATGCTCTTTGATCTTGTTCAGAACGACAATTACCGGAGAGTCGCCGCTAAAACTTTCAATGAGCTTGAGCCAGTATTCGGCTTCCGCGTCTTCGCCGCCTTCGCGGCCATTTAGCACAAGCAGATAAAGGCTGCGCTGGGTAAAGAAGAACTGGTGAGTCGCGTGCATGATTTCCTGCCCGCCAAAATCCCAAATGTTCAGTCGTACATCCTCTTTGCCATTAAGGCGAAGCTTAAGTTCCGTGATCTTGATACCTTCCGTTTTACGCTCTGCTTTGAAGATATTGTCAACAAGCCGATTTACGATTGAAGTCTTACCTACCGTCCCACGACCTACCAGTATCAGTTTCGCTTCATTCAGCGCGCGCTGACCGCCGCGCACCCGAAAGTAGTATTCGAGAATCTCAGCCGGCTCGGCTAGCGGAGTCTCGGAGGCGAACTCCCATCGGGAGGCTCCCAATACCTCTGCCGGCAAACCCAGTCCGTCGTTCTCATGAAGAAAGAGGTTCTCCAAGGAGGTCAACTTACTAATTGACTCCGGCAATTCCGTCAGTTGGTTGCGGCTGAGGTCCAAGACCAGAAGCTGCGTCAACTCACTGATCGAGGCCGGCAATTCCGTCAGTTGATTGTCGCTGAGATCCAAGCTCTGAAGGTGTTTCAACTTACCAATCGACTCCGGCAATTCTTGCAGTTGAGTGTCCCTGAGAGACAGGCCCTGAAGCTGTGTAAACTGACTTATTGACTCCGGCCATTCCGTCAGCTGGTTGTCGCTCAGATATAAGCCCTGAAGCTGCGTCAACTCATCGATTGACTCTGGTAATTTTGACAGTTGGTTGCGGCTGAGACCCAACAGATCAAGCTGCGTCAACTCACTGATTGACTCCGGTAATCTAGTAAGTTGGTTGTAGCTGAGTTCCAAGCTCCGAAGCTTCGTTAACTTACAGATTGACTCTGGCAACTCCGTTAATTGGTTGCCACTAAGATCCAAGATCTGAAGCTGCGCCAACTTAATGATCGACTCCGGCAAAACCCTCAGTTGGTTACCACTAAGATCCAAGCGCTGAAGCTGCGTCAAATTGCTGATGGATTCGGGCAAAACCCTGAGTTGGTTGTCGCGTAGCTCCAACACCTGAAGCTGAGGAAGCTTACTGATTGACTCCGGCAATTCGCTAAGTTGGTTGCCGCTAAGATCCAAGCTCAGAAGGTCCGACAACTTGAAGACAGAGGGAGGCACGGCTGTAAGGCCGTAACCCATCAGGGATAATTCAACGTTTCCCTTTGCTCGCGCATCTTCAATGCGCTCCAGAGCTTCAGCTGTCTCGTGGGGCGTCCGCTCTTTGCCCTTGTTCATATTCTTTGGCACGTGTATGACTTGGTGAAGATCGATAAAATCCCTGGTGACCAAGGCTATTCTGTTCAATCTTCAGAGCGTCTTGCAAACTCCTCGTTGCAGAGAGTTCGAAAACAAATTATCCCAAAACACCAGGGGGTTTGATGTCTACCTATCTGGTAATACCGAAATGTCCGAGTTTTGCCAGGGGCTCTTCAGATAAAAAGTCAGTTCGGATTATCGAGTAGTGCGTGGGACAACGCTTAACATGCAGTTGAAGGCTCACTTATTCCTTTTGAGCCAAGACACTACCAGCCAAGGTTTTTGCGTCTTTCCCAAATCGGTCGTCTTGGAGGATACGTGAGGCCACGCTAGCCACTCGGGCAGAGGTTTTCTCATCCGGAGCTTTACTTTGCGTCAGTGCGCTGGCAGCTACGATCTTGGCTGATTACTCGAAGCAGGATTGTCTAACACTCTGGACGCTACCTTCGCAATGCGTTGCGCCGTACCATTTCTCATACTGAAATTCTCCAATTTCTTAAAAGTGCTGGCAGTGCCGAAGTTGGCAGTTCCACCCCCTCGTTTCTTGCTAGCCACTCCAATAGCGGGTTTCTCAGCATTGCCCGAGTCGCAACCCTGATGCCCGCAGTGCGCTTAATAATCTTGGGGTTGTATCTCTCTACCTTCCAGACTTCAGATTTGGACAAGTAAGCCCAAATTTCCCGGTCGTCGTAGTCTACTAATACGCTTCCGCCCCTAAGCTCGGGTTCGAAGGGCATCTCGACCTAGCAAGTCATCTACGTGAATCACTAGTTCGAGATCGTCGTCAAACTTGACCGTAACCCCAAAATCCATAAGCAAAGGCTACGCTACCAGAATCGGAATCTCAACTGGGCAGAGCATTGCTCGCTCTTGGATCACTTCATTTGAAGAATTTCGGGCAGGGCGGATCCCAGCGAAAGGTTTAGTATGCATGGAACACATGAATACAAGTTCAACTCGCACCACTTCGATGGTGCGTCAAAGCACTAACTATGAGAATTAATTTCACTAACTATGGTGCGGATTTCAGTAACTATGAGAACCGACATCCTCACATCTTTGGAAGGGTGACGCCGCGTTGGCCTTGATACTTGCCGCCTCGGTCTTTGTATGACGTCTCGCAGACTTCGTCTGACTCGAAGAAGATCACCTGGGCCACGCCTTCGTTAGCATAGATTTTTGCCGGCAAAGGTGTTGTGTTGGAGAACTCAAGAGTCACGTAGCCCTCCCACTCAGGTTCAAACGGTGTGACGTTTACCAGAATTCCACAGCGTGCGTAGGTACTCTTCCCCAGACAAACAGTCAGTACGTTGCGAGGTATGCGGAAGTATTCAACGGTGCGGGCGAGAGCAAAACTGTTAGGCGGTATCACGACTGAATCGGCCTTCACGTCGATGAAGTTTTTCTCGTCGAACGCTTTCGGATCAACTATGGTGCTGTTGATGTTCGTGAAGAGTTTGAATTCATCCGCGCAGCGAATGTCGTAACCATAACTCGACGTGCCGTAGGAGACGATCCTTCTGCCATTTAGTTCCTTCACCTGCCCGGCTTCGAACGGCTCGATCATCCCAAACTCCGTCGCCATTCTGCGAATCCATTTGTCTGATTTTATGCTCATGAGAATTGAGACGAGAGAATACAGGGCGGCCAATTACCTGACAAGCGTAGGTCTTTGATCTCCGTTTAGAAGGCGGACTTGTCCGCTGCACTGGGCACAAGTGCCCTATCTAAACGGCGCGCGGCAAACGGGAGGTGGAAAACGGGACCCGTGAGTGCAACACTCATTACGGTGTTTTCTTAATATTGATAGTGCCGTCGCCAACCGTGAACCGGAACCATGTGCCACCTGCACCGGCGCGGGCTTTCATAAGGCGAGGTGTTATGCCCGGTTTCTCACGCACTTCCAGACCATCATGGGTATTCACAATCTGGCCGGAACGCAGAATCTCCCCATCAAGGTCGGCAGCAAAACCCGGCGGAAGTTCAACGTTGACCTCACCGACAGCGACGCGAATGTTTACACCTCCGCGACGCCAGCTTTTCACCGGGATAACAAGGGTGACCTTTCCCAGCGCGATCGTGGCGTTAACAGTCCCGCCGGACAAGTTGAGATTGGTTTCGCTTTCAGCAGCCGAGAGTTGAATGGTGCCTTCGATGCCCTTGATAGTGATCGGTCCACGTCCTGCATTAACGTCCAGATCGGTGGCGACCGGAACACGGATTCGATAATCAACCTTCCAGGGCAGCCCTAAAAGCGTTTTAGGAAACTTCTTAACCTGCTTCATGAAGCTCTTATCGTGTGTGCCTGTGGTAAAGATGCGAACGTGATTGGGTTCATCATCGACCACCACGTTATTTACTAAAGCCAGACGATCGAGATCCTGTTCCGTGTCAGCTTTAAGTTGCACTTCCGCCGTAATATCTACTTCCGAGTTAGACCATGCTTCAATTGTAATTGAGCCGGCAGGCGCACCCACGAGGGTGAGCGTCCCACCGTAGGGCAACCTACGCCGTTCGTGTCGCACCGTCGTGCGTACAAGCTGAGCGGGCTTGTTAACTTCCGTAGTTTTCTTCTGATGTTTTGCGTTGAAGTCAGCCGCAGGAACTAAGAGGGTAACAAGAAGAAGTGCGGCAACCAGGAACAATTTCATAAACCTCATTAAGCGGTCCATCATGGACTTTGAAACGTTGCGACTCAGTCTACAGACACCTTACGTTCGTGTCATTGGTAAATGTCTTCTAAAACAAACGGACGCCCTGATTAGCGATCAAGGGCGTCCGAAGTCAAACCGAAGTTTAATCTGATGTTATCGACGATGAAACGTGATGCTGCCCTGGAAATTGGTTACAGCCACTGAAGAACGACCATCACGAACGTCACCTGTAACTTTGCGTCCGTCGCCGAGGTTCTTCATATTATTATTCCAAAACTCACCAAGAGTGATACGGCGGTTCGGCGCCGCAGCCACCAGGTTAAACGCCGAGTCGGCCGGAATTCTGATGGTGATATCGCCTTTGCTCGACTGGAACTGATAACTCCCGCCCCGTGCGAATTCGCCATCGAAGAAAATGTTTCCCGTCGTGTTCTGAGCAAAAACCTTAAAAGCGCCAATGTTGACGAGCTCAATATCGCCTTCCAGCGAAACGTGGGCGCGCACTGATTCACCGCGAATGTTTGTGACAGTAATCTGGCCGCGTTTAGTTTCGAGATCAACCGAAGAATCGACCGGCACTGTTAGTCTAAAATTCACATCGCCGATGTCGCTGCGTCCGCGGTTATCTGCCATCACGTCGACGATTAGTGCGTCACCGCTCTGGCGTGGCGAGACATTGGCCTTCGGAGATTCAAGAGTAGCGGAAAGCTTGATCTCGTCGCGATTCCACGACTCCACCACGATAGTGCCTGAAATGTTTCTTAACTCGACACGGACTTTCTTTCCGGCTGGATATCTTTTAGAGAGAGTTTGTTGACCAAAGACACTTGAGACACCACTGACGCTAAAGGTAACCAACAGGACAAAAACCAAAGCCAGTCTTGTAAAGATGGTACGGGGAATTTCAAATCGGTCGAGGGAAATTCGAATTTTCATCGGCGTGGGCAAGTCAGTCTCGCTGCTCTTCTCTGTCAAAATCTGAACCCGGTCTTAGAGTTCCGCAAACTCTTTTAAGAGCGCCAGCTTCTCATTCAGCGCTGCATTCAACATCTCTTCGGAAACTTCGTCATGGGGATTGCTACTCAAAGAGTCGAACGAAGCAGTCACGGCTTGATCAATTACTTTCAAGTTTCGATCGAAAGTTTCACGCATTTCCGGATTCCAACGGGTCTTGTTGTATTCCACGCGTTGGTTCCAATAATCGATTGCCTGCTGCTGCTGGTTTATACGGTTGCGCAAGTTGGCCGCCGCCAGGCTCAGGTTTTCCGCGGACGAAACTGTCGACTTCGTTACGTCTCCTCGTTGGAGGCCGCGCATTCCGACCGCCGTCGAGAGCGAAACCAACAAAACTATTGCCGCCACCGATGCAGCCAATTGCGGAAACGAAAGTTCCCAGGTGCGGCCGATCCAGTTTGGCAGAAAGTTTTGTCGTGGCGCCGGTGCCGCTCTTGCAAACGCAGGTGCGGCGCCGGCTTCAATCACGTTACGAATGCGCATCCAAAGCGCCTTCTCATTTGGAGGCGCGATGTACTCGCCGCGACTCGTCCGGCAAAAGCTCACGATCGATTCGAGATCGGTGCGCACGTCGGCACAGCTCAAGCATTCTTCCAAATGCAGATTAAGAGTTTTTTGATCTTCCTGACTCAGCGCGCCATCAAGAAAATCGCTTACAAGATCCTGACACTTATCGCAGTTCATTGTCTTCCGACCTCTAACAAATACCCGGCCAACGCAGGTAGTTAACCCGACCAGGTGGGTATCTTGGTTTTCAAGCAATCAAGGGGAGACTGCGTTAAAAATTCAACATCTAAACGAGTTTTAGATCAACTTCCGACCCTCTGGTTTCAGGGGATGAAACCGTGGCAAGTTAGCTTGGAAGCTACTCATTCATCTTCTGTTGCCTCAGGAGACCACGTAATTTCATCCGGGCCTTGTGTAGTTGCGACTTGGAGGTCCCAACCGAGCAACCCAGCATCCTGGCTATCTCTTCGTGTTCGTGTCCTTCAATATCGTGAAGGGTAAAGACCGTGCGGTAGCCGGGGGGAAGTTGGGCAATAGCCTTATCAAGTGCTATGCGATCCACAACCGGCATCGCATTGGGGTTTTCCGTGCCTTTTACGATCTGAACCGGAGTCTCACCATCGTCGGTCGTTTGCTCCATCTTGACGCCGCGTTTGCGAAAGTGCATCAAGACCTGATTGACGGTCAGACGGTGCAGCCAGGTGGTAAAGGCTGACTCACCACGAAAGCTTCCAATTTTTCTAAAGAGCTGAATGAAGACCTCCTGTGCAAGGTCTTCAGCCTCCGAGACGTTACTGGTCATTCGCAAACAGAGCGAATAAACCCGACGATTGTGCCGCTGATAAAGCTGCTCAAAGGCTGCCATATCGCCCTGAGCGGCTTTTTGAGCCAGCGCAAAATCGGTTTCCGGCTGAGTCTCGAGTTCGGCTGCGGTCACGTGTTCGTAAATAGGGCAAGCGACAAAAGCCTTAAGTTCTTTTGCGCCTGTTCGCCACGCTTGTCACGAGTCCGCTTTTTTCAAAGGAGCAGCAATCCCCAGGGGTTGCCCTCAACGCGGGTGTGATGCGGCGCTTTGAGCGCGTCGTTGCCTTGCCCAACCCAAAAGATATTGAATTTCCCCAGCCGCGCCAGTGGTTTCTGCCAAGTACTGGAATCAACTCCAACCCGTGGTCTCCCTAACGAGTCCTCTGCTACGACTTCGAACGCAGAGTTGATCCTCTTTGAAACCTTCCAAATTTGCAGTTGTGCGGCTGACTTTCAGGATACGGTCATACGACCGTCGTGACAAGTCCGGTGACGTCATCGCTCGTTCCCGCATTTTTCCGTCATCCGATTTGTGTAGTAGTAAACGTCGAACCATCAGCATTGTAGGGTGTCGATTATTCGATGAGTTTACCGGTCTTCTAAAGTGCTCTCGATCTCGCTCAACTCTACTCAAAATAGGGGCAAAGGAAGATCTGCGAATTTGACTCTGTGCGGATTTGACTCTGCTAATTTACGACGAAGGAGGAACTTATTTTTCCAGGAATCGACAATGGCAGGGATCCCCTCAATTTGCTGGCAGTTATACTCACGTCCAGTAAGTGCGATCGAGGGAGCGATAACCGACGGCTTCGGCGACATGGCCGGAAAGAATGTCTTCGGAATTTTCCAGGTCTGCAATCGTGCGGCTTACTTTTAGAATGCGGTCGTAGGCGCGCGCTGAGAGGCCAAGTCGAGTCATCGCGCGTTCAAGCATCTGCTCGCTATCGCTATCGATGCGACAGTAGCGGCGAATCAGTCGCGGTGTCATGTTCGCGTTGGAGAATATCTTTTCATTCGCCAGGCGTTGGAGTTGCCTATCTCTGGCGGCAATCACTCGCTCCCGAATAGTCGCCGAGTCGTCCGTTTCTGGCGGCGTCTCCCCAGTTAAATCCCGAAACTTAACCGCGGGCACGTCGATGTGAATATCGATGCGATCCAATAGCGGACCGGAGATGCGACCCACGTAACGTTGGATTTGGAGCGGTGTGCAACGACACTCGCGAGTGGGATCGTTCCAGAACCCACAAGGGCAAGGATTCATTGCGGCGGCCAACATGAATGACGCAGGAAAGGTGAGAGACATTGCGGCGCGGCTAATGGTCACCTTTTGATCCTCGAGTGGCTGGCGTAACACTTCCAAAACACTGCGATCAAACTCCGGCAATTCATCCAAAAACAGAACGCCCTGATGTGCCAAAGAAACTTCGCCGGGACGCGGCACTGCGCCGCCTCCAATTAAACCAGCATCGCTAATCGTGTGGTGAGGAGATCTAAAAGGCCGTTCGGTGACGAGGCCGGCGCGGCCGGTCAATCCGGCCACAGAATGGATTTTGGTTAGCTCCAGCGCAGCTTCGAATTCGAGCGAGGGAAGGATTGTCGGTAGTCGCTTGGCGAGCATTGTTTTGCCCGAGCCCGGCGGACCAATCAAAAGAATGTTGTGGCCACCAGCGCTGGCAACTTCGAGCGCACGCTTCACGGAGAGTTGGCCACGCACCTCGCGGAAATCCACGCTGTAGTGATCTGAGCGGACCAGAATTTCCGCCGGATCAATCTTAAGTGGCTGAGGCGGATCGGAAGACCGGAGGGCCGCTACGAGATCAACTGCGCTGCGCAAGTCGGCAACCGGATAAACATTGACTCCGGAAACCACTGCCGCCTCTTTCGCATTTTCATCAGGAAGAACTACATGCTTTATCAGGGCCTCGCGCGCCAGAATGGCTATCGGCAGCGCCCCCTTAATCGGGCGCACACGGCCATCGAGGGACAACTCGCCAACACAGAGGACGTGAATCAGGTTGTTTTTTTCTGCGAGATCTCCGTTTGCTCCCAGGATGCCAAGCGCGATCGGAAGATCAAAGCTCGCGCCCTCTTTGCGCACGTCCGCCGGAGCAAGATTGATGGTGATTCGTTGAAACGGAAAGAAGAATCCGCAGTTGGAGATCGCCGCACGAATGCGCTCTCGCGATTCGCGCACGGCGGCATCGGGCAAACCAACGATGGTCACGGATGCTGGCGACTCTGCTTCGCCTCGTACGGGCGTTAGATCAACTTCGATGTCGACAAGATCAGCGTTGATGCCATAGACGGCCGCTGACAGAGTGCGAAAGAGCATGGGAGGAGCCCCTCTTTGTTGCAAGAGCGTTAACTACAAGCGGCAATGAAGGGTGAAAACGAATCGAGCGCGCTTGCGACTACATCGGAAGCGCGCTCATGAGGTTTTGCCCGTCGATTACAACGGGCAAGTAAGCGTTAGTATTTCAAAAACTACCTGCGACGCGATGGAGCGGCACCGGCCGTCGCTGGTAACCTTACTTCCTGTCCGGCACGAAGTTCGACTTCAGCAGTTACACCATTAAGTCGCGCAACTTCGTTCGGGTCGAGACCGCGAGCCGACGCGATGCGAGCAATCGTATCGCCTTTACGCGCGCGAACCTTAGTTAAACCTGAGGCGGCCGGTTCAGTGCCAGGTTTGGCGCGACGCCAATTCATGCTCGTGAGACTCAAACCACTTCTGGGAACCACGACCTTGTTAGTCGATTTCAGATCGGCGCCACTGTTCAAAGCCTGTAACTGAGCCAGGCTAACACCAGCTCTATTAGCAACACTCTGAAGGTCTTCGCCGGGCATAACCGAAATCACGCGCGCCGTCTCGCGGCGTTCGGACGGAATGCGCTTGAGCAGGGCATGAAATTGTTGACCCTTTCCGCCGGGAACGCGAACAGTGTAGGCCTCTCCTCGTGGAGTCACGTCGCGACGCAATTCCGGGTTCAGTCCCCGAATGTGGTCAACGCTGGTATCCGTTGCTTCTGCGATTAACTGCAAGCTTGTCGCGTTTGCGACTTGGACCCGGTCGTAAGCCATTGATGGTTCCGGTCGAATCCCTTTAAACCCGTACTTTTCAGGGTTCTTAGCAATCAGGATCGTAGCCAGGATGTTCGGCACGTAGTTGCGCGTTTCCTGCGCAATGTAGGGATATATTGACCAGAAGTTCGCTGTTCCGGCTCGCGAGATAGCACGGTCGACGTTCCCTTGTCCCGTGTTGTAAGCCGCCATCGCCAACTCCCAGTTTCCGTTGTAATGATTGGCGAGGTCTTTCAAGTATTTAGCCGAGGCACGAGTGGCTTGTTCAAAACTGTTGCGCTCATCCACCCAGGCTGTTTGGCGGAGCCCATACTGACGGCCGGTACCCGGAATGAACTGCCATAGACCTGAAGCGGCGGCCCACGACATAGCTTTCGGTTTCCATGCGCTTTCAACCTGGCCCAACCAGGTGATATCGACGGGTACGCCTTCTTCTTTGAAAATCTGGCGCGCCATCTTCATGAACTGACCCGACTTGCGCAGGCCAGACTCCATCGTCGAACGGCCACGTCCCTGATAATAGTTAATGTACTGTTGGACCAGAGGATGCGTGTTGAAGGCGAAGTTTACATTCTGCTTAGCCTGTTCCAGTGCAACGACGTCAGCGTCAGATACGTTTTCTTCCTCCCGAGTTAGCTTGAGCTGACTCAGTTGATCGAGTGGGGAGGGCTCAAATTTTTGTTCGCTGAATCCGACCTGCGGTGGTTCGATCTTTTGTGGGACAGCGCCATTCTGAGCTACGAGCTCTGTCACGTTGGGCCGTAACGGGCCAGGTCCAAGAGGGACTTCCTGGCGATAGATGCGCTCGACGAGCTCCAGATAAAAATTCTGCAATTTCTGACTCGCCCTGACATCGAGGCCCGACTCCAGAATTGTATCTACCGCCTTGTCAAACTCATCGCGAGCCTGATCGCGCTTGTTGTCCTCAAGATTGAGCTTGCCCTTTCGGAAGTGATCTTCGGCTGCAACGATCACTTTTTGCACGTGCTCATCGGCCTGCTCAACAGCCGTAGGAATGTCGCGCGCAGAAGAGCCACCCTGTACCTGGCCATTAATGCTAACAGCCGGCACAACGAGCGCCGTGAAGAGCGTAAAACCCACTATCGATCTACGTAAGCCCGTTGTCATCAAATTGTCGCTTCCCCTGTTGATTGTTGCGTGCGATTTCCAGACCAATTTCTAAAGGGGATGTCGCACAGCGAAATTACATTTGTTGCGAGGTGTTTCAGGCCCCTCGTGGATGAGATTGGATAATCCCAACACTCGTAAACTGAAGCCAAAAGTCAGTCCGGAGGTTATCACACGGTTTTCCGGAGTGTCAAACAAGTCACAGTTGAAATAGACGCCAAATTCGTGACTGTTTCCAATCTATCTCAACCCACGAAATAAGATGCTTTGCCCCGAATTTGGGTTGTGCGCAATTCGTCTCAAAACGGGTTCGGACTTACCTGTTCTTAGCGATCCCCGTTTCAGACCTACCCTTAGGTCTCGTCGCCCCCAACGACGACTATTGTCGGTTTTCTGAGGCACCATCGAAGATTAGATCGCTCCCACGTAGTAACGTTTTGCGATTCGCTTAGGACTGATTTCATACAGTTTCAGTAAAGTTTTGGTGCTGATTCTATTGAGATTACCGGCCGGGGAAACCTTGTAACCTTCATTAAGTGTCCAAAGCTCGGTTCTGGAATGGTCCTTGCTCCACCCCTTTTGACTTCTCTCGGGACAGGTCTCCCTGGTTCCACTGAATTCTAAAGTGTCGGTTCCAAATAGTTGGGGAAACATGTCAACAGCCCTTCGCAAAGAATCTCCATCGAGTTCCTTGAAAGAGGTCCCGCGTCTGCCCGCGCTCCATCCCACGGCGCCCGGCGCTACGCGTTTGTTCTTCAATCGCGAACTCAGTCTGCTGGAGTTCAACAAGAGGGTCCTGGAAGAAGGCCTTGACGCCCCCAACCCGCTGCTCGAACGTCTCAAGTTCCTGGGAATCTTTTCCTCAAACCAGGATGAGTTCTTCATGATTCGTGTTTCGGGGCTCAAAGAGGAATTGGACGAACAGGTGACGGAGCTGTCGGCGGATGGCATGACACCCGATGAGCAGCTCAGGGAGATTCGAAAACGTGCACTTGACCTGGTCGAACTACAATCTAGATGTCTGCGCGAGGAAATAGTTCCCCAGTTGGCTGCTCAGAACATTCACGTGCTCAACTACGATTCGTTAAGCGATAAAGAGCAGGGTTGGTTGAATCAATACTTCATGGAGAAGGTGTTTCCGGTTCTGACTCCATTGGCTGTGGATCCAAGCCATCCGTTTCCCTATATCTCACCGCTTAGCTTGAATCTGGGGCTGATGGTGCGAGCACCCGAGGGCAAGTCGGTCGCTGATCCGAAACAAAAGCAAGTGCCCAGGTTTGTGCGAATCAAGGTGCCGCTGGTTGTGCCGCGCCTGATCCCTGTCGGGAAGCTCGGGAGCAAGTTTGTGTTGGTGGAGGATTTGATCGAAGCGAATATCGCGTCGCTATTTCCCGGCATGATTCCGGGAGCGTGTCATCGATTTCGCGTGACCCGCGATGCGGACCTAGAAATTCGAGAGGACGAAGCTGAGGACCTTCTGCGCGTCATACAGCAGGAGCTTCGCAAACGCCGTTTTGGCACTCCGGTGCGTCTTGAAGTTTCCGCGGATATGCCGGATGAGATGATCAACTACCTGACGGAATCCCTGGAACTTCAGGCGGAAGATGTTTACAAAGTCGATGCTCCGCTCAGCTTACAGGACTTCACAGCCTTGTATGACCTAAACCGTCCGGATCTCAAATATGAGCACTTCAGTCCCGCAATTCCGGAGTGGCTGGGAAAAACGTCGCTGTTCGAAGTTATCAAGGAACAAAACGTCCTTCTCCATCACCCGTTTGATTCCTACGTCACGGTCACTGATTTTATCAATGAAGCCGTGGACGACCCTGACGTAGTCGCGATCAAGATCTGTCTTTATCGAACCGGGCCTGACTCCCCAATTCCGCCGGCTCTGATCCGAGCCAGCGAAAAGGGGAAACAGGTTACCGCGTTGATCGAACTGAAAGCTCGTTTCGACGAAGAACACAATATCGAATGGGCGCGGAAGTTAGACGAAGCCGGTGTGCACGTGGTGTACGGAGTGTTGGGCTTAAAGACCCACGGGAAGCTCACGCAGGTGGTGCGGCGCGAAGGCGATAACTTGAAACGGTATGTCCATGTCGCGTCTGGTAATTACAATCCTACAACATCCTGTTTCTATACAGACGTGGGAATGTTTACTGCAGATGAAGCCGTAGGTGCTGATGCGAGTGAACTCTTTAACTATTTGACCGGATACTCGCGGCAGATGGATTACAGGAAGCTGTCCGTAGCGCCGGTCAACATGCGGCGGAGAATCAATGAGTTCATCGATCGTGAGATTCGTCATCAACAAGGCGGACGGCCTTCACGAATCGTGGCAAAACTAAACCGGCTCGCGGACAAGCAGTTGATCGAGAAGCTATATGAAGCCTCAAGTGCAGGGGTGAAGATCGATCTTATCGTTCGTGGCGTTTGTATGCTGCGTCCGGGCGTACCAAACCTGTCAGAAAACATTACCGTGAGAAGCATCATCGGCAGATTCCTCGAGCACAGTCGTGTCTTTTATTTTGCGAATGGCGGCGACGATGAGGTTTACATCGGCAGTGCCGATTGGATGTCACGCAATCTCAACTACCGGATCGAGGTGGTAGCGCCGGTTTCCGATCCATCACTTAAGCACTATCTCAGGGACGTGATGCTGGAGACATATCTGCGCGATAACACTAAAGCGCGGGAGCTGCAACCTGATGGGTCGTATACCAAGGTTACGTTGGAACCCGGCGAGAGGCCATTCAACAGTCAGGAGTTTTTCATCACCAGGCAAACAGCCTTGTCCTAGTAAGACAGACATTCCTGTCTGTCGGAGATTTGGCAAAGGCCACTGTAATGCAACAGACCTCTTCCGTTTCTCCGACAGACAGGAATGTCTGTCCTACTTCTAGATCTCACGCCCCGACGCGGCTTGTGGAACTCTTTGCGGTCGCGGACCTGAACTGACCGGTGGAACCACCCTCTCTTTCAATGCTTCGCGAAACACCTGTCGCATGTTGTCGACGAAGACGAAGCGGATGTCCTTGAACGGTTCCTTCGGAACTTCGTCGAGGTCTCTCTTATTTTGTGCCGGCAGGATTATTGTGGACACGCGCGCGCGTCGCGCCGCCAGCACTTTCTCCTTGATACCTCCCACCGGGAGCACGTTTCCGCGCAAAGTGATTTCACCTGTCATCGCCACATCTTTTCTGATTGGACGCAGCGAAAGCGCAGAGACCATCGCAGTTGCCAAAGTAATTCCCGCGGAAGGACCGTCCTTTGGAATCGCTCCCTCAGGAATGTGGATGTGAAGATCGTAGTTAGTGAAATCGTCTTCATTGATCTCGAGTTCTTTAGCGCGAGATTTGGCGTACGAATACGCCGCTTGAGCCGACTCCCGCATCACTTCGCCCAACTGTCCGGTAAGGACCAGGTTGCCCTTCCCTTTCATTCTGAGTGTTTCGATGAAGAGTATGTCTCCCCCGACGGCAGTCCAGGCTAGACCGGTTGCTACGCCAATCTGGTCCTTCTTCAGCACCTCCTCCGGGATTACCTTCGGCGCGCCTAGAAACTCGTGAATATTTTTAAGCGAGACGCGGACAGAACCTTTGTGGCCTTCGGCGATGCGTCGGGCCACCTTCCGACTAATCCTGCCGATCTCACGTTCCAATTGTCGCAAGCCGGCTTCCTGCGTGTATTGCTGGATCAAAGCGGTTAAGGCAGTTTTCGAAATATGCAGATCTTTAGCGGTGATGCCGTTCTCTTCCATCTGCTTCGGCAACAGATGCCGTATGGCAATCTCGCGCTTTTCTTCTTCCGTATATCCGGCCAAACGGATTACTTCCATGCGGTCACGCAACGGCGGCTGAATCGTATCGAGCACGTTTGCAGTGGTCATGAAAATAACGTTCGACAAATCAAACGTTACGCCCAGATAGTTGTCGCGGAAGGTGTTGTTCTGTTCCGGATCGAGAACTTCAAGCAAGGCGGAAGACGGGTCGCCACGAAAATCCGCGCCTACCTTGTCGATCTCATCCAGCATGATCAGCGGATTGTTTGTTCCGGCTTGTTGGATAGCTTGAATCACCCGGCCCGGCATGGCGCCGACGTAGGTTCGACGGTGTCCTCGAATCTCGGCTTCGTCATGAACCCCGCCCAACGACAAGCGCATAAATTTTCGGTCCAGGGCGCGCGCAATCGATCTGCCGAGTGAAGTCTTGCCGACTCCCGGCGGTCCCACCAAACAAAGAATTGGTCCTTTGGGCTTCTCCTTCAACTTTCGAACGGCCAGCGCTTCGATTATTCGATCCTTTACCTTCTCTAGTCCGTAGTGGTCTTCATTGAGAATCTGTTCAGCTTTTTGCAGGTCGAGATTATCGACGGACGATTTCGACCACGGGAGGTCAGTCATGATCTCCATCCAGTTTCGCAGGGTCGCTGTTTCAGCAGCATCGGGATGCATCCGTTCCAACTTCTTCAACTGGCGTAACGCTTCGTCTTCCGCCGGCTTCGGCATGTTGGAGGATTCAATCTTTTCTCTGAACTGTGCAACTTCCTCGGCCAGCTCGTTACCTTCTCCAAGTTCGCTCTGAATCGCCTTCATCTGCTGACGCAGGTAAAACTCGCGCTGTGACCGATCGATGTCGGCCCGCGCCTGAGTGTTGATCTCCTGCTGAACGGTCAGCACTTCAATCTCTTTGTTCAGTAACTCATTCACGCGCCTCAACCGTGCGGTGGTGTCGGCGATGTCCAGGACCGACTGCGCATCTTCAACCTTGAGCTCGAGATTCGAAGCCGACAAATCAGCTAGCCGTCCGGCGTCGTCTAGATTCGCAATTATCGCCATCACTTCCGGCGAAATGTTCTTGCCCAGGTTAATGGCCTTCTCCATTGACGCTCGGACATTCCTGATCAGTGCCTCCACTTCAAGTGAGCGTTCCGGAGGAAGTATTTCCTGAACCACTTGTGCTCGGGCCCGAATGTATTCTCCGCTAGTTTCAACGGATTCTATTTCGGCGCGAGCGAGCCCTTGAACGAGTATTCGTATACGGCCGTCGGGCAGCTTCAGCATCCGCATGATCACGGCCGCAGTGCCAACTTTGTAGAGGTCTTCAGCGGCGGGCTCTTCCTTATCAAGGTCTCTCTGTGACGCCAGCAGGATCATTCGGTTTTCGCCCAGCGCTTCATCAACGGCCCTGATCGATTTTTCCCGCGAGACAAAGAGCGGCACGATCATGAACGGATAGATAACGATGTCTCGAAGCGGCAACACCGGTAGATCATTTGGAATCTGCAGTTCCTGACCAGTCTCAGCAACTTCGATGTCTTCGGTAATTTCTGTTTCTTTTATGATTGCCATAGTTGATATCGATCCAGACTAGACGTTTACTCCACAACGCCGGTTTTATTCTGTGCTCTCCTCCTTAACCTTAATTCTAAACTCCACTCCGCGCCGATCCTCGATCTTTGGGAACGTTACCAGGAGGATGCCGTTTGCCAGTTCCGCGGTGGCGTCCTGTACACTCACCGTCCAACGGAGCGGAACCAACCGGCAAAACTTGCCATAACTCCGCTCAGAACACAGATGCGACAGGATTCGGTTTCGAGGCTTACGGCGCTTCTTCTCGCCCCAAATTCTAAGCTGAGTATTCGTCGCCCCAACTCTAATTTGATCGGCGGTCAAACCCGGAAGCTCGACGCGAAGAACTATTGCATCAACGGTTTCACAAAGATCAACCGGCGGAGCCCAGGTGTCAGACGCAAGTGGTTCTTCCGCTACCGTAGCTTCCTGCAAAGCCGCGAAAAGGCGTCCCACGCGGTCGCGTAGACGCTGCAATTCGAGCCGTTCAAGGCCTGTCGCACGAGCGGGTTTAATCATTGGCATAGAGCACCGACTGCCAGTTTGAATCTAATTCTTCTTGCTTGCGGAACCCGCTGCCCGCGTGCGCACCAGTTGTTTAAGCTCGGTCATGAACTCCGAAACGTCCTCAAATTCAAGATAGACCGACGCAAAACGCACATACGCAACCTTATCGTGTTCTTTCAGCCGCCGCATGATCATCTCGCCTATCTTGCTAGTCGGTCTCTCTCGCTCAGAAGACTCCTGCACGTATTTCTCGATGGCGTTCACGATCGAGTCGAGCTTCGACGAAGGTACAGGACGTTTTTCACAGGCGCGTAACAGGCCGGCCATCACTTTGTTGCGATCAAAAGGCTCTCGGCGCCCATCTTTCTTGATCACCATGTAAGGAATTTCATCAATGCGTTCGTACGAGGTAAACCTGCGTTCGCATCTCAAACACTCCCGGCGACGACGAATAGCCTCGCCTTCGCGAGACTCTCGTGAATCCACTACCTTATCCTCAAGATAACCACAGAATGGACATTTCATCAGATTGTCCTCAAAGACGGATTTCGATTCTTAGCACCCCAGGTTCAATCTCTCGCAGCTGCTGCCTTTAGTGGGCTGTTCCCGTAATTCTCGTCAGGCACAATGGGCTCGTCCTCAATTGCGTGTTCGGCAGTTTCCGAGGACGTAAGCGAGCGTAGGTTTCTTATGTTGACGTCGCCGTGCAGGATGCAGACAAGCCCCACAATGAGGGCCGGCCCAAAATCCACGAGATGTAACACGATGGAGATGGCCGCCGCCGTTTCTCGGCCAATACCTAGAAAAATCAAAGCGCCCGCCGTGGCTGCGTGGAAGGCGCCGGCTGCCCCTCCAGGCGTAGGAACCAATGAGCCTACCAACGCCCAACCCATAACAAACACAGTCTCGGTTATTCCAAAATTAAGGCCAAAGGCGCGCAGCACAAGCCAGTTGCCGATTGCTATTCCAACCCAAAGCAGTACGGTCCAGCCGATTGTTACCGCCAGCTCACGTGCGTTAACTAAAACTCGGAGCGCACGAGCAAGCTGTTCCAGAATACCGATCACGGCTTTTGTTAGTCGCGACGGTATAAAGCGGCGGCGCTCGAGAATCTTCTTCACGCGGTCAATCACCGAGCGCGAGTTTTTTCTGAAAAGCGCCATCAGGAAGACTCCTGAGAGCACGGCGACCAGCATGAAAATTCCAACAAAGCGAACGCGATTGAACTCAACCGCTGAATTCGTCGGCGGTTTCATCCAGATAAGATTTGCCGCGAAGAAAACGACGATCGCCAACATGTCGTAGATGCGCTCAACCATGATCGTGACAAACGAGGCACTCGGTCGAATCTTTGGATCACGCATCGGCAAAACCAGCGGGCGCACAACTTCGCCCATCCGTCCGAATAGGAAGAGCGCTCCAAACCCGACCGTTGTGGCAATAAAAAGATTTCGCATGCTGGCGGGAGAAAGCGGTGCCAGTAGCGCGCCCCAACGCGCCGAACGAACGAAGTAAGTGGAGCAAATAACCACTACCGCCAGACCCAGTAGGTATGGATTCGCTCGGCCAACCGCGACTCGAACCTCCGCCCAGTCCAGGTGTCTGCCAAACCACCAGAGAATAGCGATGGCGAGCAGGGAAAGCGCTCCGAACTCAACGTATTTGCGAGTAGTAGACTTCAAGAATTAGTAGACCGCTTGACTTGGAAGAACGTGAACCACAAGATATTGGGCCGCGCCGGAAGGCTACTACAGTTCATTACCTGGAGCAAGAACCCCGAAGTCAGTGATAATCCACGGAATCGTCAGCTGGTTGTGAGTCAGCCCAGCGACATTTCGGGCTCTCCGGCTTTGCCGGAACTTTCCACTCCGGCGAATCGTAATTCCGCCTGAACACGGGGTGATGAACCTGAGTTGGAGTGGCAGGAACCCTAATTACTAAGGCGGAGAAGAAAAAAGTGGGGGCTGCAAGAGCTTTGGCTGCCAACGAAGGAGCCGAGTTAGTTCGCAGGTGTCGCGCAGGAGATGGCGCGGCATGGGAGGAAATTGTCCACACCTACTCGCGCCGAATTTACAACCTCGCATACCGTTTCACGTCGCGAGCGGACACAGCAGAGGATTTGACACAGGAAGTTTTTGTAAGGGTTTATCGATCTTTGGAGCAGTACGACGCTAAGCAGGGTGATTTGCAAAACTGGCTGATGCGTTTGGCGCGCAATCTCATCATTGATGATTACCGGAAGCGGCAGCGCACGCCTCACGACAACCAGGCCGACGACCTGGCAGACCACACTTATCACCTTCATACCGTTTCGCGTTCGGTGCAGCAGGAGATGGAGCGCCGCGAATTGGGCGCACAGGTCCAGGCTGGAATAGATAAACTTTCGCCGGATTTACGGACCTGCGTGATTCTTCGAGACATTGAAGAATTGAGTTATCAGGAAATTGTCGATCTTTTAAATATCCCCGAAGGGACCGTTAAGTCGAGAATAAACCGAGGACGCATCGAGTTAGCGAAGATTTTACGGCGTATGAAAGTTTTGGCGGCAAGCGAAGTTTAGTTGTCTGCCCGCTGGGGAGCGAAGCGGACGATTCACAATTGTTGAGGGGCGGGAAGAGAAAACGTAATGCTTTGTAATGATTTTGAGGATCGGCTGACAGATTACCTGGAGGGCACGCTCAAGCCTGATGTTCACAAGACATTTGCTGAGCATGCGCTGCGTTGTCCGTTGTGTCATGACACCTTGAGCGAGGTGAAGAACACAATGCAGGCCTGCCGAGCCGCCGCCGCGCTCGATGCTCCCCGAGATCTAGAGGCTCGAATTCTGCTGAGCACCATGCCGGAAACGGCAATGTCGTGTGAAGACTTCGAAGAGTATGTAACTGACTATCTCGACGGATTCCTCCCCGCTCCGCTCTATCATCGATGGGAACGACACGCGCTGCTTTGCAAAAGGTGCACGGAACTTCCTGGTGAAGTGGTTCGGGCGATCGGCACTTGCTACATCTACCTCGGTGAGGAAAAGCCACTCCCTGCCGGACTTAACGAAAGAATTCTGCTTGCGACAACTGGTAGCGAGCTCTCCAAAGAGATACGCGCTTCCCTGGGTGAGAGAATCGCAGCCTGGCTGCGAGTTTGGCTTGACCCAATCATTTCTCCGCAACTTGCTACCGTTGCCACGATGTTATTGGTTGCAGTGTTTGTACTGACTAACACCGTTTCGGCGGATGGTTCGATTAGCGGCGTTTACACTGCCAGCCTGCGTTTAGCTGAACGCAGCGCTGATTCGACCGGTGGGATAAACGAGATCACGAAAGGCATCAAGGATCTTGTGGGCGGCCAGCGCACTGGAGCCGCGCCAACAGCGCCTGCCGGACAGCAAAACCAGTCACAACAGCAGCCAAAACCGAGTGGACAAAATACGAGTGGCGAAAATAAGCCCTAAGGCGGAGCTGGAACTAATGATGTTGTATTGTTCCTATCATCCCAAGAATGCAGGTGTCGTGCAGTGTAATCAATGTGCACGTCAATTGTGTTCTGCCTGCGACCATCGTATTCGTGGATTTCCGTTTTGCCAGGATTGCATCGTTGCCGGAGTCGAAATGCTTCGACAGGAATCGCAATCTCCTCCAATCAGTTATCGGAGCAGTTCGCCGTTTATCGCAACGCTTTTGTCTTTCGTGCCTGGCTTGGGAGCCGCTTACAACGGTCAGACGGCGAAAGCCATCGTCCACTTTGCGATCTTTTCCAGTTTCTTTCAGATGGCAGTCCTGACGCAGGGCGTACCTTTCTTCATTCTTGGCGTCTTAGGGACCTGGCTGTTCGCAGCCGTCGATGCATGTCGTACGGCCCAACTTATTCGCGCCGGACTCTCGCCAGATACAGAAGAGGATGTGATTACTCGTCGCTTGTACGGAAATCCATTTGCGTGGGGAATAACGCTGGTTATTATCGGAACCCTGTTCCTTTGCCACACCCTGCTCGGAGTGCAGTTTCCAGTCAGGCAATTCCTTCCAGTAGCGCTGGTGGCGCTGGGCGCTTATATGCTTTTCGACTACGTCCGCCGGCGCGGTTCGGGCAGTCGAATCATTCGTTTCGATTCGCGAAGGCCGCCACCGTCCGTGGTCGCGAGTTCCATTGTGGAAGCCCCTCGATTTAGGTCGGGTGAAACGACGCAACTTCGTAAGGATGTCGAAACTCTTCCGTTCAAGCGAAGCTTTTAACGGGAACTGAGGTTTGTAGAAATGGGATTAATTCTTAAAGCATTGGGCGCCATTACCGCTTTGATTCTGCTCGTGATCACCCTGCTGGGTTCTGTAATTACTCTGGGAGGTTTCCTTCTCGGGGCTATCAAGATATTGATTATCGCGATCTTCCTGGCCCTACTAATAGGGATCATCTTTACCATCGTCAGAGACCGCTCTCAGCGTAAGCGCGAAGCACGGGATTTCTAGCCAAATTCGCTCCACTCCCTCGGGTTGCAATCCTCCAGACCCGTGTGATAGGGTCACGCTTCTTGCAGCATCGGCCGGATGAATTTTCACCTCCTGGCAGAGGGGGTTTATTCTTCCGCTGCAATCTTCGAGCAGGTCAAAATACAAACCTCGTAAAGCACTAAAGATCGCACCCGTCACGAATTGGCGGTTGTGCCTTTTTTCGGTTGCTTTGGCAGCCCCAATTTTGCTGAAGCACGGGAGACAGATTGAAATGGCCAGAGACGATCGTTTTTACGCTTTTATTATCGCGCACACCCCCCGCCCGAGTTCCAGAATCCGCCGCTTCTGCGTCAACAAGAGATCTCTGAGGCTCCTGGCATTTGTCGTTACCGGCCTCATTTGTGCTTCGGTATACGGTTTTTACGGCCTAACCCAACAGGCCGCGCATTTGCGGACGGAGTTTGAGAATCAGCGACTTCGCGCAGAAAACGAGCGACAGCGGCACGAACTCAACAAGCTTAACCATCGTGTTGAGGCCGTCGAAGACACTTCTAGAAAACTCGCCGAAAAGTCGGGCGTGGTCGAAGATTCAAGTATCCCGGGAACCGGCGGCCCCGCCCTACCGCTAGATAGTGAAGGTTTGGCCGTGCTTGAAAGTAAGATGGCACAGCTCGAAAAAAACATGCAGTCCTATGAGGCTGTTCTCAGGGAACGCGGTTACACGCCGACGGTTTGGCCAGTGGAGGGCAAACTTGAGGGAGGATTTGGCGGCCGGCGCAATCCCTTTGGTGGAGGGTCTTACGAATTCCACTCCGGCCAGGATATCGAGGCCGCAATGGGCGCCCCTGTCGTTTCGGGAGCGAGCGGAACGGTTACGTTTGTCGGCTGGCAAAACGGCTACGGTCAGCTAGTGGTTGTCGATCACGGCGGGGGCCTAACTACTCGGTATGGACACCTTTCCAAGATTGACGTAACTCAGGGACAAAGGGTCGAACGAAGCGAATTTATTGGCCGAGTCGGGTCTACAGGTCGCTCGACCGGACCGCATCTTCACTATGAAGTTCGAATTAACGATCAGCCCGTTAATCCTTTGCAATATCTGTTGACGACCGCGTCAAGATAGGACTCTTTTTCGCTTGACAGGCCAAATTGCTTTCGCTTAGTATGCGCGCTCGTTTGAGTTGACCCCGAATTTGTTCTAAGTTTTTCGTATTACAAGCTTTACAGTAATGTGTTCTCAGTTTTCCCCGTGTAAGCATGCATGATGAAAATGCGCTATCGAGCGCCTTTCACCATGCTTTTTTTGTTTTGTGTTTCCGTAATGCGCCCCCAAAGCGTGTCCCGGCTCACAAGCTTTAACCCAAGGTCGCGCAACGTGACACAGACTTCAGTCTGTGGGTTTCTGATGATTAGCTAATCAACGAAGCCGAAGAGATGCAGATTGAAGTCTGTGTCACTAGTGCCCTGTTTTACCGAATCGTTAGGAGGATTCGTTGTTATGTCTAGAATAACCGGTAAGGTCAAGTGGTTTAACAATTCGAAGGGCTATGGATTTATCGAGCAGCCTGGCTCTTCAGACATCTTTGTTCACTATAGCGCCATTCAGGGCGACGGCTTCAAGACCCTCGAAGAGGGTCAGGAAGTAGAGTTCGAAGTGACGCAGGGCCCGAAAGGGCCGCAAGCGGAAAAAGTGATTAAGATGTAGGTCTCCCCGGCTTGCTTTGGCAACGCCACTGACCGCTACCGGTCGAACGGTCCGGTAAGCGCCCACAAATAAAAGGCAATCCCGAGTCATCGGGATTGCCTTTTTTGTTCAGCGCTGATCTTGATTCAGCCTCGTTCACCTTTGGCCTTGAAGCTCACATGGCCCCCCTCAACATCAATCGAAAAAGAAACTCGTTCACAGCCCAAACGTTCCTTTAGACCGTCTGCCTGTGACGCCACCAGTCTATGAAATCGTGGAAAAGAAAAGTTCTCGACAGGTTCCCCACAAATCTTCTTGGCCTCGAGCAGCGCACGGTAGACGTCTTTAACCAACTCCACGTCCTTATGCGCATCCTCACACACGAAGCTGGTTCGTTTAAAGTGATCCGCAGCCTCTTGTTTTGCGTTCGCTCTCGCCGTGGCCATTGGGTCCCGGCCTTCTTCCCGACCCTGCATCGTCCGCCGCCAAAGGTCGCGGAAGGCGTTGTAACGTGAGGCCAGGGAGTTGTAACGATAACGCTGTGCAAAGCTCACAGTCCTGTCGTCTCCCAGCCGCTTGATTAACGTCTCCACTCGACCCTTTGTATCATAGGGCGGACGCTTGGAGGCGCCGTTGAAGAAGACGTCAAATTCAATTTTAAGACGGCGAATGTCGTCTTCTAAACGGGTCAACTGCTCGTCGACGGTCGGTTCATACTCTCCAGAATTGCCTTTGGCAGTTTTGGCATTCTTGGCTCTCGTTTGTGCACGGAAAAGCCGGTTATCGCGTTGCGCCATTTTGATTTGATCTCCTTAACAGTGGCAGGGAAAGCAGGCGGGGCGTCGTGTGGGACGCGAAGTTAGTCTAGGTGCTCGGAAAGCAACGTGTCAACAAGAGGTTTGAATGGCCTCATTCTATGGGCCTTTGCGTTGAAATTGCGGTTTGCTCAACGGTGTCAGCGCAGTTATTCTACCAGTGCCAAGTCCCGAACCCACTGGAACCAGGATCCGTATGCCCTCAACTAAAGCCTCGCCGCTGCGCTCACTCCCTTCAATCGACCAATTACTGCGCACCGCTGTGGCAGCAAAGCTTCGCGAGTCGCTGGGCTTGCAGCATCTGACAGCAATCGCACGCCACGTCACGGAGGAAATGCGGACCGAAATTCAATGCCGGGGCTCAAACGAGCACTCAAAGGAAGCTCTTCTGAAGGAGGCCGCCAGAAGACTTGGGTCTTTGGCCGAACGTGAATCACAAGTAGGCATCCGGCGTGTAATCAACGCCACGGGCGTGATACTGCACACGAATCTGGGACGCGCGCCACTCTCCGCTTCCGCTCGCGATGCGGTTGGCCGCGAGGCTTCCGGGTATTGCACTCTCGAATACGACGCACTAACGGGCTCACGTGGAAAACGCGCAGCGCGCGCCGAGGAATTACTTGTCCAGCTAACAGGAGCTGAAGCGGCTCTAGTTGTAAACAACTGTGCCTCTGCAGCACTGTTAATCCTTACTGTGCTGGCCGCTGACGGCGAGACGATCGTATCGCGTGGTGAACTCGTTGAAATCGGCGGTGATTTTCGTGTGCCCGAGGTGATGTCTAATTCCGGGACGCGGATGATCGAAGTTGGATCAACCAACCGTACGCATCTCGATGATTACCGGCGAGCACTTGATAACAAAACCAAAGTGATAATGCGCGTCCATCCTTCGAACTATCGCATCGTGGGGTTCACAGATTCTCCCGGACTTGGTGAACTCGCCAAGCTGGCACATGATGCGGATGTTTTTCTGTATGAAGATGCCGGGTCGGGCGTGCTGGTTGATTTGACTCAGTACGGTCTTGGCGACGAGCCCGTGATTAGTGAGTCGATATCTGCCGGCGCGGATGTAGTTTCTTTCAGTGGCGATAAGCTGCTCGGAGCGAGCCAGGCGGGATTAATTGTTGGCCGCCGTGAAATTATCGATCGTCTTCGAACACATTCCCTTTACCGTGCGCTGCGTGCAGACAAACTTTGTTTAGCGGCTCTCGAAGCAACACTCGATGCGCACCGCCGTGGAGCCTTGGAAGAGATACCCACGCTTCGGATGTTGGGCCTGTCAATGGAGTCTATAGAAAACAGGGCAAGAAGCATCGCCGGCGTTGTTTCTGGCGAGCCCGGCTTCGCGGGTCTAACGGCGACGGTGATTTCAGGCGAATCGGCTGTCGGCGGCGGGTCAGGACCCAATGTTCATCCTCTAACGGCACTACTCGCTTTGAAACACAACACCTACAGTGCCGATGAATTACAAGAAAAACTGCGGATTTCTTCCCCGCCGGTCATTTGCCGGATCGCCGGTGGCTTGGTTCTAATTGACCCTCGCACGGTCGACCCACAGGACGAGCCAGATTTAATCCGGGCACTAAAATCTCTCGGCGCCTAACCTACCGTTTGAGCCTCGCGTTGTGCTGGAGTAATCAGTGCTCAACAGTGTATAATCCATCCCGCTCGTGTCATCCCGGCATGAGCTTAAGATTGTTTCCCGCCTCAGCTTTCGATTCTACCTAAACCTTGGCAATTTCAGCATTTCACCGGTCACTCTTGTCCTCCGCTGCAGTCGGCGTTGTTGCCGGCTCGATTGGCGTTGCATTGTGGTTGTCCGGTCTCCTGTCTTCACTCCAGGCCACGTTCGTGATAGCCGCCAGGATCCGAGATGCCGAACTAACCACTCCCACTCTCCAGATCGGCTGCGCCCTCATCTTCACCGCATCATTCGCAGCTGCGCTTGCCGTCGGACGTTTTGGAGGACGCAAATCGTTTCCATACCTGGGAGGGGGCTTTCTTGGTCTTGCTGGACTTAGCCTTTTCTCTTCATGGTTTCTGTCATTCGATATTCTTTTTATTCAAATCGCGCTGGCCGCATTCATTTCCGCTATCACGACGCAGGTACTGAGGCTCCGGCAGCGAGATGACGAACTGACGAGCAAGCTAATCGCGTCCTCCACAAAACTTGAGTCGCTCAAAGGGGATGACGCGGCCCACAGTCTGCTCAGCGGATTGCAGTTGCTCGACAACGTACTCTCTCCCAGTGAGGCAGTTGTTTTTCGACGAAACGCCGACGGTCACCTGGTTTCCTCCGCTCGCCTTCGAGTCAACGGCGGGGCTCTGGAGGCGGGTCGAAATTCCACATGGCGTGACGGGGTCAGCCTGTGTCAGCGCGCAATCGAACAGCGAGAGATCATCGTTGAGCAAGCCGAATCGGCGGATGCGCAGACAAATATCGCACTGCCACTCACACACGAAGATCGAACAGTCGGCGCACTGCTCATACGCATTGCCGGGGAATTCGATGACGATGACAAGGCATTGCTAACGGCGGTTGGTGGACAAATGGCGCGCAACCTCCAACGAGAAGAGGCTCACGAAGAGGCTAATGGTCGGAATCTCTTCTCGTTCTTCTCGGCAAAAGCTTCGCAGCAAAGACTTCAATCCCTTTATGTTCTCAACGGTGCCCTCCTCGAACAGCACGTCGGCATCAACGCACTTTCGGAGATTGGCGACGGAGTTGCCCTGGCATATCTCGACGGAAGGCTTGCCTTCGCAAACCAAACGCTTCTCAAAACAGCGGGCCTGCCCCAAACCGGCAAAATGAGTTTCTTTGAACTGCTGGACAAGTTCAAGACCGACGTTTTCGATGAACCTGCCATCGCCGTCCGCCGGGTGTTGCAGACGGGCAATGCCTATGAGCGCGAGCTTAACTTCGCTGACCGAAACGAAACCCACTTTCTACGAATATCGCTGGTGTTTGATGAAGGTGCCGTCTTGGGTAACGGCGAACGGCAGCCGCTATGTCTAGCACTAGTCGTCAGAGACCTGACTCAAATCAAGGAGTATGAACAACTGAAGAGTGACATGATCTCGCTGATGTCACACGAACTGCGTACTCCTCTGACCAGTATCAACGGCTTCGCGGAATTGTTAGCAACCGACGACACCCTTCCCGAACAGGCGAAGGAATTCGTGACGATCATTGCGAATGAATCGCAACGGCTTTCGCGGATGATCAATACATTCCTGGCTGTTACAAAACTGCAGCGCAAAGACCGGCAGGAAGTATTGAAGATTCCACTGCGGCTTGATGAAGTGGTGAAAGAGACCATCGCAAACCTTCAGCCGACTGCCAGGAAACGAAGGATTCGTTTAATTGAGCAGCCAACCCAGAGGCTTCCGCCCGTAGCTGCCGACAAGAGCATGATCACACAAGCCGTGAGAAACCTGGTCAGCAATGCAATCAAATACAGTCCGGAGCGGACGACGGTAACAGTCTCCACGGCTCTCGAAGCTGAAGCTGTCAGGCTTTCAGTCGAAGACAGGGGTTATGGAATCCCCTCCGAGGCTAAGGATCGGGTGTGGGAAAAGTTTTATCGCGTGGTGCGCGAAGGCGAAGACAAAGACGAAGAGTCGACGGGTCTGGGCCTCTCGTTCGTGCGCGAAGTCGTGGAACAACACGGCGGTTGTGTTCAACTCGAATCAGAAGTTGGACGAGGATCAAAATTTAGCTTCACTTTACCGCGACTCTAGGCTTCGGCCTTGTTTATAGTTCCCCGGCAGGAAGGTGCTCCACAGGTGCACCTTTTTTTATTTGAATGGAGAGTGGTTTCGTAGTCGATGGTGATTTCTTCGCCCGGTCTGATGTCGCGCAAGGCGATAAAAAGAATATGGTCATATAGGATCTTCATGTAAGCGTTTGGCTCACATGAATGATTGATGTAATGCGTGCCGTTGCCACCACGGCTGCCATCCAAACTCCACCGCTCGTTGATGCCGCAGATACGCAATCTTCGCCGTCCAGCCCTGCGTCGCGCTTCAGCATTGGTTATTCTCTCGCCGGTATACTCCGCGATCTTTCTGCGACGCTTGAAGTGGGCGACTGAAAAACAGCCATAGCCCTCGATCGAAGATTTCTGAATTGACAAACCCGGGGCCAGCGTAAGTTTCATCTGTTTCGAGGATTGTAACGCAAACGGTTCGTTTGCGATCTCCGATCTCGGCGCCTACCAAGGTGACTGAACTCTTCAACCGATAAATGGAAACTTCTTAGAGGATCATAGATCCTCTGGTGTGCTCTCAGTTACGGAAGGAGGGCTTGCCCCCGCCCTTCGTTGCGACACTGATGTCATCAACGGAAGAGCGGGGGCAAGCCCTACTACCTTACTTGAGAGGTGCCAGCGGTACCTCTTAACTACTTAAGTTTGAAGCTTCGCGCGATCAGGTCGGTCTGGTTTCGGATTCTCGCCAGTTTGTCCTTTAAGCCCGTAAAGCGCAGCGCGTAAATTGTGCGGTTGTCGGCTTGAAGATAATAGATGCGCCCCATCATCGGTTTTCCTGTTTTCACAAACTCGTATGAGATCGTTATGCCGCCGAGCCGGCCGGAGAAAGTCTCTTCTTTCCCTTCGACAAACCCCGGAAGAAACCGCAACTTCTGATCGAGATCGCGTCTACCGAGATCGGATGCCTTGGTGCTGGCCTCCACGATTTCCTTGCGGATCTGAAGGTGGCCGTCGAGCCGATCGCCGTAGACGAATTCCGCGTGTTCGTGAGCGGCGTCGGGTTCAGAAATAACCCGCCATTGAGTCGATGGCAGCTCAAGCACATAGTCCATTTTGTCGTTGGTGTAAGCGTGCTGGGCCGTCGCCACAGACGCTGCAGTGCCAATTGCGATCATGACGAACAAAACCTTCAAGGATTTCATCTTATCTACTTCGCTCCATGTGAGTGACAGCTCGATCGAGGTATGTACCCGGGCCTTGACCAGGGCGCTAATACCGTACTCCGATGCTACCTTGAACCACCTCGTTGCCCAATTCCTGCGTTCTGACTCAGCCTTTCGCGCGCGCAATCGTTTCTTTCTGGATCGCCATCAGGGCCTGAATTCCCTGACCACCTAAAGCCAGCAAGCTGTCCATTTGCTCGCGCGAGAAAGGCTCACGTTCTGCAGTTCCCTGCACTTCTATAAACCTGCCGTCCCCGGTACAAACGACATTCATGTCCACTTCCGCGGCAGAATCCTCGTCATACTTCAGGTCGAGCAAAGGTGTGTTCTGCACGATGCCAACGCTGACAGCGGCGACTTCGTTAGTCACAATGCTGCGTTGAGTCTTCCCCAGACTGAGCAACTTCTGATCAGCTAATGCTAAGGCGACGTAAGCTCCCGTGATGGCCGCGGTCCGCGTCCCACCATCAGCCTGCAAGACATCGCAGTCAATCGTTAGCGTGCGTTCGCCCAAGAGTCTCATGTTAGCAGCGACCCGCAAACTACGACCGATTAACCGCTGAATTTCATGGGTCCTGCCAGAGGGGGCACCTCGCCTAACCTCGCGTGGAGTTCTTTGCTGCGTGGCGCGCGGCAGCATTGAGTACTCGGCAGTTATCCA
>DASQKG010000161.1:0-3206 GCA_035630655.1 Pyrinomonadaceae bacterium
CGGCGAAGCCGATTTGGTGGCGAGCGGTGAACAATTGAAGACCCTTTTCGCTGGGGCCGAAATCTATCCGGACTTTAAGGACCAGCTGCTGCGCATCAGGCATGGGCCAGGTTCGTTCAAGGCAGTTAAGTTGGCGGCCGAACTCTATCCGCAATCGGCTCGCGCCAATCTTGTATGGGGTCTGTTCCTCATTCTGCTCAGCGGACCTGATGTAGACAGAGCGTTGGTGGAGAAGAGTCTGGCCGAAAAAGAGCCGCCCCTGACCTATATCAAGAAATCGTTGGAGCTCGATCCGGAAGGACCAGCTAACGCCGGTAGTCTCAGACAGATTGCTCGCAGCTGGATGGCCGAAGGTCGCAGTCTGGCAGAAGCGGAGCAACTCTTAAAACTCGGTACCGAACTCCATCCCAAAAGCGCCACGCTTCATGAAGGACTTGGAGAAGTCTATCTGAAGCAGGGACAAAATACCCAGGCAATTGAGTTCTACCAAAAGGCGCTCGAACTCGATCCGAATCTCCCACAAGCAAAGGCCGCTCTACAGAAACTTCGCCCGTGAGGACTTCTCTTTGGTCAGCCCTCGGACTTCCGCTTTCTGCCTTTGGATGGGCGAAGCTTCGTTGATAAGACACGAGCTTCGGACGATAATCAGCACGGAGCAGAAACATGAAGGATAGAGCCTCCAACTGCCAGTGATACTTCTTTGCCGGCGTTAGCAGGTTATTCTCAAGCCAGCTTAACTTCGAGTCGGAAGCGAAGAGGTGCTCCTGGCGTAGAGTCGCGCCATTGACCATGTAAATTCCAACCGTATCAAGCCGATGAACGGGGGCATGAGGCCAATCTTTTTCGGAAGTCGGCATCGGCGAATTGAATGATTGTTGACGTCAAGCGGTCAAGGCGCCATCGAGGAGGCCTAAGGTTGTGGAAATGCAATGAATCAGGTATGACAACTTGTCTGACCAAAGGGCAAGGCGGTGCGATTCAACTCCCTGTCACCGCCCGCGCGGTTGGATCTGACAGTTTGAGGTTCATTGTTGTGCAGCGAAGCGGCGCCAGGCCGCCGAGGACCAAAGCGGCGCCGGGCCGCCGCACTGCAAGGAGAGGCCTCCTGTTCAACTCCGCATTGTTCTGAACCCGTATGAAAACTAAAGCAGCGATTCTCTACGAAATGGGACGTCCGCAGCCTTATGCGGATAGTTTGCCGCTGGTGATTGACGAGATCACGCTGGATGGGCCAGGGCCGGGTGAAGTGTTGGTTGAGATTGCCGCGGCAGGGTTGTGTCACTCGGATCTATCGGTGGTGGACGGTTCGCGCCCTCGCGTGATGCCGATGGTACTGGGCCATGAGGCGAGCGGAATTGTGCGCGAGGTTGGACCAGGTAACTCAAGCGCAGAAGAATTGGTTCCCGGCGATCATGTCGTTTTTAGTTGGGTCCCCGTCTGCGGAGCCTGTCAATACTGTATCGGGGGTCGCGGCGCGCTTTGCGGACCCGGTGGGGATGCAAACGTTGCCGGTACCCTGCTCAATGGCGCACGCCGTTTTACAGACTCACGTTCGCAGCAAGCCTGCAATCATCATCTCGGCGTCTCAGCGTTCTCGCAGTTTACTGTCGCCGCCCAGGAGTCGTTGGTAAAGATTGATCGGGCGCTGCCACTCGGCGTTGCGGCGCTGTTCGGTTGCGCTGTGGTCACCGGAGTCGGCGCGGTCCTCAACACGGCAAACGTGCAGAAAGGATCGTCGGTCGCCGTGTTCGGGATGGGCGGTGTGGGCTTAAGCGCGGTGATGGGAGCGCACGCTGCCGGTGCGGACCCGATCATTGCCGTTGATCGTGTGGACGACAAACTGAAGCTCGCACGCGAGCTCGGAGCAACACACATCGTCAACTCTGCACAGGATGATCCGGTCTCGGCGATAAAGGATGTCGCTGGTGGAGGCGTTGACTATGCTTTTGAAAGCGTCGGCAACGAGAAGGTACTGATTCAAGCCTACGAGTCGACATGCCGTGGCGGCACGACGATCACGATTGGCCTGCCCGCCCCGGACAAGATGTTTACCATTCCCGCCCTCGGAATTGTTGCGGAAGAACGGACAATCAAAGGGTCTTACATGGGCTCGTGCGTACCACGTCGCGATATACCGCGATTTATCGAAATGTATCAGGCGGGCGTGCTGCCAGTTGATAAGTTGCAGACGCACACTCTGAAGCTCGACGACATTAACGAGGGGTTCGATCGGCTGGCCCAGGCGACAGCCGTGCGGCAGATTATCGATCTCTCTGCTTGACGATCAGAAACAGGAGCGCCAATTTCGCGAACGAACCAGTGGCAAGTATCAGACAACACTTCCGTGACGCGGAGCGATCTCATTAGCACCGTGGCTTCAGCCCGGTGATTCGTAGGCGATATCAGGATGTAAACCGTTTCAACGGTTTTTTAAGTCACGAGAAACCGTTGGAAACGGTTCAAGAATAACGCGGCGATTTTAATCACCGGGCTAAAGCCACGGTGCTAATGAAATCGCTCCGCGAGCTGACCGGTCTTTGAGTAGGTGGTGTCACAACCTTTTCTAAAAAGACCCTGCTAACCCGAGGCTGCACAGCGCGAAACTGAACTATGCCGCAAAAACCCGAAATCACGCGCGCTGACTACCCGCACTTTGCGACGCTCTCGACCCGTTGGATGGACAACGACGTCTACGGACACATCAACAATGCTTTGTATTACGCTTTCTTCGACACTGCGATTAACCAGTACCTCATCGCAGAAGGTGGCCTGGACATCACGTCGGGCGAAGTCATCGCATTCGCCGCCGAGTCTCAGTGCCAATATCTGCAGGCGTTGGCGTTTCCCGATGTGATAGAGGTCGGGTTGCGCGTTGGTAAGTTGGGAAACTCGAGTGTGCGGTACGAACTCGCGATCTTCAAACAGGGAGAGACCGATGTCGCCGCCGCGGGTTATTTCGTACATGTATTCGTCGACCGTCAGACGCGACGGCCGGTGCCGATGCCTGAACGAATTCGCGCGGCGCTGGAGAGAATCTCGGAAGTGGATTGATCTCTTTGGAGTGCGCCGGCCCGGCGGCGCTTTGGTCCAGCCGTGAGATATCACGTTCTTTAGAGTTCGATGTAATGAAGCGAAGCGGCGCCAGGCCGCACGGTCAGCATCTTGCGATCGCGGTTTTCGTCGGCGCCTCCCCTGCAGATCAAAAT
>DASQKG010000162.1:0-5012 GCA_035630655.1 Pyrinomonadaceae bacterium
AGTCAGGATCGATGTTAGGCCAACCAAAACGAGCAGGAGAAGCGTCAGCAAAAGCGTTGATAAGAACTTGGAAAGCAGAAAAACGCTATTGGACGCAGGCATACTCCATAGCACCGGTTCAACTCTGACTTCACGATCGCGGGGGCAGATCCTTCAGGAATAAAACTCCATACGAGATATAGAGCGGATAGAAACAGACAGCTAAGCCGTAAGCGATTTTCGCGTTGCGCATAAGCGTGCCGACGGTGAAGTAGAAGGCGGTCAAGACCAGTTGCGAGCCGACCACGAAAAAAAGGAAGTGTTTGAAATAAGGAAACGCCTGGAACGGCTGTACAACCATGTTCGACGTGCGAAATGCTTGCAGCACAAACAGTGTGAGTGGGAAGGCAGCCTGGCAGCAGACGAGTACAAAGAGGCTGCCCAGGAATTTGCCGAGAAGATATGAGAGTCGACTGATCGGCTTTGAAAAGATTAGTGGATCGATTTCAACGCGGAAGTCTCGGATCACCGGGTCAGACATTATTACAGCGTTGAAGATCGGGAGTGCTAAAAAAGAGAACCCCTGAAGATTTCTGAGAATGTTGTAATCGCTGTTGGTAGCCCATCCCAATTGGACAGCTGGCCCCCAGCCCCACAACAGAACAGCATAAGCAGCAAACAAGATCGCCAAGGCATATGGTGCAATGCGCCTTGAGTTAACCAGCACTTCTGCCTGGAAGACTGCGGCGAACGGAGTTTGAAGAGGGTTTGTCATTGCTGACGACTCAGCGCCAAAGGCGCAGATTGCGTGACAAGAGCGTCGGAGCATGAAGTCAGTACCACCTCGCGGGTAGCGGGTGGGTCACCTAGATTGCCAATTGCCAATTTCCGATTGCCAATTACACTTTTACTGGGACCGCCAATCGGCCTTCGGCAATTGGCATCCGCAAAACCCACCCGCTTACCGCGAGGTGGTACTGACTTCATTGTTCCGTTCGTAAGGATCAGTTCGTGCGGCTTACGAGATCCAGGTAATAGTCTTCGAGCGTCGGAGTGACAGGAGTAAACTCTTCACTCGGACGGTCGCCCTTTGAGATTACTCTGACGCGCGGTAGGCCACCGAGCATTTGAGACGAAATCACCTTACAACGGGCTTTAACCGCCGCCACTTTGTCAGGCGGCAGCATCGCCTCCCAGACCGAATCCTTGAGTTGATCGAGTGCCTGGTAAGGCTTGCAAGTAGCCAGGATTTCACCTCGTCGAATCACAGCCATGTCGCTGCAAAGGTTCGAGACGTCGGAGACAATATGAGTAGAAAGGATCACTACCGTCTTTCCGTTCACCGCTTCTGAAAGCAGGTTATGAAAACGGAGTCGCTCTTCAGGGTCGAGGCCGGCGGTAGGCTCGTCAACAATGATGAGTTCCGGTTCGCCGATGAGTGCTTGCGCGATTCCCAGGCGCTGTCGCATGCCTCCTGAAAACCCTCCCACCTTCTGCTTACGCTCAGCTGAGAGATTAACCCTATCGAAGAGCCCGTCGATTAAAGCGCGCCGCTCCTGCTTCTTCCACACGCCCTTGAGCTTCGCCATATAATCGAGCGTCTGCTCTGCAGTGAGTGTGGGATATAGTCCAAACTCCTGCGGCAAATAGCCGAGCATCCGGCGCGCTTTGTCCTTGTGAGATAAGACGTCAGTGCCGTTCATCTCGATTGACCCGGCGTCTGGCTCAAGTAGGGTCGCCACGATCTTCATCAAGGTCGTTTTTCCGGAGCCATTCGGCCCAAGCAAACCAAACATCCCCGGAGGGACGTTGAGGTCGACGCTTTTGAGCGCCTGGATTCGACCGGCATACGTCTTCGCCAAACCTTTGATCTTAAGCATCGAACCTCCCGGGAAAAGCCGATTGGTTTGCAAGTTACTGACAGGCGATGAAGTCAGCACCACCTCGCGATAGCGGGTGGGCTTTGAGTATGCCGATTGCCAATTGCCGAAGGCAGATTGGCGGTCTCGGCAAAAATATAATTGGCAATCGGAAAGCAATTGGCAATGTAGGTGACCTACCCGCTTTTCTGTTCCCTTGACAATCTAGGGGAGGCATTCTATCTTCGACCCCTCGATTGTCAAGGAAGAATAAATGCGACGCACTCGAACAGACTTGATGCAAGGCACCCTGGAGTTAATGATCCTAAAGACGCTTGCACGCGAGGAGATGCACGGCTACGGTATTGCCCAGCGAATACATGAAGCGGTGGAGGATCTGCTCAAGGTTGAAGACGGCTCGCTTTATCCCGCGCTCTATCGCATGGAAGAACGCGGATGGATTTCCTCCGAGTGGGGCGCTTCGGAAAATAACCGTCGAGCCAAATACTACAAACTCACGCGAGCCGGACGGCAACAGCTGGCGGCGGAATCGGTCAACTGGGAGCGCATTTCACGCGCGGTGATGAAAGTATTGCAAGCTTCTTAAGAGAAACGCGGGAGTGGCTCGGTGTCTAAGAGTCTACACAAGTTGTTTGGCCATTTTGATGGACGCGCACTTCAACGCCAGGTCGAAGAAGAACTGCAGTTTCATATCGAGATGCGAGCGCGAGACTACCAGAGAGAAGGCCTGGATTTCGACGGTTCTTTGGAAAAAGCCAAGGTGCGTTTTGGAGATTTTGAAATGGTCAAACGTCAATGCGTCGAAATAAGCGCAAGAAACAGCGTCAGCATATGGATCCTCAAAATCCTTTTCACAATATCCTTCCTAATTGGAGTTTTAGTGAAAAGCCTTTATTCGGAACTCAACATAACGCGAATGGGTAGTGTACTGATGATGATTGGTATATTCGGAGGATTGTTGCTGGTTGGGAAAACAATACGTATGCGAGACTACAAATCCGCGCCTGAACCTCTTCGTCTTGGATTGCATAGTATTGCTGACTCGGTACCGCTCGCGTTTGACGAAAATGGCCGCACGCCTTTTGAACGCGTGAAAGCGGATAACTAGTTGACTGCAGGTTGTCCGACATACTTTAAAGTTTGTCGACCGTCGCTCAAAGTGCAAGGCACGACTAGCTGAAGCATGCCGGACATTAAATCCAGGTTGCGTGTTCGTGACGATTCAAGCCCCTCCCTTTTTAGAATTCCCCCGCCTCTAAACCATGACGCAAGCTAAACCTTGTACTCTGTACGCCTCTAGTTTTTAAACCTCGCTTTTAACTTTTACGGCCAAGCCACAATCCGATCTTTTACAGTTTATCTGACAGCGTCGCTGTTACCGTCTTGGCGGGTTCCGGCGTGAAATCTTCGCCCGGGTTGATGAACTGGTTTCGCTCGAAGTTATATTGCTTGTCGTATAACTGCTTGTATCTTCCACCAGCCGCAAGCAACTCCTCATGCGTGCCGCGCTCTACGATCTCGCCCGCTTCCAATACCAGGATTTGATCGGCGCTACGAATTGTCGATAAGCGATGCGCGATCACAAACGTCGTTCGGCCTCGACGCAGCGATTGCAAACCATCCTGTATCAGCGCCTCGCTTTCGCTATCCAGACTTGACGTTGCCTCGTCCAGGATCAGTATTCTGGGCTCCGCGAGAATGGCCCTGGCAATCGCCACGCGCTGCCGTTGCCCACCTGACAGCTTCACGCCGCGTTCGCCGACAATCGTGTCATAGCCATCGGCAAAGCCGTTGATAAACTCTTCACAGTGTGCGATGCGACTAGCCGCGATGATCTCTTCGCGAGTTGCGTGCGGGTGGGAGAAGCCGATATTTTCGGCGATAGTCCCATCAAATAAAAAATTGTCCTGCAACACTACGCCGAGATGGTTGCGGTAATCCCGCAAAGCGATAGACGCCAAATCAACTCGGTCAACCATAACCTTGCCGGACAGTGGGCGGTTGAAAGCCATTGCTAAACTAATCAACGTTGACTTGCCCGAACCGCTCGAGCCGACCAGTGCCGTCGTCGATCCGGCGGGTGCTGTGAAGGAAACATGCTTCAAGACCGGCGTATCGTCGTTGTATTCAAAACTCACATCTTCAAATGCAATTTCGCCCACAATGGCCGGACACTTTTGCCGGTTGGCATCGTCGGCGTCTTCGGTAACCATCTGCTTGATTTCCCGGATGCGATCCAGCCCGGCAAACGCCTCCGTGATCTGCGTGCCGATGTTGGCAATCTCGATCAGCGGCATTGCGACCAGTCCGGTAAAAATCATGTACATGAAAAAATCGCCCAGCGTCATTCGGCCGGCAAGAATGTCGCGCCCCCCGACGAGAATAAGAATGACGCCAATAATCCCGACGATGAGTGCGGAGAAAGCCATCACGCCAGATACCGCCGTCATCGACCGCGCGACGTTGCGGAAGAGGCGGTGCGCGCCACGCGCGAACACCAGCTCCTCGCGTTTTTCTGCGGCGTAAGCTTTAACGATGCGAATGCCGCCTAGCGATTCAGTCAAGCGGCCTGTAACTTCTCCATGAATCTTGTTTCGTTCACGAAAGAGGGGACGCAGCTTCTTGAAGGCAAACGCCATCACACCGCCAAAGGCGCCAAGTGCGAAAAGGGTGATTAGGGTTAGCTTCCAGTTCAGATAAAAAAGGACACAGAGTCCGATCAGGGCCGTCACCAGACTGCCCGCTAGTTGGACCAGGCCGGTGCCGACAAGATTACGTATGCCTTCCGCATCATTCATTATGCGCGAGATGAGTATGCCGGTCTGTGTTGAGTCGAAATATCGAATGGGCAAACGCGCTATGTGTTCCTGCACACTCTTGCGCATCTCTGTAATGGCGCGTTGCGCAGCTACACCAAGGACCTGCGATAAGGCGAAGGAGGTGAGAGCTTGTACCAGTGTGGCAACACCAGCGGCAATGGCCAAAGGCGTCAGCAACTCGCTGCGCTGCTTCATGATAACTTCGTCGATCAGATACTTGGAGCTGGCAGGCAAAACAAGACCAACCAGCCGGTTGATCAACATCAGCAGCATGCCCAGGGCCAGACGATAACGATGGGCCAGGATCAGCTCGCGCGCATCACGCCATGCCGTC
>DASQKG010000163.1:0-5819 GCA_035630655.1 Pyrinomonadaceae bacterium
AGGGCCGGTAATTGTCTTAAGTTCCCAGTCAGCATAGAATTCGCAGCACGTTCAACTACGACTTTCTGTATCAATCGTTTACTTTCTCGGGAGATGTCTTATGTTTTCAATGCCCATCGTCAATCTGCAGCAACTCGCTCACCAATTAGCCGCCAGCGGCAAGCGCGTCAGCGTCCTGTGGCAACATGACGATACGCTTGCTTTCATCGCCCGCGGCCGGGAATACCGCAGCGAGTTTCACATCAACCCGAGCGACGAAACCATGTACATGATCAAAGGCGAGATGCGCCTGCACTTCCGCACGCTGGAAGGCAAGGAAGACGTCGCGGTGATCGCCGAAGGAGCGATGATCTACACGCCCGCAGGCACACCGCACTCGCCGCGCTTCGCGCCCGATGCCTTCGCTTTGATTTCAGAGAGAAAAAGACGGATCGGTGAGATCGACAAGTTTCACTGGTACTGCCAGAAGTGTGACAACTTGCTGCACGAAGAACACTTTATTGTAAGAGACTACGCCGAAGACCCGGTGTCGAAGGCTTACCGGCGATTTTTCGACAGCGAAGAGTTCCGCACCTGCAAGAAATGCGGCGATGTCATGCCGGCGCCGGAAGAACTTTGATTACAAATCGAGAGAAGCACGCAGTTGCAAACGAGAAGACTCAAGAATTCCCAAACATTTCAGTATCGAAATCTGGCCACTGGGTTTGCTTAGGTCTCATGGCAAACAGTTCTCGGACAAACACGGACCGGCGAGATTAAGTTGATCGACTCTTCAGGCAATCTCACAGGACTTGTTCGTCTGAGAAATCAGTTCAATCTCAGGCTGCAGATGGAGGACATCGCCTGATAACCGATGCCGATCCGGCTTTATCTGTGGCGCCACTTTTCGTCGATTCTCTCCGAGGATCGTACGAGGACAAAAGGCTAAGAAGCTGAAACTATTTTTTGGTGATGGTCGAATTAATTTCACACACAAGCCGATGAGCTTCAGCGTCCGACAGCGTTGCTAATTCGTCTAGGATGGTCGCCAACTGGCTCTCGTCTAACATCTTCCCTTGGTGTTCGGTGATTACCGCGGCCATTTCAGCAATGGTCGGAGACTGAAACAGTGATTGCAGCGGTATCTCTAACTGAAAGCGTTTGATGACCTGTGATATAACTTGGGTTGCGGACAATGAGTGACCTCCGAGGTCAAAGAAATCATCATTTATACCTATGGGGGAAACATCAAGAACTTCTTCCCATATCTGGACTAAAATCTGTTCGGTCTCATTTCGTGGCCTAGAATATAACGCGCTGAGCTCCGGGCGCTTTTGGTCTGGTTCAGGTAAGGCTTTTCGGTCGAGCTTGCCGGTGGCAGTGAGTGGTAGGACTTCCATCCTGACAAATACTGACGGTATCATGTAATCGGCCAGTACGTTACCCAAGCATTTCCGTAACTCATGTGCTGTAGGAGCTGTAGGACCCTGATCAGTTAAAGATGTAAAATAAGCTGCGAGTCGACTCTTCCCCGATTTATCTTTTCGATCCACTACAACAGCGTCGCGGATCGCCTTATGACTGCGAAGGGCCGCCTCAACCTCGTTAAGATCCACACCGTAACCGCGAATCTTAATCCAGTCGTCCTTGCGACCTTTGTGCACTAAGCAGCCTTCGGGAAGCATTAACCCAAGGTCCCCGGTGTAGTAAAGCCGTTTGTTCTGATCCTCTGGATCGTGCTTGAATTTCGCAGCGGTCAACTCCGGATTATGCCAATAGCCCGGTGAAAGATAAGCACTGCGAACGACGATTTCACCAACCTGCTCCAAGTCAACAGATTTACCGGTCTCATCAACGAGTAGCACCTCGCGATCGGGAACCGGGTATCCAACCGGCACCGTTTCCTCGTCAATAGGTGTATCGTGGTCGATGAAGTATTGCCGAATGGTCGTAGCCTCGCTCGATCCTAGGTTGTGAAGAAGACAGCAAGTGTTGGGAAATCGCTTGCGGTAGTCGAGGACGTCACTGCGGTACACGGGCTCGCCGCCAAGGTGTAGAACCCGCATGTGGGGAAACTTTACCGCTTCGTCCGATGACTGAATCATCGACCGAAAGAGCGTCGGGACGATCTGACAGACAGTGACGCGCTTCTCGATCAACCAGTGCGCGAAGCTCGCTGGGCCTTGCCCAGCCGTATCAAAAGGCAAAAGAGTCGCGCCGTTTAGCAGAGCGCGAAAAATCGACGACGTTCCTGCCAAAGTTGTGTAGCTCGCCGCCTGGCAGATGCGGTCTTCGCAGGTGAGGTAAAGCGTGTTGGTATGCACCATGATGTTGTTCAAAACGATAGTGTGTGTGTGCACGACCCCCTTCGGTCGACCGGTTGATCCAGAGGTATAGATGATATTACTGGCGGTGTCCGGCGTGATATCGAGTCCGAGATTTTCGCCGTTTCCGGAGCCGATGACACATTCAATTGCCACGACTTCGGTACCATGGCCTACCAGTGTCGCTGCCTCTTCAATGTGATCACAATCAGTAAGGACCAAAACGCTTCCGGCATCCATCAACAAGGCGTGAGACCGCTCAGACGGACCACCTGGCAGCATGGGAAACCATGCACGGCCTGACTTGAGCACACCCAGGATGCCGGCTATCGCGTCGAAGCCCGGCGCGAAGAACAATGCCACTGGATCACTAGATTCCTGTGTGTGTAAAATCGCTCGCGCAATGCGGTTAGCACTTTCGTTTAAGGTACGGTAGGTCCAGCTCTGCTGCCCCGCTTCGATGGCAATTCTATCCGGGTGACGTGCGGCTTGCGACTCGAACCTGCGAGGAATGTTACCTTCTAGCTCTATCGGAAACTCTTCGAATCCGGCCACTGGAATTGGGCGAGTTACCATGGAGTATTCGCTCCTAGTTCCCGCGCAGTGGTGCGCAATGCGTCGCAGGTGCGGTCGTCGACATGCAGCCCCTCGGCGGTGTGTTTCTCGTAAGCCAGCCAACGACGATCACCGGGGACGATGGACTCGTCCGTACCGGATGTGTGAACTGTCGATTGCATGAAACCGACCAAGGCTTCGATACGTTTGAAGTATGTTCTGCGCGAGATGAAGGCGTCAATATCCAGGGCCACAAAAGTATGCCCGACTCCATTGGGCCGCGAGAAGTTTTCATAGATCGAGGCGACTTCATGGGAGATCGCCGCTCCTGTGATAACCCCGCTCAGAATCTCAACCATGATACTCAGTGCGAAACCCCTCGATCCACCCATGGGCTCTAGAACTCCGGACACCGCTGCGCGCGCGTCCTTTACAGCCCGACCATCAGCATCTCGGGCGATGCCGGAGGACAACGCTTCTCCTTTTTCCGCCGCTCGACGAACTTTAGAGCCCGCCGATGCGCTCGTAGACAAGTCTACGAGGATCGCGCGTCCCGACAGACGCGGCGCGCCGAGGGCGATGGGATTCGTACCCAATAGAGGGACTTTACTAACGGCGGGCGCGACCCGTGGCGCTGCATTACTAAAAGCCAACCCCAAGTATCCTTTTTCCGCCGCTAAGTTGACGTAATACGCAGCTGGTCCAAAGTGGTTGCTCCGTTTCACCCCGACCACTCCGACGCCGAAATCGGTCGCGAGTCGTATTGCCCGACGCATCGCCAGTTGCCCGATCACCTGCCCGAAGCCGTTACGCCCATCGACTAACGATACGGCTTTTCTGCGCGTGGCCGTGTAGGCGTGACATGGCGACCTGATCAAGCCATGCTTAAAGCGTTTAAGATAGGTAGGAAGCCGCCACACTCCCTGCTCGGGGCGGCTTATCATGTCGGACCAGACCAGTACTTTCGCTAGCACGGCTGCCTCCTTTGGGTCTACCCCCGCGTGACAGGCCAACGACTCGATCCAGGTCTGAAATGTTTCTCGCTGGAACTTCACAAATTATCATTCCGAACAATACGAAAATCACTTAATGTGCCGGAGTTAGCGACGCCATGTCGATGGTGCTGAGAAGCGTTGTGAACGAAAACGCTTAACTTTGAAAATCTGCGTGTCATTCGAAACGACTGTACAAGTCAACACATCATCCGACAGTAGATTGCCACCTCGTTCTTGAGCAGACTTATCACGCACAAGGCAATTGCAAAAACGATTATTTACAGCAGAAGAGAATGCAAATCTGTCGAAGTGACAAGCCCGAAATTCGGCTTAAGATTGAACTGTATAGACGCTTCAGTTCGAATCATTAGGTGCCAGTGATCGACTGTTTGTTTAGCGAGGTTCTGAGGAGGTTCGTCTGAACTTTGAACGCTTAAACCTTGGACTGTTCCGAAGTTTGGAACGTTTTGAACAAATCCTCAGATGTTAAGTTCCTTCGACCGATCGTAATCATGTCTGCCGCCGGCAACTGCTCCCAAAGGAAAAATTTCATTGATGGCAGCAAGCTCGTCAGCGTTCAGTGAGATTTCCGCCGCTGCGGCATTGGCTTCCAGATTGGCGATCTGATAGGTGCCGGGAATCGGCACGAAGAAATCGCCTTGATGGAGAATCCACGCCAGCGCCAGCTGCGCGACGGAACATTTTTTTGAATCGGCGATTTGTTCCAACTCTTTGAGCAAACCAACATTGCGCGCAAAGTTCTGCTCGTGAAAGCGCGGCCCGCGCCGTTTCGCTTCCGCCGCGCCGAGCTGTGCGAAGTCGCGCCATTTCCCGCTCAAGAAACCGCGCCCCAGCGCGTAGTAAGCGACGTAGCCGATACCGAGCTCGCGACAGACGGGAATCGTGTTGGCTTCATAGTCGCGCGTCCAGAGCGAATACTCGCTCTGGACGGCGGCGATCGGATGCACCGCGTTGGCCCGGCGCAATGTTTGCGGCCCCGCTTCGCTCAAACCGAGATGGCGAACCTTGCCTTGCTCGACAAGCTTCGCCATGGCGCCGACGGTATCTTCAATCGGCACTTTGGGATCGACACGATGCAAATAATAAAGATCGATGTAGTCGGTTTGCAGACGCTCGAGCGAATGATCGCAGGCCCACGCGACATACTCCGGCTTGCCCTCGACTGCGCGGCCATTCGCCCACGGCTGGCCGCGCAGGTTGCCGAATTTGGTCGTGAGCACGACTTCACCGCGCCGATGCTTCAATACCTTGGCGAGAATCTCTTCGTTGTTGCCGTTGTTATGATCGGCGCTGTCGATGAAGTTGATGCCGATGTCGATGGCGCGGTGCAACACCCGAATCGCATGGGTTTCTTCGGCGTCGCTCAGTTTGCCCTGAAACGGCGGACAGCCGTAACCGATGGCGGAAACCTTCAATCTGTCTTTGCCAAGGAAACGATCCTTCATAAGAATTCCTTATTGGGTTCGATAATGATCTCTCACTCGACCCACACATTTACTCCAACTTTCGCATCCGGGGTAGTGCAGGCGTTAACATCGTGCTGTGAACGTCGTTTACACCTGATGTAAACAGCGCTTACAGTGAATTGCGAAAATTCCATCCTGCGTTGGCCGCTCTACCCGAGGCACACGGACGTAATCGCTACAATTGCCGCGCAAAAATTGGCACGACTCATGCGTTATTGTGGAAGCCAGTCTGCATTACTGTATGTTTCAACCGGCGGACAATCGCGTCAGCCGAGCAGTATTGAGCGTAAGCAGTGCCGCCGCAATTGGTGACCCACCGAGTGAGCATTCGAGCGCAGCAACACTTGACGAAAGGAAAGCCCACAGTCCATGAACGACACGATCAACGGCTTTCAGCGTGACGATCTCGAACGATTGAAAAAAGAGCTGAACGCCAACCCGGACACCGGGATTTTCAAATTACGCGCGAAAAATCGTTG
>DASQKG010000164.1:0-9690 GCA_035630655.1 Pyrinomonadaceae bacterium
GGAAATTGCAGACCGGCGTGTGAAGGATGTCCGCGACGAATTGAAGGAAGGCCAACAGATCATGGTCAAGTGCATCGGCAAAGAAGGAAACAAGATTAAACTTTCCCGTAAGGCGGTGTTACGCGACGAAGATCGAAAAGCAGAAGCCGCGAGTGCCGGCGAAGTCGACTAGGTCAGTCACCAGCTCGATTAGTGAAGGGAGGTTTGCCATTTGCAAACCTCCCTTTTTATTCAGGTTAAACACTACCGTCCCTCGCCTTGAAACTGGAATCCTTTCTTCATTAACCATCTTTTCCTATCAACCAGCGATACCGCCCCCGGCGATTCAGGCCTAACGCGACAACTTTGGGCCATCTACGCTGCGTTCAACAAGTTTAACAACGAAACTTTCCCCATTAGTACTTTTGGGAAAGAACGAGGAGGAATTTCAACTGATGATGAGTCGAGCTTTTCGTCCCACTGCCGCGATCCTCAGCATCTTGCTTTTGACCGGTGTCCCAACTCATGCGGCGCCGGTGGTAATTAGCGAGGTGATCCAGGTCATGGGCAGCTACCAAAATCCTCCAGAGCTACGGCTCCGCAGTATTTCCCAAAGTACGAGTGCGGCAGTAGAAGGTGAAGGACCGTCGCCTGTTGCTTCGGCCGCGCAAGAGTCGGCAGCGGGAGATGTTGTTGAGATAGCTGATGGCACCACAGTCGATGTCTCAACCGGCGATACGCTTCTATCGGGTGTGGCAGTGAGTATGGAACCGCAAGCCGGTGTCGATGTTGTTGACCAGGGAGAAGTCGAAGGTACAATCTGTGACTGCGGTGAGATCACGGTACCGGGCGGCGGGTTTCCGAAATGGCCTCTGCTGTTTCTGGCAGCCATACCGTTCTTCTTCATCCACGGTTGTGACGATTGCGATATACCTCCGCCGACAACCACACCAACTCCGCCGGACGAAGTGATTCCCGAGCCTGCCTCGCTGCTCCTGTTTGGAACCGGCCTGGCTGCTTTCGGTGCGCGCTTGCGTAAACGCCGATCCAAAGTGGCTCCGCAGATTGAGACTACGGAGGAGGGCTAATCAAAATGTCGACAGCAACCTTAAAAAACCGTTACACAAAGCTCGGACTGGTAGCCCTGGTGGCACTGACATTTTGCATGGTCCACCCATCGTCAACCGCCTACGCGAAAAAGCGAAAGCTGGCGAAGTATGGAACAATCAAAATTTTGACCACTCCTGGCGGTTTACCGATCGAAGTTGACGGCAAACCCGAAGGGATAACCAGCACCGACTATCGCGAGTTTGATCGCGACCCGGGCGTGCACACCATCGTCATCACACTTCCAAACGGCCAGCGTTGGACGCGCGAGATCGACCTTGAAGCCGGACGTATCAAATGCGTGGCCCTCAATTACAGAGCTGCGCCGCCTGTAGTCAAGTCTCCTTGTCCCTATCCCGTAAACATCTCCGCCCCTACTCAGGTAAACGAGGGCGAAGTGATCACGTACACGGCTGACGTTGCCTATAACGGCACGGCTGCTCTTAATTACACATGGACGGTGAGCCCGGCCAACGCCAGGTTGCTAAGCGGCGCGGGCACCCCAACAATTACAGTGGATTCGACAGGCCTTGCCGGCCAACGCATCACGGCTACTTTGGTAGTTGACGATGGCTCAGGCGACTCAGCTTGCCGTCAGGTGAGTGAGGCGTCGACGTTTGTTCCGCCAACGCCTCCTCGCGAGAATCCTTCGCGACAATTTGACGTCTGCTGCAGTTGTTCGTTTGACGATCAGAAAGCGCGTTTGGACAACCTCGCCGTCGAATTGCAAAACGATCCCGCGACTACAACCTACGTAATTGCGTACGGTGGTCGCAGAAGCCGAATGGGCCAGGCCGACTTGCTGGGCACGCGCGCACGCGATTACCTGGTAACGCAGCGCGGCATCGATTCTTCGAGAATCATTGTTCTCAATGGCGGCTTTAAAGAGGAAGATTGTGTCGAGTTGTGGATAGTGCCGAGTGGCGCCACACCGCCACAGCCGACGCCGACAGTCTCAGCTGACGAAGTTCGTCCAGCTCCAGGAGCGGCGCCCCGACGCGGCCGTAGGCGTGGCAGAGGAGACGACTAAGAGCACGAGCTATAGCCTTCACTCGATTAAGGGAGACAGGATTCAATTCCTGTCTCCCTTTACTTTTCGCCCTTCATCCCAGCCCGTTTAAATAGGGCACTTGTGCCATTCGTCGTTCGCGGACAAGTCCGCATTCTAAACGAATCGTACAAACCGGCGAACAGGCCCGCTCTCTAAACAGTGCCCGCGAGCAGACTTCATTATCTTTGGGGCCTGCTAGATTGACCGTAGTTCATCCTTATGGAACAATCCCTCGCATCCCCCTGCAGTTAATCTAGACCAGACCGTGTCACAGGAGGCGTCGACTTATGGGAGATAATGGTGATGGTGGAGGAAGCACCGGCGTGGTGGCCGTCCTCGTGATCTTTGTGATTATTGTGCTGGTGGCCCTCTTTGCGTTTAGAGGCCGATTGTTTGGTGGCGGCGGCACGCAGAAGATAGACGTCAACGTGCAAACGCCTGCCAAGTAACTAGCCAACGACAGAGTTGTTAAGAACAGAGGAGCGCTCCGTGCTCCTCTTTTCAATTCAGGCAAAGCGAGCGCCTGCCTTATCGTCTTGCGCGCAACCAGCTTATTAGGAGTACTGTGCAGTTTGGCGCAGAGTTACAGAACCCAGCGCGGTAGCGCGGGAGGCAGCGATAGTTAAAGAGGTTTAAGTTATTCAGTGCTAAGTAGCCTAAGCCATCCCGCGCTACCGCGCTGGGTTCTGTATCGCTGGCCGGAATCAAACTGCATCAGTACCATCAGGCTCGCGTTTTTATTTTTCGCACTTTCCATTTACCATTCACGATTCACTTGCTTATGACTGCTCCTAATATCGAAACCATTGTCTCTCTCGCCAAGCGCCGGGGCTTTGTATATCCCTCCTCGGAAACCTACGGCGGGCTTGGCAGCGCCTGGGATTACGGTCCGATGGGCGTTGAATTGTGCAACAACGTCAAGCAGGCCTGGTGGCGCTGGATGGTTTATGAGCGCGACGACATCGAAGGGTTGGACTCGTCGATAATCCTGAACCGCCTGGTCTGGAAATACTCCGGACACGAAGACACGTTTAGCGATCCGCTGGTTGATTGTCGTGAATGTAATACGCGCCTTCGTGCAGACAAACTCGACAATGGAAAGTGTGCAAACTGCGGTTCCACAAATCTTACGGATCCACGACCGTTCAATCTGATGTTCCAGACGCACGTTGGCGCCACGGCTGAAGATGATCCGTCATCACTGGTCTACCTGCGTCCTGAAACGGCGCAAGGCATCTTTATCAACTTTTTGAACGTGCTGACCACAAGCCGCCGCAAACTTCCTTTCGGGGTGGCGCAGATTGGCAAATCATTTCGCAACGAAGTGACGCCCGGTAATTTCATTTTCCGCACACGCGAGTTTGAGCAGATGGAGATGGAATACTTTGTGCGGCCTGGCGAAGATGAGGCCGTGCACCAGGAGTGGATTGACCAGTGCTTCCAGTGGTTCACCACAATCGGATTATCCGCCGCGAACCTGCGGCTCTACGAGCAGCCAAAAGAAGAGTTGGCCCACTACGCCAAACGCACAGTAGATATTCAATATCGCTTCTTTCCGGAGCGCGAAGAAGATGAGCGACAGTGGGACGAGTTAATGGGCATCGCAAATCGCACCGATTTCGATCTCCGCACGCATTCGAAGAAACCCGAAGATGCGGAAGGCAAGCGAGTCAATCCTGATTCGACCGAAGATTTGTCGTATTTCGACGAAGCTGCCAAGGAACGCTTTTACCCATACGTGATCGAACCAGCCGCTGGTGTTAACCGGACTGTGTTAGCAGTTCTGATGGATGCCTACACGGAGAAGACAAACGACAAGGGTGAGATGCGTGTAATCTTGAAGTTGCATCCGTCATTGGCCCCGATTAAGGTGGCGGTTTTGCCTTTGGCGAAGAACAAACCCGAGATTGTTGCGATGGCCAGGTCGATCAAGCGCTCGCTTCAGCCGTCAATGCGTGCTGTTTACGACGACACCGGCGGCATCGGAAAACTCTATGCGCGTCAGGATGAGATTGGCACCCCGTTTTGTGTGACGGTAGACCATCAAACGCTTGAGGACGAAGCGGTGACTGTGCGCGATCGAGATACGTGGGAACAGGAACGCGTTAAGGTCGCGGAGCTGAAGGATTACTTGTTGAAGAGGTTGAATCCGTAGTCCGAAGGCTTGCCTGGAGTTTGCAGGAACTCAGAAATAGTTAGAGGTCGGGAAGGGTGGTTTACCCCCGCTCGTTGAATGCCACGACCCTGAGCGGGGGCATGCCCCTCTTCCCAACCTCTAACTATTCATAGTCGCCCAAGTGCCTTTCTTTGGACTTTGGACTAATCGAAGATGCCGGTAGTCAAAAAACAGAATCAGCAAACGGAGTCGCGGCTGTTGCTTGAAGGTGACGAGCCGGTCGAGTTGCCGCCCGCTTCGATCGAAGAGCGCAATGTGCTGGTCCAGTTTGCTCGGTATAAACCGTTCATCCCGGAGCTGATTGAGGAACTGCGTGACGGCACAATCGTCGAACCGGTGGCGGTGATGAATGACGGCTCCACTTTCGCAGTCCATGGTGACACCCGAACTTTCTGGGTCAAACTGTGGCACGCGGCCGGGACGGACCTCACGCAAATAGATCGTGTTCAGGTAATCAGTTGCATCCCTTCCACGCGAGGTATTCAGATTGTCGTTGAAGATTATGAGGGACACGATGCAAAAGATGATGAAGATTTCGAGGACACGGAAGACCCAAACAACGGAAATGACTACTAGCCGATTATGGGTACTGCATTGTCGCCGATCAGTTATAGAACCCAGCGCGGTAGCGCGGGATCCTTTAGGCTACCCAAAACTAACTACTTGAGCCTTTGTAATGCTGGCAGCCTCCAGCATCCCGCGCTACCGCGCTGGGTTCTGTAGTTGGCTGCTGGAAACCAAACTCCATCAGTACTGATTGTGACGATGCGGGACCAAAATGCTGGATAACACTGGACCAAAATGCTGGATAACCTCGGAAATTTAGAACGCACTCATTCCTGCGGCGGACTTCGCGCGGATAACGTGGGCCAGACGGTCACACTGATGGGCTGGGTCGCGCGCCGGCGCGACTTTGGCGAACTGTCATTTATTGACCTGCGTGACCGTGAAGGGATTACGCAAGTTGTCTTCAATTCCGAAGATGCACCCGAAGCCCACGCCAAAGCGAAGGAAGCGCGTGGAGAATTTGTGATCGCCCTGGTCGGGGACGTGGTCCTTCGTGATCAGGCTTCGAGGAACCCAAAGCTTCCGACCGGTGAAGTCGAAGTTCACGCGCGCGAGTTGTACATACTCAACGACGCGCGCACGCTGCCGTTTCAACTGGACGCTTCTAATGAGTCTCTGGCCAGCGAAGACCTGCGTTTGAAATATCGTTATCTGGATTTGCGCCGTCCTAAGCTTCAGGCAAATCTTCGCTTGCGCCATCGCGTGGTAGCAGAGATCAGGCGTTACATGGACGAGCAGACGTTCACGGAAATCGAAACTCCGATCCTGATCAAGTCCACGCCCGAAGGCGCGCGCGATTACATCGTCCCTTCGCGAATCCAGCCCGGAAAGTTTTTTGCGTTGCCGCAGTCGCCACAACTGTTCAAACAGATCTGCATGATTGCGGGCCTGGATAAATATTTTCAAATTGCACGCTGTTTTCGCGATGAAGACCTGCGCGCAGATCGCCAGCCGGAATTTACACAACTCGACGTTGAGTTGAGTTTTGCGACCACCGAGCAGGTGTATAAGCTTATCGAGGGACTGTTTCAGAGAGTCTTTCGCTTGATTGGTGTGGACTTGCCGGCGCCATTTCCAAGACTCAGTTACGCCGAGGTGATGGAGCGCTACGGTTCCGATAAACCGGATTTGCGTATTCCGGGGATGGAGTTAACGGACCTTTCCGAGATTCTCAAAGAAACGACGTTCGCACCTTACGCTGCAGCTCTGGCTGAAAAAGGAACGGTGAAGGGAATCGTTGTTCGCGGCGGTGGCGGGATGTCGCGCAAGAGCCTTGACGATCTTCAGGAGTTTGCCAAACGTTACGGAGCTTCGGCACTGGCCTGGATCAAACTCGGCGATGAATTGTCTTCGTCACTTCTAAAACCGCTGGGCCCGGATGTGGTCCAGCAGTTGGCCGACCGGGCCAAAGCGGAAAAGGGCGATGCGGTTCTGATTGTCGCCGGCAAAATCAAGACGGTAACCGCGAGCCTGGGCGCGCTGCGAAACGAAATTGCAAAGCGCGAAAAGCTTATCCCGGAGAACGTGTTTGCGCCACTATGGGTCACAGAGTTTCCGATGTTTGAATACCATGAGGACGATGACCGCTACTACCCCATGCACCATCCCTTCACGTCTCCCGTAGACGACGACATGCGGTTGCTCGAGCGTGCGGTCCAAAGCAACGAGACCGAGCTCTTTGGCGACATCAGGGCCAAAGCTTATGACGCTGTGATTAACGGCGTGGAAGTGGCCGGAGGTTCAATTCGAATTCACCGGCGCGACATTCAGGATCTCGCCTTCAAAGCCCTTGGAATGACGCCCGAAGTTGCTCGCGCGCGTTTCGGGTTTTTCCTGGACGCGCTTGCTTATGGAACTCCGCCGCACGGTGGCATCGCCTCAGGAATAGAACGACTGATGATGGTCTTGGTGCCGACGGAAAACATTCGGGACGTGATGGCGTTTCCCAAGACGGCCTCGGCTACCGACCTGATGATCGACGCGCCAGGTGAGGTTGATCAGAAGCAATTGGAAGAATTGCATCTGCGAGTTGTTGATGGGGATTAGAACACGCTCGACAGCTCCGAGTACTAATTAGACTTCCTCTCGTCTCTCAATCCAAGTATTCAGGCTCGCGCCGTTCATGTGCAACGGCAAGTATCCATAAGGTCGAACCTCGCACGATGTAGGGGATGTAGTAGCGTCGAGAAACTCTAAAGAGGCGTGGTGTACAAATCTAACATTCATGAAGTGAGGCGATCTTCAGCTGCGCGCATTACCTCTTCGTAAGTTGCCGATTTGGCCGTACCCTCATCAACCGCTCGAATACGGGCCAGAATCTCCTTCTCCCAAACATCGCTGATCCCTACGACCTCATCGCATCCAGTTCCAAAAGAATGTTCGCAAGACTAAGCCTTAGTTCGCGTGGAAGTTGCGCAGCTTCGTTAGCAATTTCATCAAATGGTTTTGACATGCGAGATAATCTTAGCAAAACTAGCGGATCGCACAAGAGCGAATGATCACACTAACCCGCCCCCAGTTAGAAAGAATCTTTGCACACGCTAAGGAAGCGGCGCCGTCCGAGTGCTGCGGACTGATCGGCGGCGGTGACGATAAACTGGCAACAACGATTTATCAGCTACACAACGTCGCGCCGAACACTGTTGTTTCCTACGAGGCCGCCCCCGAAGATCTTTTCGCCGCGCAGCGTCAAATGCGTGAGCGGGACGAACATCTTCTGGGTATCTACCATTCACACCCACGTTCCGCTGAGCCCTTCCCTTCGGAAACAGACGTTCGCCTGGCTTACTATCCACAAGCAATCTATTTCATCGTCGGGTTGGCCGGGTTGGAACCGGTGATGAGCGCCTTCCGTATTTCTGAAAGCGACGAGCGTTGGGAACAGGTTGAGTATGCGATAGCGGGCGAGTAAGATTAAACCTCACCGAGAGCATCTATGGAGCCGAAGAAGAGCAAATACGACACGAATCCGCTGGATCCGGACTTCGTGAAAAACGCGGATGACAACTGGGGCGAAGGCGAGCCGGGGCCTGCGACGCGGGAGGTAGGTGGCGCCACACGCGAAATCGGATCGTCTGCAAATGAAGGGGCAAGGCGCAATGCATATTCAGAGGCGCCTACGCGCCGTTACGATAACCTTCCCTTAGACTCTCCTTACCAATCGGTTTTTGTTCCTCCGACTTACTCCCAACCTTCCGTTTATCAACCACCCCAGGTCCCATTCCTTCCGTCGACTCAAAGGCCTGCTTCTCGGACAGTCGCCGGCATTGGCTTACCGGAGAAATGGGCGGTGATGTTGCCCTACGCGCCGTTCTATATCGGCGTGGTGGTATCGCTGCTGGAGTTGTTTCTGGTACCCAAAACCGAGACCAAAGTCCGTTTTCATGCTTCACAAGGCTTAGCGCTTCACGTCGCAATCCTGGTGGTTCAGACACTCTTCGGCGTGCTCGAGGCAATTACCGATTCAGGTATCGGCGGTAAACTATTTGGTTTGTTGGCCACGATATTTCTGATCATATCGATGGTCCGGGTCTGGAAGGGTGAGCCGCATCACATCGCGCCGCTGGATGAGCCGGCAAACTGGTTTAACGAACACATCAAACGGGGCAAGTCTTAACTATAGGGGTTCGTGGGCGCCCCTCACGCGCGGAAAGCGGGGCGCCCACGGAGGGACGCCCCTACAGTTATGACTCCCAAGTCCGCGCCACGTGGCACTGCCATTGCAGTACAAACAGGCCGGGGAGGGTTTGTTACAACTGCTTGCGAAATCTTCGAACTGAAATCGTGCTAAGGGACAAAAACGATGTTGCGTTTTGGTTCAGCTTTAGCTTTCGGTTTGCAACATTAAGGGAACAGAAATCAGGCAAACACACCCATTCGGTAACTCATCAAACACGGGCCAGGCCAAAGGCTCTCTTCCCCAAACGGCGTGAGTGTGGTGAGAAAGACAATTTCCGGGGAGGATGAACGACTGAAGAGCGGCATTCCTCTCGGAGTAAGCCGCTCTTTGTTTTTTAATGACGCGCTCGGACTTTGATAATGACTTTCGACTAGCGTCGACGGAGGACAGTAATGATCAGAAAGAACTACAACACTAAGCAGCAACTGTTAGCCATACTGGCAGCGGTGACACTTTTTGCGATGCCCATCTCCGTTTTCGGGCAAACACAGCTCAAGCTTCATAGCAATAAATATAAAGTTGAAGATGACGTAAAGCTGGGCCGTCAGGCCGCGGCGGAAGCTGAGCGGCAATTCCCAATCCTTAACGAATCGGAAGTGAACGCGTATGTGTCGCGCGTGGGCCAGCGGCTGGTAAGTAACATTCCATCTCAATTTCAACATCCGGGGTTTAGTTACTATTTCAAAGTCGTAAACGCCCGCGACATTAACGCTTTCGCGCTGCCGGGTGGACCAATGTACGTCAACCGTGGAATGATCGAGGCCGCGCGCAACGAAGGCGAAATGGCCGGAGTCATGGCCCACGAGTTGAGCCACGTGGCCTTGCGTCACGGTACTGCCCAAGCTTCGAAAGGGCAGAAGTATGGACTGCTTGCGGGGATTCTCGGCATTGGCGGCGCAATTCTTGGTGGTCCTGCAGGCGCTGCCGCTCAGATCGCCGGTCAGGGAGTTGGCGTTTACTTTTTGAAGTTCAGCCGTGAGTATGAAACCGAAGCTGACATTTTGGGTGCCCAGATCATGGCCCGTTCCGGATACGATCCGATGGACCTGGCCAACATGTTTAGGACGATTGAACAGCAGGGGGGCGGTAGCAGCGGCGGGTTTTTGAGCAGTCACCCCAGCCCGGCAAACC
>DASQKG010000165.1:0-6303 GCA_035630655.1 Pyrinomonadaceae bacterium
TTCAAAGCCAACCCTGGGCTGGAATTCGCGAACGCTTTCAGCGTTATTGGTCGTACCTGAGTTTTCACACAGCCTCTTCCGCGCTGGGTTCTGTAATGCTAGCGTAGCTGTTCCACTACCCGCCGTAATTGTTTTCATTACGCGCAGCTGACACAGTTAATGATGTTGTCTTCCTTGAAGTTTCCCCAGCAAAGCCGCGCAACCTCTTTGGCCAACGTGCAAGGATGGAACTCCTTACCCGCTGCCCGCGCAGTATTGTTGGTTAACACAATTATTCCCATACTTTCCCACGTTTCAGGATTCACGGGCGCTCCCTCAGGAGGCAACATCCACTTTTGAGCTCGCGCAATATAGTTTTCCCAGGCTAGCCAGATGCCTCGATGATACTCAGCCCGACTGGCAAAGGTTTTCATCACAGGCTTGCCGTTTTCCTTGACCCTGTCTTTGTACTTGTTACGAAGCAGGTTCCAACCCGCACCATATTCCGTCTGTTTTTGACTTATCAGTTTGGCCGGCTTCCACATAATGCTTCTCGCATCTACCTCTGCCTGCGCTCCCTTTACCTGAGGCTGGCAAATTGTCATGTAATCCAGCAGTGTCAAATGCGCGTCCCACTTAGCCATATCCATGATCGTCGAGTGGATATTCCCATCGCCATAAGTGAAATTCAGCGGGCTGTAACCAACCGAAACAAAGCCTCTGTCTCTCAGACGGTTGTAGCACCGCGCGTGACGCAACACTTCAGGAGCTTTCTTGCTGAACCTGGCCTTCTCATCAAAAACGTACGTGCTATCCATGCCTAAAACGGAAAAGACATTTTCCTTAAGGACCTGAGAGAGCCGCTGGTTAGTGGCCCGGCGCACTATTTCCGCCAGCAGCACATATCCCGTATTTGAGTATTCAAATTCTTTGTCAGGATCTCGAGGTAGAAGTCTTTGCGAAGCAACTAACTTTAGAATGTCTCTATTTGTAAGCTCTTTGGCTTTGTTTCTGCGGCGCATGTGTGGATACCAATCATCGGGCCGCCTCATGAGCTTACGTTCCCAATCTACTGGGGCGCGTCTTGCGGCGACGTGCAGATCTATGTAGTCAGGTAGGGCAGCGGTGTGGTGGATCAATTGCTTGATTGTGGTTTTGTCCGCATACCGTGGAAAGCCGCGAAGATATTTTGAGATCGGTTTCTCTAACTCAGCGGCGTCAAAAATACTAAGCGCCGCGAAGGCGGTAAACTGTTTGGAGACCGATCCAAGGTCAAAGACTGTTTCGGCCGTTATCAGCTCTCCGGTTTCGATATTCGCGCAGCCATAGCCCTTGAGATGAATGAGCTGATTGTCTTTTCTAACGGCGATGGCGGCGCCGGGCACTCTGCCGGTAGCTCTCCTATGCTTTGGCAAAGACAGCCGTAGCCTTCGCAAATACTTTTGCATCACTTCATCAATACGCTCGTCGTTCGGCGGCGCATCGGGATCAAACCTGGTGATGTTGCGAATCTTCTTTAGATAAGCTGCGTTTGGGTTCATGGGGGAAACCCTCTAGGCTTTGATAAGGCAAGGTCTGGAATAGCGTAGGCATACTAAGCCAAGAATAAGGATATTGAAAACAAGAATTTTGCAGGAATTGAGGTCAGTCCAGCGGCGTTCGATTCCTTACCAGTCGCTGTAAGTGAATCAACTGATAACCTCCGAGTAGAGCGAGCACAGGCGTGTAAAGTTGAAAACCAGTCAATCGAGCGATGGGTTGAGTAATCCACGGTATGACATAAAGCAGGATTAAGGTCATCTTGAAAGCGGATGGCAACGCCAACTGTCCCTTGACCGCCTCGCGATACAGAACATCAGCCGTAAGCAACACGCTTAGGACGATCAGCGTGCTGTCGTAGATTCCCACGTATAGATTGAGTACTACGGTCCAGGCCAATGTCATAGCCCAGAGTAGACCCTGCTCATCACGGAGTTTCAAATCGCTCACCCACCACACTCGAGAAATAAAGGGCAGGACAAATAGAAATGTCGCGGCTGTGAGCACCCACCTGAGAAGTGGATAGTGGCCCAGAAGGAGCCGGAAAAAGGAATTTACGTCCACATATTTCCAGGAGCGCAAGCCCGTTTCTGCACTCGTAGATGCATCGGTAAAGTATAAGAGCGTATTGATGTATCCGACGCAGCCGTTTCGCCCTACTAATAGAAGCGAAACGAGAGCGAGAATTCCGCAGCCGGCGATGAAACCCATAAGAGTTTTGTAGCGTCGCGTGATGACCAGCATCGGCACGGCAAGAAGGAGTAGGGTTGGCTTGTACGTACACAGCGAAAGAGCCAAGCCGCATAGAAAATAATGGCCGCGGCGTTCGCTGCTGAGAGCCAGCGCGAGGCAGAAGAATCCGACGGCTGATGTCTGCCCTCCCGCCAGGCATTCGACCAGGAACGGCATGAAGGATAGAGACAGTAGAAAGGAAACCAGCCAGGCACCGCTGGGAATTCCCTTGAGCGTTTTCCGGAGCAAGGAAAAGCCCCATGCGTAAAGCGCCAGGGACAGCAGTATCCACAGGAAAAAGGCCCAGGCATAAGGCAATCGCGCCAGCGCCGCAAAAGGCAGCACAAAGAACGGAGCATTTACGTAAGGCAGTTGGCTGTCTGATGGGAGGTCGGGAAACTCTTCCCGGCGAAGCCGATGCTGAAGCGGGGCGTCATAAATCTGATCGGGCGATCTCGTGTTGTAGATTTTGCCGGCTACATAATATGCGGCAAAGTCGGCGCCGAGATAAGGTCCAAAGATCGTACGGCCGCTGGCACTAGTAGCAAACGAGATGACCAGCACGACCAGATATACCGCCAGCACCAGGAGACAGATGAACTGAACGTAGGGACGGCTCAAACGCCGTTCAAAAAAAGTGTGAGCCCAACCAGCCGCCTGTTTCATCGATAGACCACCATCGGAAATTGTTTCCTCCACCGACGCCACAGGCGTATAGAGTACAAGCTTCAGCTTGCGTGCATGGTAGCCAAGAGGCAACCTGAAGGGTGTACTCTAAATGCCTGCTTCCCGCGGTCGAGTCCGTCCGATTATTCGGAGCGCGTACGTCGTCTTGTAGATTCGCGAAAGCGGGATTGGGCCGTCCCGAAAGCGAAACAAAAGCCCGCTCCATTGTCCCCCGGCGCGTTGTCGTCACGATCGCCCTAGTCGATTTAAAAAGTTCGTTCATTCTGGAAAAAACAAGGCAATTATTAAATGTCGAGGCAACTATCCAGCCCCTTCCTAAGTGACGACTCCACTGGCACAGGGTTTGACATTAGGTCAGCGACGCATTCTATCGCCAGTCATTAACTCTTTAAGTTCTAAGTTCAAAGCTTTACGTACTATGGATATCAAACGTCCCGCAAAATCCAAAATCAAGAAACGAATTCGCACTGGGCTTTTCATCACCGTCGGTCTGTTGGCGATTGGCGCAGTCACGATCGGCCTCGCAAAGTTGAAGCCCGCCGCGCCCACGCTCGAACAGTCCACTGCCGTCATCGACACCGTGAAACGCGGCCAGATGCTACGCGAGGTCCGTGGCATCGGAACGTTGGTTCCGCAATTAACTCGTTGGGTGCCGGCGCCGGCCGAGGGCCGCGTCGAGAGAATTCTAGTGCAGCCGGGTGTCGAGGTTGGCGCGAACACGGTCATCTTTGAAATGTCGAACCCGCAGGTGGAGCAGCAGGCAATGGACGCCGAATTTCAATTGAAGGCCGCCCAAGCCGACCGCGAGAGTCTCCGAGTTCGGCTCGACAGCGATGGCCTGACACAGCAGTCGGCGATTGCGAGCATTAAGGCCGAATATAGCCAGGCAAAGATGCAGCTCGACACGGATGAAGTGCTGGGGAAACAGGGCCTGGTCCCCGGAATTTTGCTGAAGGTTGCGCGCGTCCGCGTGCAGGACCTGGCGGACCGTCTGAAGGTCGAGGAAGCACGTCTTGCGATGGGCTCGAAAGCGACCAAAGCGCAGATCAATTCACAGGATTCGCGGATTCAGCAGTTGCGGGCCTTGTCGACATTGAAGCGTGAACAAGCTAATGCTCTGAAGGTTGTGGCAGGCACCAACGGCGTGTTGCAGCAGGTTTCCGTGCAGGTAGGGCAGCAGGTGACACCCGGCTTCAATATGGCGCGCGTCGCCGATCCGGCATCACTAAAAGCCGAACTGAGAATTCCTGAAACACAGATTAAGGACGTGCGGATTGGACAACCCGTGGCGGTTGACACCCGTAACGGCATTATCCAGGGACAAGTTTCCCGTATCGACCCGGCAGCACGCGAAGGCACGTTCGTGGTTGACGCCGAGTTAACCGGTCCACTGCCCGCGAGTGCGCGACCTGATCTGAGTGTGGATGGGACCATCGAACTCGAGCGTTTGACTAACGTGTTGTATGTGGGCCGGCCGGCCTTCGGCCAGGGACAACAAACCGTTGGGCTGTTTCGCTTAACTCCGGATGGCCAGGAGGCAGCTCGAACGCAGGTAACACTCGGCCGCAGCTCCGTCAGCACTATCGAGATAGTCAGCGGACTTAATGAAGGCGATCGGGTGATCTTGTCTGACACGTCTTCGATGGACAACTACTCGCGAATCCGCATTCGTTAAAGATTTGTCTTAACCGAACAGCAGTTTTCGAAAACTCGGCTCTCAGCGCCAAAGGCGCGAAATGTAATAGCCTGGGGGCAACGCCCCAGGATCACGACCCAATAATTGAAAGCGCTGAAGGCGCGACATCTGATGCCCCAGCAGGCTATTACATTTCGCGCCTTTGGCGCTGGTAGCGCAGGCGTTAGGTCCCACGATCTACAAGCATCCTCGAACAATTTAAGGAGACAACGATGAGTTCGACTGATCCCCTGATTCACCTTTCCGACGTAAAGAAAGTCTTTTACACCGACGAAGTAGAAACCCACGCGCTATCGGGAATTCACCTGGACATTAAAAAAGGCGAGTACCTCTCGATAGCCGGGCCGTCCGGTTGTGGTAAGTCAACCCTCTTATCGATTCTCGGGTTGCTGGATACGCCGACCGACGGTGAATACGTTTTGAACGAACATCCGGTGGAAAACCTCTCTTTGTCGCAGCGTGCTCGTATACGCAATCGCGAAGTCGGTTTCATCTTTCAGAGTTTTAACCTGATCGGCGACCTCACGGTTTATGAAAACGTCGAGCTGCCGCTCACATATCGAGGGATGGGTTCTGCCGAGAGAAAGAAGCGCGCCACTGAAGCTCTGGAGCGGGTGGGAATGGCCCACCGGGCCAAGCATTTGCCCAGCCAGCTTTCCGGCGGTCAGCAGCAGCGCGTCGCTGTCGCCCGCGCAGTCGGCGGTCAACCGAGCATCCTGCTCGCTGACGAGCCCACGGGTAATTTGGATTCAACCAATGGCGAGGCCGTCATGGAACTGATGCGCGAGTTGCACCGTGGTGGCGCAACCATTTGCATGGTGACCCACGATCCACGCTATGCGCAGCACGCGGATCGCATCGTGCACCTCTTCGACGGATTGATTGTTGAAGAAGAAGCCGGCGCCAACCGCAGGGAAATTGAAGACGCGAAGCGCGAACTCAGGGAAAGCGGGTTCGGAGACGTCTAATGATCAAGCTTCGCAACATTGAAAAGTCGTTTCCGCAAGGCCCAACCAGGGCCTATGTACTGCGAAGAATCGATCTCGACATCCAGCCAGGCGAGTTTGTTTCCATCATGGGACCGTCGGGAGCAGGGAAGTCGACACTGCTCCACATCATTGGAATGCACGATCAATCGTGGACCGGTGAATATTTCTTTGACGATGTTGAGATCCACAAATTGGACCACAAGAAACGCGCCGCCGTGCGCAATAAAAACATCGGATTCGTTTTTCAGAGCTATCACCTGCTCGACGATCAGACTGTGGCTGAAAACCTCGAACTGCCGCTGTCTTATCGCGACGTCGGGAAAAAGGAGCGCCAGTCGATAGTTTGCGACACGCTGGATCGGTTTCAGATTGTCGGTAAAAAGGACCTTTTCCCCAGTCAACTCTCTGGCGGACAGCAGCAGCTTGTCGGTATCGCGCGTGCGGTGGTAGCGAATCCGCGAATTATCCTCGCCGACGAGCCAACAGGAAATCTCCACTCGACCCAGGGAAAAGAAATCATGGAGATGTTTAAGGTGCTAAACGACCAGGGCACCACCATCGTGCAGGTTACCCACTCGGAAGTTAATGCCGCCTACGGCAATCGGATTGTGCGTCTCGAAGACGACTGGATCGCCAAGAACTGACAGCTAACGGGGCAGTAGCCCGACCGTAAGGAAGGGC
>DASQKG010000166.1:0-3470 GCA_035630655.1 Pyrinomonadaceae bacterium
AAGGTCGTTGCTGACGACGGCGCGAGGGTTGAACAGGAACGCATCGAGGTTGAGAGACGTCGTGCGGCCGCCATCACTGACGCTGAGGAAGCCGAATCAGCGCGCATCGCCGCCGCCTCAACCGTGACAACCGCGACAGCAGTGCTGGCAGACGCCCGGCGCACCGCCGAGGCCGAGAGTGAGGGATTGGCGGTTCAACGCGCGGCAGCGGCAGCGGCCACCGAAAGACGCCGTAGCACTGCAGCTGAACTTCGTCGCATGGAGGCAGAGTTTGCCGACGTTGCCGGCCGCGTCGAACGTCACCGGCTCGACCTGGTCGAAATGACGGAGCGCATCGCAACGTTGAGCGAGTCAATCGCCGAACTCGTGCGTCAGGCAAGCACCGTCGCCGAAGAGAAGGAAAAAGAGGAACAGGAAATCGCCGAGCTGACTGTACGACTCGATGAAGCCCGTCAGCGCGCCGATGCGCTCGCGGCACACCTGTCCGAGCTGAATAAACACGCTGCTGAAGTTCGTGATGCGCGCGCGGCGATTGAAGTGCAGCGCGCTGAGGCGCAGGCGCGGCTTACATTTGTGCGTGAAAATTGTGCGACGGAGTTGAATCAGTCTTTGGAGGAGCTCGTGCGCGAGCAAGCGATCGATGAGGCGTTTGATCTCGAGACGGCGCACGCGCGGGTTGAAGATTTGCGCTCGCGGATTGAAGGTTTTGGCGCCGTGAACATGATGGCGCTGGAAGAGTTGGCCGAAGCTGAAGAGCGCTTATTGTTCCTTTCAACGCAGCGTCAGGACATCGTGGAAAGCATTGCCTCGACGGAAGAAGCTCTGCGCGAGATTAAGCGCCGGTCGCGAGAGCGGTTCCGCAGCGCCTTTGAACAAATTAACAAGAACTTCAGCGAGTTGTTCCTGGAGCTGTTTGGCGGCGGTCGTGGCGAAATGAGTTTGATCGAAGCCGACGACATACTCGAATCAGGCATCGATGTGATTGCGCAGCCTCCTGGCAAGAGACTTCAAAACGTGCTGTTGCTGTCAGGTGGCGAAAAGGCGATGGCTGCACTCGCACTGGTGCTGGGCATCTTCCACTACCGGCCTTCGCCGTTCTGTTTGCTTGACGAGGTAGATGCACCGCTCGATGAAGCCAACGTCGGACGGTTCACAGATAAAGTTGCGCAGATGTCGGCAAACACACAGTTCATCGTAATCACTCACAACAAGCGAACCATGGAGATGGCGCGGGCGCTGTATGGCGTGACGATGGAAGAGGTGGGCGTTTCGAAACTTGTCTCCGTGAAGTTTGAGTAAAGTAGGACAGGCATTCCTGCCTGTCTATGTTGAATTATCTCGATGTTTGGTCTTAAACGGCGGGCGCTGCCCGCCTTTTTGCTTAGATGTAACGCAAACTGTTAGTTTGCGGATCGCTGGGAACAGGGAGATCCTCGGAACAGTTAGAGGACCCTGGGAATAGTTAGAGGACCTTGGGATAGTTAGAGGTCGGGAAGAGGGGCATGCCCCCGCTCTTCGCAGCGCAAGATTGCGCCCTTGATCAACCGAAAGGTAAATAGAGAACGGAGCCGCCTCGATAGTCAAGGAAGAGCGGGGGCATGCCCCTCTTCCCAACCTCTAACTATGACAGGGCGCTCCCGAGAACCAATCATCTCTCCTGAGTCAGTAAGCAGGTCCCTGCTCAGTCATGGCAGTTAGCCATGGACGATGTCCTTCGCTTAGAATACGCGCCACAGAAAGCCTAATGGCCATAAAGAGTTTCAAAATCCAACAGCTGCTCCCCGCCGCGGTAGTTATCTTGATCGCGGCGGCTTTTGCGTTTGCGCAACAGCCTGTTGAAAGCAAACACAATACGCGACCGGAAGTGATGACTTCGGGCACCCGCGCTTCAGTTGAAAAGAAGATCGCTGCGCAATACTCGTACGAGTTTACGCAACCTGAGTTTTTCGTGAAGCACATACTCATCGAGCATGATGCAGACGGGCGCGGCCGTATTATTTTTGAAAAGAAGAACGAAGAGACACCGGTTACTGAGCCGCTCGAAGTGTCGCCGGCGGCCATGGAGAGAATCGCAGCGTTGTGGGAAACACTTCGTTTTCTTGAGTCCAACGAAGACTATCAGTCGGAGAAACAGTTTCCCCACCTCGGCACCATGCGTCTAAAAATGGTGCAGGGTACGCGGGACCGGACCGCGGAATTCAATTGGACCAACCATAAGCAAGCTTCATTGTTGGCGAGCGAGTATCGGAGGGTCGGCGATCAGGCAATGCTGGTCTTTGACATTTCCGTCGCGCGTGAAAGCCAACCACTGAACGCGCCCAAACTGATGGAGCAAATCGAAAGCATGCTCAAACGCAATGGGCTTTCCGATCCAAAACAACTAGCTCCTCTCTTGAGGGAGATCAGCACCGACGAACACCTTCCGCTGATTGCCCGCAACCATGCCCTGCGCTTGATCAAGAAGATAGAGAAATAGGTTCAGGCTTCACGGCCGAGGTTGAGGGCTTAGACCGAACAAAACTGTGGTACACATCCGACAGGAGAAGCCATGGAACAAGCAAACATCAACCCCAGGCGATTGCTCACCGATCGAGTCCTAATCTTAGTGATCGAATCATGCCTGGCCCTCGCTCTCAGTCTTTTTACTTTGGACAGTTCCGCTTCCGTGTCTGCGGTGCAAAATCTGTCGGAGGGTTTCATTCTGCGATCCGGTAGTCAGCCCGATCTCTTCCTCAGGGAAATAAACGGACTGGAGAAGCGGCGGTTCGCAACCTGGGTGGGCGACGATCTTCGTATAGCTTTGAGCCCAACGTTCGAAGAAACGTCATCACCGGTGGAGATCCTCGACACCTTTCGAGTAGCCGGTCAAATCCTGACGGTGACAGGGCTCGATCCGATTAGCCACCTAACATCGCGAATCACCTCGTGTGGCCAGGGCGTGCTTTATTCCACGCGCAGTGACGGCACGCTGTGGGTCAACCTAAACGGCGGAATTGGGAGTTGGACGCAAGTGACCGCCGGAACGCGGGGAGCAAAGATCGCCTGCGATCGGCGACACCTTTACGCACTGCACACGGATGGAACGCTTTATCACGCGAACATACGAAGTGACGGCCAGCTCAACACCATCGACCCGAACGACCCGCGAGTCACGCGAGTCTGGTCGAACACCAACGACGGAAAGACGCTCGCAGTCCCGGCCGGCACGGACGAGATTCAGGGAGGAATGGGGAACATCTACGCTCTGGTTTTCAATTCATCCACCCAAGTGGGTACGTTGCACTCGAGCGAACTGCGCCAGGCAACTTCACCTTCCGGTTACGCGCAAGGGGCGGACAACTCGTGGGTACAGCTGGCCAACAATCTCGGCACCAACCTGGCGACAGGAGCCGGCTCAAAGGCGATGTACACGCCATTGTCGACGAGTCTGCAATACCGGAAGACCAACCGCGCCTTCGGAGCGAACCCGG
>DASQKG010000167.1:0-7158 GCA_035630655.1 Pyrinomonadaceae bacterium
ACAGTGTTATTGGCGATTTTGATGTTCTGAATCTTGTCGCCCACGTTTGGCTCAAGGTCGATCGGGACTACCCCGGGGCCTCCGGCCTGACCGGGGGCCTTGATGACGTTGTCGATCACCTGCACGTCAATTGAATTAACCACGGCGAGATTCTGCGAAGCCACAGTCGTTAGCAGGTTATTGGCGATGATCACATTGCGAGCAGAGTGACCGAGCATGGCGCCGCCTCCCGCCTGAATTCCAATCGTGCGAGTACCCTCCAACCAATTCTTCGTCACGTTACAATTCTGGCAATTAGACATAGAAACTGTTTGCGTGACGGAGTCGAAATCCGATCGCGCGCCCCGAAAATGACAACCTCTAACATTGATGTTTCGTGAGAGTGTGCCGTTAGGCGCATCTAGGGAGGTACCGTTATAGACTCCGACAATCGTAAAAGTGAGTGTTCCCTGGACATGCGGCTTCGTTGATTCTTCCAACACGGCATCCCAGGAATCACAGACAAGGGACGAGTCATCTTTAAGTCTGATTACCGGTCCATCACTGGTTGCGCGATAGGTTCCGGAAACTACGCGCAACGTATGGTTCGGCGATATCACTATCTGCGTCGAAATCGTGCCGCCGCCAGTCAACAAGATTTCGCCTCTATTGCTGCCCAACTGTTTATCGCAGGCGTTTACTTTCGCGCCGATGTCGCCACCTGCCATCTTCGCAGCGGAACACGACGCGCCCGATGCAGCTTGTACCTGCGGTCGACGCGATTGAGTTTGAGCGCAAGCCGCAGTCGTCAGGAAGAATCCGACAACGCCCAACGCCAAAGCATTACATGATAAGTTTCTGATCTTCATTTAAGCCCCCATTCAAAATAGCCGGCGACAGACGTCGCGGTCCCTTTGATTTGATATTCAACAAAACTGTTGTCTGTTAGTTTATCGAGCGGGGGGAAAGGGAAACTCGCGAAGACAAACTATACGCAGCGCGCAATCAACTATTTGATGCGCCCGGCGCGCCCGTCGAGAGCATTTCTTGTGCTGATTGTGTTTCGTACCAGTCGATTGTTCGCCGCAGCCCTTCTTCGAGCGCCATTTGAGCCTCGAAGCCAAACCTCTCTCGGGCGCGGGAAACGTCGAGGCGGCGCCGCGGTTGGCCGTCGGGTTTGTCGCTTTGCCAACGAATCTCGCCTTCAAAGCGTGTTAGCCGCGCGATCATTTGCAATAGGTCTGAAATCTTAATCTCGTTGCCGGTGCCGAGGTTGACTGGCTCGCTCTCATCGTAGGCCGCCGCAGCGCGCAGCACACCCTCAGCGCAATCTTCAACATACAGAAATTCACGAGAAGCGTTTCCAGTGCCCCACGCCTCGATGAACGGCACCTGATTGTCTCGGGCTTCAACGCATTTGCGAATGAGCGCTGGGATAACATGCGATGACTCCGGGTCAAAGTTGTCTCCAGGTCCGTATAAGTTTGCCGGCAACAGGAAGATGCTATTGAAGCCATACTGCTCACGATAACCTTGTGATTGAACAAGCATCATTTTCTTTGCGAGTCCGTATGGTGCGTTAGTTTCCTCCGGATAGCCGTTCCATAAATCGTCTTCTTTGAAAGGCGTGGGCGTGAATTTTGGATACGCGCATACTGTTCCCAGCGCGACAAATTTCCGCACTCCGGCGAGGCGCGATTGCTCGATGAGCTGCGTGCCCATCATCAAATTTTCGTAAAAAAACTTTCCCGGGTTCTTCTGGTTTGCGCCAATGCCGCCGACAACGGCGGCCAGATGAATGATCAGATCGGGATTTGTGTCTTGCAGCAGACGAACTATTTCCGACCCCTGCACCAGATCATAATCACGTTTGCGCGGCACAAAGACTTCGACATTGGGGTGAAGGCGAAGACGGTCAACAATGAACCGACCAAGAAAACCCGCGCCGCCAGTTACTACTATTCGTTTGTAAGGAAATCTCTCGCTCAAGTGCATCCTTGCCCCGCAGTAAACTGCTATGCGGCTATGCCGCCCTCCGTGCGGTAAGGCTCCGCCTTACCGTCGCGTCGTCTTTAAATTGGAGGCTGCGCCTCCGTCAATTAGAGGCGCAGCCTCTGAAGATAATTTGCGAATGGCCGGTAAGGCCGAGCCTTACCGCACGGTGGGCGGCACAAGACCAGACGCCTTCCAATGTCCCGGGTTGTAATGGTCACGAACGCACGGACTTGGCCGACTCGGTCGATCCCGTGTCGCCGAAAACCTCGTGACCGTCGCTGCCCACCGTCGCCAGGTCAGCCTCCACCATCAAATGCACCAGTTCCTTGAACCGAACCCGCGGTTCCCAACCAAGCTCGCGCTTCGCTTTCGACGCGTCGCCGATCAATAAATCAACTTCCGCCGGGCGTAGATACTTGGGATCGAGTTCTACGTAGTCGTGCCAATCGAGGTTGACGTACGCAAACGACTCCTCCAAAAACTCCTTCACGGAATGCGTTTCCCCGGTGGCGATGACGTAGTCTTCGGGCCGATCCTGTTGCAGCATCAGCCACATGGCTTCCACGTATTCTTTGGCGTAACCCCAGTCGCGCTGCGCGTCGAGATTGCCAAGATAAAGTTTGTCTTGCAGCCCGGCTTTGATACGGGCCACTGCCCGGGTAATTTTACGGGTAACAAAAGTTTCGCCACGCCGCGGGCTCTCGTGATTAAAGAGAATTCCGCCGCACGCAAAAAGATCGTACGACTCACGATAATTAACCGCGGCCCAGTGTGCATAAACTTTTGCCACGCCATAAGGACTGCGCGGATGAAACGGCGTAGTTTCTCGCTGCGGGATCTCATGAACTTTGCCAAACATCTCGGAGCTGCTCGCCTGATAAAATCTTGACTTCACTCCGGTCTCGCGAATCGCTTCGAGTATGCGAATGGTGCTCAGTCCAGTCACGTCCGCGGTGTACTCGGGAATATCGAAGCTGACTCTCACGTGACTCTGCGCCGCCAGGTGATAGACCTCGTCGGGTTTAATGCGGTAAAGCAGTTTAATGAGATTGGTGGAGTCGGCAATATCGCCATAGTGCAAAAAGAGCCGCACGCCGTTGATGTGTGGGTCCTTGTAGAGGTGATCGATACGACCAGTATTAAATGTTGAGGCGCGGCGAATTATGCCGTGCACCTCGTAATCTTTGCCAAGCAGGAGCTCCGCAAGATAGGAGCCGTCCTGGCCGGTAATCCCTGTGATGAGTGCTTTCTTCATTGAAAAATTCTTGTTCTCCTGGTCGCGAACTAAAATTATGCACCGCAACTTGTCGACCTGATTCTAAGTGTACTTTGCTGCTCAGGTCACCTGGCGAACTTTCTATAAATCTCAAGTGTTTGCCGCGTTGTTTCCTCCCAGCTAAAACTCCTGGCGTGATCGTATCCGCGCGCAATCAAGCTCTGGCGCAGGGCCGGCCGGTTCGAAATGGCTACGAGCGCATCGGTCAACTCACTGGTTTGTTCCGGATTAATCAAGATAGCCGCATCGCCTACAACCTCCGGAATACTTGAACGGTTTGAGGCAATCACCGGGGCGCCGCATTGCATTGCTTCGAGCAGTGGTATTCCGAAACCTTCATAGAGTGAAGGATAAACGAAAGCAAGACTCCGCTGGTATAAGGCAGCCAATTGTCGATCTGATACTCGGCCGTAGTTTTCAACCCGCCCGTTCAATCCAAGTCGCGCGATGATTTTTTGTTCGGATTCACTAAAGGGCGCGCCGACCGTGCACAGCGCGATTTCTGGTGCAAGCGGAATCGCAGCGGCAAGAGCGGATAATAAACCATCAAAATTCTTATAGCCAGCGCGTGCCCCGACGTAGAGAAAGTAGGGACCCGCGGGCGTCTGTTCGTTTCCTTGTATCAAGGTTGGATCGAGTTCCGACGCGAGATGCGTGACGAAAACGCGATCTTCGTTGATGGGGTAACGCGAAAGAAGATCTCGCCTGGTGTTCTCAGAAATACAAATCACGGCAGTCGCGCTTTCAATCGCTCGCCGCTTCCGCGCCAAAAACTCAGCGTCAGGATAGAGCTCCGGAAACAACTCGTGAATCATGTCCCAAACTGTAACCACGACCGGACAACGATAGCTGCGTATCTCATCTTGTGACAGCAGCGTGTAATAAGTCGGGTGCGCGAGATTAAAGGGGAGAGAATCCTGAACGCGGCGAAAGAATACTTTTTCGAGTTTCAGCGATAACCTTTGTGGCCGAAAACGCCGAAAGCGGTGCAGGCGCAACCGCGGATGCGACGGCTCTGTTTCATGTAATCCGCTGCAGCTGGTGAAGTGGGGCTCGAAATCGGAAGGAAGACGTCGAATAAGATTCGCGAAGTAGCGTTTTATTCCCCCGGCGCCGTGTTCCTGAGTAATCGCGCCGTCGTAAAGAATTCGCATCTTGTGTTTGAGTGAAAAAGATCAGGCTGAAATCTCTGGTCCTGCCTGCTAACCCACTTCTGATACAGCCTCCGACAAGGGCTGGTTCTGGCCGAGTATCATCTTCAGATCATTCTGCACCATCTCGCGTACGATCTCGCTAAACGTATAGGTTGGCTGCCAACCAAGGACCGTTCGCGCTTTTGTCGAGTCTCCGATCAGGGCTTCGACTTCGGCGGGCCGGTAAAATCGTTCATCGATACGAACATAGTCGTGATAATCGAGGCCCACCTCGGCGAATGCCAATTCGCAGAATTCACGCACAGTGTGCGAATCGCCGCTTGCCACCACAAAATCATCCGGCGTTTCCTGCTGCAACATCAGATACATCGCACGCACGTAATCTTTTGAGTGGCCCCAGTCTCGCCGTGCCTCGAGGTTACCCAGCTGCAGTTCATTGGCTTGCCCGGCCTTGATGCGGGCGACCGTGGAAGTAATTTTTCTTGTGACAAACTCGAATCCACGCCTTGGTCCTTCGTGGTTGAAAAGGATGCCGCTGGCTGCGAACATTCCATAGGCTTCGCGGTAGTTTCGCGTAAGATCGAAGCCGGCGACCTTGCTGATACCGTATGGTGAACGCGGATGAAAGGGGGTGGTTTCGCGCTGAGGTGTTTCCTGTACAAGGCCAAACATTTCCGACGATCCCGCAAAATAGAATCGGCATTGGGGACGTAATTCACGCAACGCGGCCAACATGTAATGTGTGCCGTTGATGTTGATATTCATCGTTGAGAAGCCGTCGGCGAAACTTTCGGCTACAAACGATTGAGCGGCCAGGTGATAACACTCGTCAAACTCATGACGGCTGACGACGGCGAAGATCGACGGGTAGCTTTCCAGGCTAGCGGCATGAAGCTGAATGCGATCGAGCAGGTGGCTGATGCGCGTGAAGCGGCGCTCGGGGTCCTCAAGAGCAATCCGGCGCACGAGTCCATGCACTTCATAGCCGAGCGATAGCAAATGCTCAGCCAGATAACTGCCGTCCTGGCCTGTTATGCCCGTGATGAGAGCTTTCAAAATTATTCTCCTGCCTTTACCTGCAAAGGCTCAATCAAGGCGCGAAATTGCAGATCAAGTTTGTCGATGCACTCAACTCTTTCAAGATTCAGAATCGCGAGCTGCTTGACGACCGCGTCCTTTTCCTCAACCGGAATCTTCTCGAAGTCGTAAACGTTTTCCTGCACATGCCACAAGTTGCAGTTTACTGCCGCCAGCATGGAAAAAATCTCTCCCACACTGCCACGAATATCGGAGATTGTATTGCCCTCTTTTTTGTAGACTTTATTTGCGGCAAAGGTCAGCCGGTCGATGGGTATCCGTCCTTCCGTAGCAGCGGCAACAAATTCATTCATTTCCGACTGAAGTTGTTGCTCCTGTTTTTCAAGTAGTCGGCGCCGCTCAGGATCTTCGGTATGCCAGTGCTTGAGTTTGACGATAGTAAGCTTGTCGCACAAAGTGCCCAATGTTTCAGCCATGCGTAGCCTCATTTTTCAGAATTCGTCGCACCATCTTCAGTCGTTTCACGCGTTTTGGCCGCGCTGCGCGAGTTGCGACCGCAGTGCCGATTCTATTTCGCCGGATCGTCTGCCATCCTGTCCCGTGATACCTGTGATTAGCGCTTTCTTCAAAGTCTTTCCCCCTGCCTGTATCGTCCCCTGAGTTCGTAACCCAGCACGTAACGCGGGCCGAGAGTATGCCAGATGAACGAGTTCACAGCATAGATCGCCTTCTCTTTAGCTCGCACGCGCCGCGCGCGTCGCGCCAGGGCTGCGGAGGCGAAGGGGTTGCCGTAAGCCTGCCATGCGAGAGGCGAGTTGCGATAGATGACGCGCAGTTCCGCCGGAATTTGCTCGCCGTTAGTGAAATAGTCGTGCGAGTAGCGCCAGCGAATCGCCTCCTCGTAACCGTTAAGCATCAGGCGCTCCGAGTAGTCTGTGAACAGGGGCGCGATGTCGAGGCGGTCGGAGAGGTGGTAGCGGGTCATATGGTTAGAAATCATGTCGCCCTCCCCGATTCGGTAGCCGCTGAAGTGATAAAAGTAGAGCGGTGACCCATTACACATCCAACGGCCATTCTCGCGGCTTAGTCGACGGCTGTGAAGGTTCCAGTAGGCGACGTTGTAACCAGTATCTTTCTCGATGAAGTAATTATCGAACAGCCCAGGCAGCAGATCAATAAACCGCTGATCCACAAAGTAGCCATTTCGATGATCGATAACACACTTGTTGTAGAGCTTGCGCTGCCACCAGGAGAGAAACTCCCGGACCGTAGGCGTATCGCGGATACCGATAAAGCCAAGATTGTAAGTTCCGCTCTTGAGCACGAAGGCGTCGTCGGGACTTAAGCCATCTTCGGGGTAATCTTTATCGAGGTGCGGCGTGAGCACGATATCGAACTGGTCGAGGCGGTCGAAGAGTCCCCCGATCGGATTTGTGACCAAAATGTCGGGGTCAATGTAGAGGAGCTTGCCGAGGCCGCGCCCGGTGAGGAGGTGTTCGAGGAAGTAAGGCTTCGCCGCCGTGCTCAGCTCCGTAACGTTGTACTTGAAGCAGAAGCTGGGCAGGTCTGGTATGTCCAGCTCCTCGAGCCCGACCACCTCGAAGCGCTCTTCGGCAGGCCGGACGAGGCCCTCGAAGTCATCAACGATGAGCACGTAGCATTCGCCGTCGGGGTGGACGGCCCGGAACGACTCGGCGAGCGTGCGGGCGAACGCCA
>DASQKG010000168.1:0-9280 GCA_035630655.1 Pyrinomonadaceae bacterium
TGAAACCGAGCTCCTCTTGTTGAAGTTTGATCAGACTGCGCGAAAACAGGCCGGCGCCCACCAACAGGACCAGGGAAACGGCGACCTGTGTTACGACTAAAGCAGAACCTAAATTGAACCGGCTCTTACGGCCGCGCGCGGACTTCTCTTTCAAGGCCGTAGTCAGGTCGATTTTGGTCGCGCGCAGCGCCGGCGCTATACCAAAGAGCACGCCCGAGACAAGTGAGATTCCCAGGGTGAACAGCAGCACCGTGGTATCAGGCTTAACATCCAGTGGCGACGTTGCCGCCACACGGGTAACCAAAACGCTCACTCCCCACTGCGCGATCAGGATGCCCACCACTCCTCCGATTGCAGCCAAGAGCAAACTTTCAGTCAGAAGTTGACGCATAAGTCGCCAGCGGCTCGCTCCCAAAGCCTGACGCAATGAAATTTCCGCCTGCCGTGCGGCTGCGCGTGAGAGCAGAAGGTTCCCCACGTTGGCGCAGGCAATTAGCAGCACCAGAGCGACTATCACCATCAACATCTTCAGCGCCGTTGAGTAATTGGAGCGAAGACCCGAAATACCTCGAGCACCCGGCGCCAGGCTAACGTAGCTGTTTTGAATCGCGACACGATTGTCGTCATTGAGTTGACTGCCTGCCTGCTCCGTGAGGAATTGATGTAACTGCGCATTGATGCCGGTTTGTGCCTGCTCTATGGCAATGCCGGGCTTTAGACGCCCGACCACATTCAACCAATAAGTGTTCTTGTCTTCGAGAGTGGACTTCCGCAACTCAATTTCCGGTTGAAAGGCGAGAGGCAGCCAATAATCGGGAGACCGCCGCACACGCGTTCCAAAAAATTCGGGCGGCATCACACCAACAATGGTGAAAGCAGTGTTGTTGAGCAGAATGCTTTTTCCGACAGCCTGTGGATCTGCATTCAGTTTTTGTTTCCAGTAGCCGTTACTGATGACCGCGGCCGGTGGAGCCGCTGGCGAGTCGTCGGCATTTGTCAGGACGCGCCCCTGCATCGCGTTCACGCCAAGCACAGCGAAGTAGTTTCCGCCAACGAGGTGGCCCGAGGCTCGCTCGGCTTCAGCTGACTGCACGTCCGTTCGTCTCACGCTGATACGGCTTTCACCGCTGCGGAATGCACTCAACTCCTGAAACGATTGATTGTGTTCGCGAAAGTAACGATAGGAGGGATATGAAAAGAGGTCCCAACGGCCCGCTCGGACGTCACCATCCGAAGTGCGGGTACCTTCGCTGGCTGTATCGTTGAACAGAACCAACTCCTCCGGTTTGGTCACCGGCAATGGCTTAAGTACCACCGCGTTAATCAGAGTGAAGATCGCAGTGTTGGCGCCTATGCCAAGCGCCAGAATTACTAATGCGATGATTGTAAAAGCAGGCCGCTTGAACAACCCCCGAGCGCTATAACGAATGTCTTTCAACAGTGAATCAAACATGCTTCCCTCCCTGGAATGTCTTCCTACAGCGCCTTTGGCGCTGAGAACAATGTTCCCTACTCACTCATACCTCAACGACACAACCGGATCGACTTTCGTCGCCCGCCTGCCGGGTATGTAACAGGCAATCAGCGCCACGGCAGTGAGCAAGACCGCGATGCTTGCAAAAGTTACCGGATCAGTCGGCTCGACTCCGAAGAGCATCGTCGCCATCAATCGCGTCAGGGCGAAAGCTCCTACTAATCCGAAGGCCACGCCGATCAGCGCCAGCATCATTCCCTGCCCTATTACCATCTTGAATACGTCGCGTGGCTGGGCGCCGATAGCCATGCGTATTCCGATCTCGTGTGTGCGTTGCGTCACGGTGTAAGACATCACGCCGTAGATGCCGACAATCGCGAGCACGAGGGCAATGCCCGCAAAAAGGCTGAGCAAGGTGAGATTCAAACGTTCAGGCGCGACTGACTCCGCCCGAATGTCGTCCATCGTGCGAATGTTGTAGATGGGTTGGTCGGGATCAACCTGCTTTACCTGCTGGCGTAACGAAGCCACCAACTGATTCGGATCAGCCTGGCCCTTCACGACTATTGTCATGCCGCCATTAGGAAGCTGAGCGTAGGGGAAATAGCCCTGCACGCGATTCGAGTCCTGACTCAAACCTTCCATCTTCACTCGTCCAACCACGCCCAGAACCGTCAGCAACGGGTTCGACGGATCGCCGCCGCCCAACCTGATGCGCTTGCCAACCGGATCTTCGTTGGGCCAATAACGGCGAGCAAACTCTTCGTCGATGATGATTGAGTTCACTCCCGCCCCCATTCTTTGTTCCTCGTTTTTGAACTTACTCATATCTGTGCCAACCAGGAACGAGCGGTCATCACGGTCCGTAAAATAGCGGCCGCGTTTTAGTGGGATGTTCATCGCCCGAAAATAATCAGGCGTCACCAGACATGCTTCCATTAGCGGAGTCTGATCGCGCGGCGGCGGAGGTTGGCCATCGATCGTAAATGAGGTCTGCCATCCGTTGTTGCCGAGTGGCAATCCAGACGCCGCCGCAGTCGCCTCCACGCCGGGCAATCCGCGGATGTTCTCAAGTAACCGCGTGTAAAAGGCCGCGCGCTGGTCTTCCTTTGGATATTTCTTTTGTGGCAGCGACACGCTGAAGCTGGTCAGATGTTCGTGGGAGAATCCGGCATTGACGGTTTGCAGGCGATAGAAACTTCGGATCATCAATCCAGCGCCAATCAAAAGGACGAGTGTGGTTGCAACTTCCACTACGACGAGTGAGCTGCGCAGCCAGTGTCTGCCCGAGGTGCCGCGTCCCGTTTCTTTCAAGGTCTCATGAACATCAACCTCGCCCGCTTGCAGCGCGGGGACTAAACCAAACAGAAGACCCGTGAGAAATGAGAGGCCGACTGTAAATGCCAGTACTGTCCAGCTGAGACTGATCTCCCGCCAACGCGGAATAGCGTCGGGACTTATATAAAGGATGAGCCTGATGCCCCAATGAGCGAAGAACAGTCCAATCGTGCCCCCGATTATGGAAAGCAGGATGCTTTCAGTGAGCATCTGGCGGGCGATGCGCCAGCGTCCTGCGCCCATCGCGGCCCGGATAGCCATCTCTTTCTGGCGCGATGCGGCGCGTGCCAGCAGCAAGTTGGCGATGTTTGCGCACGCGATGAGCAGCACAAAAGCGACGGCGGCAAAGAGCACCCAGAGAGCGCGACGCGCGTCGCCGACAAAGATTTCCAAAAGCGGTCGGATTCTCACACGATTCCCGGCATTCGAGTCTGGATATTGCTTTTCCAGATTGGCGGCGACGTTATCCATGTCGGCCATCGCCTGCTCGATCGTGACTCCGGGTTTTAGTCTGCCCACGCCGTACAGACCAGGATGATTGCCGCGACTTTGCCATGAAGTTTCGCCAGACAATTGGCCCACTGGCACCAACATTTCAACTCGACTGGGAAATGCATACCCCTGCGGCATGATGCCGATCACCGTGTAGCTCTTTCCATTGAATGTGAGCGGCTGATTGAGAATGTCGAGTTGTCCACCAAAACGGCGTTGCCATAACGGATACATCAAAACAACTACCGGGTTCCCGCCCGGTTTATCCTCGTCATTGGTGAAGACGCGTCCGTGCGCCGCATTCACACGCAAAGTCGAGAACAGATCCGCCGAAACCTGTCCCGTGGTAATGCGTTCGGCCTCGCCCCAGCCGGTGAGGTTGTAGCTGCTGCGGTTGTAGACGCCCATCTTTTCGAAGGCATGGTTCTGGTTGCGCCAATCGGTGAAGTTTGGATAGGAGATCGACATCTCATCCAGAGTCGGATTTTTTTCGTTGAGAAACACGAGGCGGTCAGACTCTTCATATGGCAGTGGGCGCAACAACACCGCATTGACGACGCTGAAGATGGCGGTGTTAGCGCCGATACCCAAGGCGAGTGCGAGAATCACGACAAAGGTAATTCCGGGATTCTTCAATAACATTCGCGCGCCATAGCGCACGTCCTGCCATAGTGTTGTAAGCATGTCTTTACTCCTTACCAGTAACTGTTCCCGTTTAGTTCGGGCAGTTGTGCCCGCCTTCCGGTTTAGTTCGGGCACTTGTGCCCGTCGTGCGGACAAGTCCGCACTCTTAACGGGTAATTACAGATTCAACCTCCGCACGAAACGGGTGATCTCGGGTAATTACAGATTCAAGCCCTAAACGGATGAATCACAGATTGTTCTTTCCCCGACCTCACCAGCTTTTTTCCGACCCGCCCGCACCAGCCCTTTTGAGCCGGACGCCGCCATTCGTCGTCATCGCGCGTACGGTTGGCCCACCGGAACCAAGGTCCATTGAAAGCTCTTTGGAAATCCGGCCTTGCACCGTCACCGGAAAATCCGTGCTCACATGCCCGTTTACAGTGCCTGTTTCCAGTCGCGCTGAATAATTTTCAGGCACTGACAGCATCACACCGCCATTCGTTGTCTTTACTTCATCTCTAAGAAACCATCTAGCCACGTCTGAAGGGAAACACGTCGGACATCATCATTCGTACCTGAGCGCCACCAGCGGATCGACCTTCGTTGCTCGTCGTGCCGGAACAAAGCACGCCAGCAGTGCAACCAGCGTCAGCAGTACGGCAATGAACGCGTAGGTCGCCGGATCCGTCGTGCTTACTCCGTAGAGCATCGTCGAGAGCAAACGCGTCAGACCAAACGCTGCGACAAGCCCAAGGGCTACACCTCCGAGCGCCATCTTCATTCCATGACCTAACACCAGACGCAGAACGTCTCGTCGTTGCGCTCCCAGGGCCAGTCCGTGCCTCCAGTCTTTTTCAACAAGTGTTCAGAGTACAACTTTCAGGTTGCTGCTTCGCGACCAGGCAGTTGCGGTTTTTCCCGACCGCTCAACGAGTCTCTTCCCCACGGCGCAAGCTAAAGCTTGTACTCTGTACGCCTGATCCGTACGTTGCATTACTCGTATCGCAGCGCCACCACCGGATCAACCTTCGTTGCTCGCCGCGCAGGGACATAGCACGCGAGCAGCGTGACCAGCATCAGCAAAGAGCCAACCAGCAAGTACGTCAGCGGGTCGTTGGGGCTCACGCCGTATAACAGATCAACTTCAAACACCGAACTGGCTAAGACTCGCGTCAAGGCCAAAGCCAGCAACAGACCCAGGCCCAGTCCGTAAATCACGCGTATCATTCCCTGTTTGATCACCAGACCCAGGATGTCTTGCTTGTTTGCTCCTAAGGCGTGCCGGATCCCGATTTCTCGTGTGCGCTGTCCAACGCCGTAAGCAACGGTTCCGTAGATTCCCAATGAGGCCAACAACACTGCCAGGCCTCCACATCCCCCGATGACTATTCCGAATAATTGATACAGAAAGAGCATGGGTTTGAAGGTGTCGGTCAGGGTTACAACATCAGCAACAGGAATATCCTGGTCGAGGGACTGAATTGCGCGACGCACCGCCGGAACCATGCTTTCAGGAGAGCCGGCGGTGTGAACCAGCATCATCATTCCTTGCGCGTGTGTTTGCTGTAACGGAAAAGCAAACCACGGGACAGGTTCTTTTTGGAGGGACTGGAATTTGTCGTCACGCACCACGGCGACGATCTCGCAACTTTGACGCTCCGATTTGTACGCGAGCTTCGTCAGGTGTTTTCCTAAACCTCTACCGTCCGCAAAGTAACGCCGCACGAAGGACTCATTCACCGCGGAAACACACGGCGCACCATCGCGGTCGCGTTCGTTGAAATCACGACCTTGTACAATCGGGATGTTCATTGCCGTCAAGTAACCCGCGCCAATCGTATTACTATCGATCTCAGTGCTTTGCTTATAACCTTCGATCCCCACTGAACGCCGTGATCCGCCCAGCAGTCCTCCCGGCACATTGTCGACAAAGCTGACCGTCCGGACACCGGGCAAGGCCAGCGTGCGTTCCTGCAGTTGTCGATAAAACTCCTGGCTGCGCGCGCGATCATATTGCTCTTCGAGTTTTATCGGTGCGACCACCAGATTGCCTGAGTCAAAACCCAGACGCGTCGGGTTGATATTTCTTAAACTTCGCATAGCCAGGCCAGCGCCTGTGAGTAGCAAGAGAGCCAGCGCGACCTGCGCCACGATCAACCCGTTTCGCAAACGCGACTGTGCATAACCCCCGGCAAAAACCTGCGAACCTTCTTTCAGCGTCGCAATCACATTCGGGCGCGAGATCTGGAGGGCCGGAACCAGGCCAAAGAACACGCCCACCAGCAACGAAAATCCAAACGTGTAAACCAGCACTTTCCAATCCATTTGCAGATCAATGGACAACCGAATGCCTTCAGGCAGCGCGGGAATGAAAGCCACCAGCAGATTCATCAGCCACATCGCCAGCAAAGTCCCGGCAACACCAGCGACCAGAGCCAGCAATACGCTTTCAGTTAACAGTTGTTGAACGATCCGGCCGCGTCCCGCTCCGAGCGCCAGACGCACCGCAATCTCTCGCCGGCGCTCCAATGCGCGCGCCAGCAACAACCCCGCGAGGTTCATGCAGGCAATCAGCAACACGAGATTGATCATCACCAGGATCAGTGCGATTCCCGCATAAACGCTGGACTGCAACTGTGGGTGGATTCTCGTTTCACTTTCCGGGAGCACAGTGACAAATTTTTCTCTGACTTCGTTTGTCTCCTGCCGCCTTTCGCGCCAGCTCTCCGGATAGGCGTCCCGCAATTGCCGGGTGATGAGATCAAATCGCGCCCGCGCTTGTGCCAGCGTTACGTCGGGTCTCAGCCTGCCAACTATGAAGAGCCAACTGTTTCCGCGGCTGTTTAACCGGGCAAGACCGTATTGGGGCGCCAGTTGCGGAACCATCATCATTGGCACCCAAACCTCGATGGCGAGGCCCCGAATCATTCCGGTGTACTCGGGCGGGGCGATCCCAATCACCGCGAGCGACTGATGGTTGAGCGTAATTGTTTGACCAATAACCGCGGGGTTTGAGTTGAAACGACGTTGCCACAAACCATGGCTGATAACGGCGACCGGATGAGTACCCGGAGTTTGATCTTCTTCCGGAAGGAACGTGCGGCCCTTAATAGGATTGACCCCCAACAACTCAAAGTAGTTGCCGGAGACCACCTCTCCAAAAATCTGTTCAACCTGGTCCACGCCGCCAAGTTTGAATTGCTCGATATGATAGGCAGCCAGACCGGATAGGATTTCGTGTTGTTCGCGAAAAACCAGAAAGTCCGGGTAAGCACTGGCATGGTAAGGATTGCTGGGTTGGCCGGAGTAAAGCTCGACCAGCCGTTCCGGCTGCGCCACCGGGCGCGGGCGAAACAGCATGGCGTTGACGATGCTAAAGACCGCAGTGTTCGCGCCGATACCAAGTGCGAGCGTGATCACCGCGATTGCAGTGAAGCCAGGTCGAGTTAGTAAACTGCGAACACCGTAGCGAATGTCTTTTAGTATTGTTTCCATGACTTCAAATCAGCGGCCGTTTAGATAGGGCACTTGTGCCCGGACGGGGCGGACAAGTCCGGCATCTAAACGATCCGTTGCTTTGTGTCCGGCATGCTTTAGCTTGTCGCTTACTATCCTGGAAGGCCTTCATCGCATCACCACGACAAGCTGAAGCATGTCGGACATCATCTACTCGTATCTGAGCGCCACCAGTGGATCGACCTTTGTGGCTCGCCGCGCCGGGATGTAACACGCCAGCAACGCAACCAACATCAGCCCTAAAGTGATAGCTACGAACGTCAGCGGATCGGTAGCGCCGACGCCATAGAGCAAACTCTTCATCAACCGCGTCAATGCAAACGAGGCCACCAGCCCAATCACAACCCCGATACCAATCACGCGCATTCCCTGCCCCAGGATCATTGTCAGAACATCACCAACCTGTGCGCCGAGCGCCATGCGAATTCCAAACTCATGCCTGCGCTGCGTCACGGCGTAAGCAGTCACGCCATATATGCCGGCCGCAGATAAGAGCAACGCGATACTGCCGAAGAGACCAAGCAGAAACAGATTGAAGCGCGGCTGCGTCACTGCGTCGTCAACGATGTGCTCCATAGTCTTTACTTCGGATAGGGGCGCCGACTTGTCGACTTCCGCAACTATGCGGCGAATTTCAGGAGCAAGGCTGGCCGGTTCTACCGAAGTGCGGACCACAAGCGACATTGCGTTCCACGTGTCTTGTAGATCCGAAGTGTAAAGCTCCGGAGAGGCCTCCTCGCGCAACTCCAGGTTCCGGACATCCGCGGCCACGCCGACGATCTCCCACCAGACAGGCTGTCCCTGAGCGTCGTTGTTGCCGAAATTAATCCGCTTGCCGACCGGGTTTACGTTCGGGAAGTGCTCTCGAGCCAGGGCCTGGTTAACTATCATCACCAGCGGTGCATTTTCGTTATCGCGTTCAGTAAAAGCCCTTCCCTGGACAACCGGGATGTTCATCGTGCGAAAGTAGTCGGAACTAATGCCGCGATAATTTATGGCGGGCCATTTGTCCTGAGTGAGTAAAGGAGCACCTTCGATCCTGATACCGGCGGTGCGCCCTTTGGCGAGTGGCAAATGATTGATGACGCCGACGCCCTGCACGCCCGGCAAAGCGCTGATGCGTTGCATCACCTGACCATAGAAGTTCATGTAGTCGGCATCCCGGGCGTAACGCGGCCCGGAGGGCGTAAGCCGCGCAGTCAAAACCTGTTGCGGCGTAAAGCCGGCATTAACCGACTGCAATTGAAGGAAGCTGCGAAACAGAAGACCGGCGCCGACGAGCAACACTACTGACATCGCGACCTCGCCGACGATCAGAAGGTTGCGCAAACGATTGTGACGCCGGCTGGCGGATGTGCCGCGCCCACTCTCTTTCAACGACTCCTGTACGTCACTCCTCGTAAGCTGGAGGGCCGGCGCCAACCCGAAAAGAATCCCGGTCAAAACCGAAGCGACAAGGGTGAAGCCGAGCACCCGCCAGTCGATATTTATTTCGGCAAGGCGTGGAAAGTCTCGCGGCAAGAGCCGGGTCATGAGGGCCACGCCCCAGACAGCCATGAACAGGCCCAGCGCTCCACCCGCGATAGCGAGGATCGTGCTTTCGGTCAGCAGTTGTTGGAACACACGCCAGCGCGATGCGCCTAGCGCACTCCGGATTGCCATCTCTTTGTGACGCGCGGCCGCGCCTGCAAGCAGCAGGTTCGCTACGTTCGCGCACGCAATCAGCAACACGAACGTGACAGCGCCAAACAGCAACAACAACATTCCATCGGTGTCACCAACAAGGTGTTTGTGTAACGATACGACTCGATTGAAACGGCGGTTGTTAGTCTCGGG
>DASQKG010000169.1:0-8523 GCA_035630655.1 Pyrinomonadaceae bacterium
GCCAACTTAACTGCCTTAAACGAACCCGGCCCTTGCCGGATGCGCAACAGCTGGTCCTGAAAATCGGGATAGATTTCGGCCCCGGCAAAAGTCGTCTTCAACTGTTCACCGCTCGCCACCAACTCCGTTTCAGCGGCGCCAGCCAGTTTGCGCGTTTGTTCGTTCCAGGTGCGCATCCAATCCCGGTTCCACTTCATGACAGTCGTTTCAAACGGCTTCTTGAATCGCAGTTCCTTCGGATACTTCTTATTCGCCTGGTACATCTTTATATAGTCTTCAAAAAACGCTGAGGCGCCCAGAAGGTGATACACGCCGGCATGCGCCGCGCCATATTTCTCGTTCAACTTCATCGCCATGTACGAGCCCACTTTGATGAAAGCCTCGTCGCCGACGGGGTGGCGTCCATCGTTAATCGTCGTCAGCGTTGCTGGATAAGTCGACAGCAGAGCAACTTGATCAACTGTCTTGTTGAAATAGGCGAAGGCCTTCGCCAGTTCTTTTGGGTCAGGATTAAGAGGTTGCTGCTTTTTGTCGAAGTAAAGCGATCCGTAATTGAAGGTGTCGCTGAGCCCTTTGTAGAAAGCGTCGTCAAACTTATTTCTCGTGGCCACAGGCATGACCATGGGCTCACCCGTGAGTAGCTCGTAGAGACGCTTGATATAAACCATGCGATCGATCTCGAGCACATTGCACGCAAAGACGATGGCCAGCTTCTTCGAGGGCACGCGGAGAATTGCCGTGTTGGTCCCGACTTGACCACCATCGCTCCAAATGGCCATCTGCCCGTTGATGGGCCACACTTGCCACCCGGCCGTGTAGTACCAGTCGCCATCGCCCAGCCCGACGTATCGTCCGCCTTTACTCGCGACCGGTTGGTACATCAACTCTCCGGAATCTTTCGAGAGAATAGTGCCGGAGTCGACGCTCCTGGACCATTTCAGCAGATCAGGTACGGTACCGAGCGCGCCGCCGCCGCCAAAGCGGGAACTTACGTCGATGAAACGCGCGTTCTGGATTTCGCCGTTGACGAACTCATAACCGCGCACCCGACTGGGAATCAACTCCCGCGAGTGGTCCATGCGAGTATCGTTCATGCCCAGAGGCGCCCAGATTGATTCGCGAAAATACTGGCCCAGTGGTTTACCGGTCACTTCCTCGATCGCGGCGCCGAGCAGGTTGTAGCCACTCGTTTGATAATCAAACTTCACGCCTGGCTCGACTTGAATTGGGAATCTGGCAATTCTGGCCACCACTTCTCGAGGGGTTACATACTCTGGCCCAATCCCTGATCCAGTTTGGCCGCCGCCCAGGTGCACAAGTAACTGCCTGACCGTCACCGGCCATTTTTGTTTTGGGTAAGAGGGCAAATAGGTTTGTATTTCGCCGTCCAGGCTCATCTTGCCCTGCTCAACGAGTTGAAGGATGGCCGCGCCGGTAAATGTTTTGGTAATAGATGCCAGCCGGTAAGCCGACTCGGGCCGGGCCGGAATTTTGTTCTCCAGGTCGGCGTAACCAAATCCCTTGACCCAACTGAAATCGTCTTTGAAAACCCCGATGGTCATTCCAGGGATCTGGTCTTTCACCATTTGCTGTCGCACAAACTCTTCAAAGACCGCAAGCCTCTCGGCATACTGAGCCTGCGGCGCAACAGCCGCGCGAGAATGAACAGGTGCAGCCTGGAACCCAAAGCTGGGTAACAGAAAAAGAGCGACGAGAATAGAGACAGCTTTTTTCATGAGTTTGGGCTTTGCTCGGAAGGTGACGAGGCGGGATAGTAAATCGTAAACGGTGAATAGTAAATAGCCGATCTTACTCGCCTTCAACTTATTTGCCGCGGAGTTGTGGTAACGGGGAGCGGCCCCACGCGCCCAGTTTGCTCTTTCGGACCGTGGTCGAAACAATCCGTGTAACTAGGCGAGCGAGACGAACCTAAGTCATCGCGGAGCGATCTCATTAGCACCGCCATGTGCCAGCCTTCTGAGTGATGCAAAACTGACCGTCAATCGAATCGCCGATGACGATGCCGTGATCTCGGTCCCAAAAAGACATCGCGTCATAAAATGCTTTTGGATCTTCGTTTCTGAATTGCAGTGTCCAGGTCGCCCCTGCGTCAGTCGTCTTGTAGATGCGCGAGGCAGGGCCGTTGCCGATGCTCAGTACGGAGGCAGTGTTTGCATCAATAGCGTCGATGTCGCGGAAGTCCAGTAAGCAGTAAGCAGTAAGCAGTAAGCAGTAAGCAGAAGGCAGAAGGCAGAAGGTGGAAGGCAGAACCTAAGTTTGCCTCAAAGAGTCTTAGACTTCAGCCCACAAGCTTCCACCCCGGAAATGGCTTCACTGTTGCGCAGGACGGGCTGCCGTCTTTGCCGGTGCCGGGAACCCGAGTCTCAAGCTGTCCGGCGGCCATCGCTCCATCGATCATGTCCCAGGTGATGCCCCGCAAAGGTACCTTCAAACGGCGGCTCCAGCCCGTCTCCTTTTGACCGGCGTAAGTGCCGATGTCAATGTAGACGAACACCTGTCCTACTTGTAACCGGCTGACGGGGTGCACAAGTGCACCATCTAAACGGATTCAGGATCTGTCCGCGAGGTTGGACCAAAGCGGCGCCGGGCCCCCGCACTCCAAAGAGTAGCCTCCGCCGCCGACGATGAGATTCTCTCATTCGCGAATTGCTTGACAGCTCAACCGCGCGAGCATATAAAGCGCACCGACCAAGTCGGGGAGCCGCGACTCGATCTTCTACCGTACTCGTCGTCTTTCAACCAACGTCGGCCTTACGTCCGTTTCAACGCTGATGCAAAAACGAAAATTCTATATCCTGGCGCATAACCCTAATACACTCGAGGAAGCCGAAGAATTTTTGCAAGCGGGCGCGAACGCTCTTGAGCCCGACATCTGTTTCGATGCGGAAACCGCTGAACGTTTCTTCGTCAGTCACGGCACGTTAGGCTCAAACCCTTTCACGCGCGAGCACAGTCTGGTCAGCTATTTGGAAGGCCTCAGACGGATGCTCGAGGACGCCAGCAGCGGTTACAACCTCGCGCTGATCGCCTTCGACATTAAAACGCCGACGTTCGACATCAATGAGTTCGTCAACGTCGTCTTTGATAGTTTTTCTCGTCATCCGAGCTGTAGCGGCGTGGCGATATTGATAACCGTCAGCTCTCTTTCGGACATCGGTTTTCTGAACGCCTACGATGGAACCAAAGAGAACGTCGCCGTCGGCGTTGATGAAGAAAAGTCCGCCCACGACGTTGAAGCCGGATTCAAGCGCGGCGCGCAGAAACGGTATACATACGCGAACGGGAGCGTCGTCACCGTCATTAAGTTCGGTTTGTTCAAGTCAATCATGCGAGCGAAAGGCTTGCAGTCGCAAAGCGGCGACGACGGTTTCAAGCTCGTCTACACGTGGGTGCTGGCCCGCGAGCTGCCCATTCGCAGCTATCTGGATTTGCACATTGACGGCATCATCGTTGACGTGGGCACCGTGCCGCATCTGTTGGAAATACTGCACGACGAACATTTCCTCCCCATGTATGAGCTGGCGCAAAACGGCTACAACCCCTTCGCGCAATCGCCACCGCCCACATATCTGCTGACGATCAAAACGCGCGACGCAAACTTTGCGGGGACGGACGTGCCGGTAATTTTCACTCTCCAGGGTTCGGCCGGCGTTTTGGAGACCGTGCTCGATGCAAATTTCAGGAGCGTGCTCGAACAAGGCGGAGAGGATTTTCTGACTCTGGAAGGAGAGGACATCGGCGGCATCATCAGCCTGACGATTACCGCAAAGGGGTCGGGCCTCAACCCAGGCTGGCTTCCCGAATTCATCACTCTCGAAAGCCGCCTGCTGCCCGCGACGCTAACGTTTCAATACGGCCCGAACGAATGGCTGAAACTGGGCCACCCCATAACGAAGACGCCCGGTTAAGGATTTGGTGTTTGTGCCGGTGAGGCAGAGGGCAGGGGTCAGAGGTCAGAGGTCAGAGGGCAGAAGCAAAAGGGTTGAACTGCGATTTGGGCGCCTCCAAGGAGAGGCCTGCAGCGTGAGTTGATTTTGGCTCAGCTACTGCCGCGTCAGGTTTTCGAGTTCGTCAGCGGTGCGTGGCCAGTCGGCGCGCAGCAGTCGAGAGAGGGAACGATCGGCGAGAAGCTTGCCGGCAGTTTGGCAAACAGGACAGTAGTTGGTTTCGTTTGACGCGTAGCGAATGCGTTGGATCTTTGAGCCGCAACGCGGGCACGGTTGGCCGTACTTACCGTGTGTGGCCATCTCAGGCCGGAAGGCGGTGACGTTTTCCGGGAACGCGGATTGAAGCAACTCTTCTGAAGATCGCTTGCTCCGGCCACGTTTGCTTCCGGCATCGACCACGCCCTTCCTAACGGTCGGGCTACTGCCCCGAACGAGTTCGTGACGCAGGAGGTCGGTCCATTTAGTTAGCGTTCCACGCGTTGCGTCGTAGAGGCGTTCGATTTGTTCGGGCGCGAGTTTTTGGGTTAACGCGACGGGAGAGAGGCGTGCCTCCCAAAGAATTTCGTCTGAATAGGCATTGCCGATGCCGCTGAAAAGACGCGGGTCAGTGAGCGCGCGTTTTAAGGTGTGATTCGCAGACTGAAGAGCCGCGGCAAACCCGGCCAGATCCGTTTCGAAGATCTCTATACCGCCAGGATTGAATCGCTCGAGTTCCGATGTACCGTGGACCAGGTGAATAGACGCACGGCGTTGCGAGCCTGCTTCGGTGAGCGACAGAGTTCCCTTGGTGAAATCGTAAGTTGCTAACCTGACCTTCGAAGTTTTGACCGGGCGCTCATGCCAGTGAAGCCGGCCGGCGATCATCAAGTGAAGGACCAGCCAGTGTTCGTCGTCGAAGCCAAAGCAAATTCGCTTACCCAGCCGGCGCAATTGAACGACCTTACGGCCCTCCACGCTATTGATTGGCGGCGCGGCAGTGCGAAGTAAAAAAGGCGAGGCAATCGTGATGCGTTTGAGCGTTTGGTCGAGGAGGCGCTGCTCGAGTGCTTCGATGTAGACGACGATATCCGGGTATTCAGGCATGGATCACTAAGAATGTGGACTACGCTTATTACTGTAGAAGGTTGGCCCATGACCCGCCGCGGCTTTGCCGCATTCCGTGCGGTAAGCCTATGGCTTACCGGGAGTCGCCATTTGAATTGGGGCTTAGCCCCCGGCGGCGTAGCCGCACACCAAAGATGAAGATCGGTGAGGCAGAGCCTCGCCGCACGGAAGGCGGCAGAGCCGCGAACGACAAAGGAGCACCCGTGAAAGAAGGAGGACGCCGTCGACTAGCTCCTTCCCACCACGCAAGCTGAAGCATGTACTCTGAACAGCTCTAACCGACCTTCACTAGTTGCTTGCCTAAGTTCTCGCCGGTAAACAGTCCCATGAAAGCCTGCGGCGTATTATCGAAGCCTTCAACAATCGATTCGGCGTATTTGAGTTTTCCGGCACCCAGCCATTGGGCCATCTGCATCACCCCTTCCGCAAACCTGGGCGCGTAGTCGGTAATAATAAAGCCCTTCATAAACGCGCTATTGATCAGCAGGTACGGCTGCAGCCGCGGGCCAACGTCCGGTTTATCCAGGTTATAGATTGAAATCTGTCCGCAGATGATGATGCGCGCGCCATGTCTGATCTGCGTTATCACCGCATCGGACACTTCGCCGCCGACGTTGTCAAAATAAACATCCACCCCCTTAGGACACGCTTCGCGAAGAGTTTGAGGAATATCATCAGTCTTGTAATTGATTACCGCGTCGACGCCCAGCTCCTCGCGCAGGTAACGGTTCTTTTCGTCGCTGCCGGCAATTCCGACCACGTGACAACCTTTGATTCTCGCGATCTGACAGACAGTCATTCCCACCGCGCCCGCCGCGCCTGAGACGACAACAGTCTCGCCTTCCTTTGGTTGGCCAATGTCGAGCAAGCCGAAGTAAGCAGTGAGACCGGGCATGCCCAAAACCCCGAGCGACGTGGTCACCGGACCCATGCGCGCATCGACTTTTCTCAACTCCTCGACTTTGGCAATGTTGTAAAGACGCCATCCCAACATGCCGGTCACGATGTCTCCCGGTTGAAACGACGCCGAGCGCGACTCGACGACTTCGCCGACCACGCCGCTCGAAATCACTTCGCCGACTCCGAAGGGCGCTATGTAAGAGCGGACTTCGCGCATCCGGCCGCGCAGGTATGGATCAACTGAGATGTAGAGCGTGCGCACCATCAACTCGCCATCGTCTAATGGCGGCACCTCTGTTTTGTCGAATTGAAAGTTTTCAGCGGTGGGGATGCCGGTTGGGCGGCTGGCCAAGCGGATCTCTTTGTTTTGCATGGAAGGAATTGTCCGATGTCCAAAGTCCATTGTCCAATGTCCAACATTTAAAATTTAATTGAGTAGATGACCCAAAGAATGGTTAGAGGTCGGGAAGGAGGGCATGCCCCCGCTCTTCGCTGGGGATGATTAGTAGTGCGCGAGGAAGAGCGGGGGCAAGCCCTCCTTCCCGACCTCTAACTATTCCCAGTAGCTTCCATGTTTAAGTAGCCCCTGACTATTTGTAGTTCAACCCTGTGACTATCGGCCTTCCCCTTGTCACAATGGATTTTCAAAAGAACCTAGCCTCCACTTAAGCAGTTCGGCTAGAATCGCCCGCCAGTTAAAGCCGTAATAGCCAAGCCCCAGCGAGGTGATTCAGATGAAAAAGACTGTCATCGGCGTTTGTTTAGGATTAATGATGGCTGCGACTGCCGCAACCGTCAGAGCTCAAGTTCCCGATAACGCACACTGGCCCCAATGGCGCGGACCCTTCTTCAACGGTATGGCGCGCGGCGATGCGCCTACCCAGTGGAGCGACACCAGCAACATTAAATGGAAGGTGGAAATCCCCGGCCGCGGTTTTTCAACCCCCGTAATCTGGGGCGACAAAATATTTGTTACGACTGCAATTCCAACCGGCAAACCTGCGGTGGCCCAGCCGACACCTACGCCTTCAACCACTGAACCAGTGGCGGGACAACAACCTGAGCGTCGACGTGGACGCGACAGCGGACCTCAGGTAGAACACAAGTTTGACGTACTGGCTTTCGACCGCAAGACTGGAAAACTTCTTTGGCAGAAGACTGCAAAGGTTGCAGTGCCTCATGAGGGCTATCATCGAGCCTACGGCAGCTTCGCTTCCAACTCACCGGTTACAGATGGCAAATACGTTTACGCCTCTTTTGGCTCGCGCGGTATCTACGCCTACGACTTCAACGGCAAATTGATCTGGGAGAAGGACCTCGGCGTGCAAATGAAAATGCGCCTGTCCTTTGGCGAAGGAACAGCGCCATTGCTGTTGGGCGAACGACTCGTACACGTTTTCGATCACGAAGACGGCTCCTTCATCGTCGCACTCGACAAACGTACTGGTAAAGAATTGTGGCGAGTGCCAAGAGAAGAGCGAAGCTCGTGGAGCACTCCGTATGCGATTGAACATGCCGGTCGCAAACAGGTCGTCGTGTCGGGCACCACACGCGTGCGCAGCTACGATCCTGAAAATGGGAAGGTGATTTGGGAGGCTGGAGGGCTGGGGGCGAACGTGATTCCTGTCCCGGTTAGTCATGACGGCGTGGTGTACGTGATGAGTGGTTATCGCGATCCGCGTTTGATGGCAATCAAGCTGGGAAAAGAAGGCGACTTGACCGGTACCGACTCGATTCTTTGGAGTCAGACGCGCGGCCTTGCCTACACTGCCTCGCCAGTTCTCCATGAAAACAAAATGTATGTTGTGACCGACAACGGGTTGATCACTGCTTTTAATGCGACGACGGGAGAGCCCCACTATGCGCAGGTTCGTCTGCCGAAAAGTTACAACCTCAAGGCCTCTCCGGTAGGAGCAAACGGCAAACTGTATTTAGCAACTGAAGACGGCGACGTGGTCGTGGTGAAGATGGGCGAAAAGTTTGAAGTGATCGCGACCAACACTCTGGAGGACCAAATCTTCATTGCCACTCCGGTCGTCGCTGCGGGCGAGCTATACCTGCGCGGGCAAAACCACCTTTTTGCCATTAGTCAGAAAAAGTAACGGGGACTTGATGAGGATTTGAGTTATATCGGTGAGCTTTGCACAAAAAGTCGTTTGCCGACGAGATCGAGCCAGCCCGCTATCGCGGGCTGGGACTCACTTAGTTCGAGAGTCTTCTCAAGACCATCAATTCGACTTTTTGTGCAAAGCGTTAACAGCAAAACAATCAACAACTCTGAGGTGAATCGTGAAACGCCTGGTAAAAATGTCGCGCCGGAATTTTTTAGTGCAACGAACTGTTTCTGTTGTTTGCGCCCTCGCCTTGTTGGCGACGATGCTTACTTGTGCTTCGTTCGTTTCCACTGGGCATGTTTCCTATGCTCAACAGCAAGTAGTAACGAAGCGACCTCTAACCCATCAAGATTACGATTCCTGGCGTTCAATTCAAGCACCGCAAATTTCACGCGACGGGACATTCATTGCATACGCGTTCCTGCCGCAGGATGGCG
>DASQKG010000170.1:0-3484 GCA_035630655.1 Pyrinomonadaceae bacterium
CTGCAAACCGGCGGACTCTGCCAGGCAGAATGGAAGCCGGGTCAGAAGACACTCAACGCGTAAAACCACCGCCGCCGGACGACAGACGACTGCCGCGAAGATGTGGTCTCTGTCGTCCGTCCTCCATGTGGAGAAAAAATATGGGAATGAGAATAGGGACCGAAATGCCTGCGCTTAACGGGGCAACCGAGTGGTTCAACGGAACACAGTCTCACGCTGAAGTAGAAGCCAAAGGCCGGCCGACACTGGTCCACTTCTGGTCGATGAGTTGTGGGATTTGCAAAGACAATATGCCGCGCATTGGCGAGTGGCGTGACCAGTTAAAAGAACGCGGCCTGACTGTCGTCGCCGTTCACATGCCGCGATATGAGGCGGATACGGATGTGGAGCAAGTGCGTGAGGCAATCTCGACGAACAACATCACCGAGCCATGCGCAATCGATAACGAACACAAGCTGAAAGAGGCGTTCCAGAACGATCAGGGTTATGTGCCTGCGTATTACCTCTTCGATGGTGAAGGGAAGTTGCGAAGTTTTGCAGCAGGCGAACGCGGTCTGGACTTGCTCAAGTCAACGCTGGATCGCGTCCTTAATCAAGCTCAGGCACGCGCGGGCATTATCGTGGATATGCCTTAGCCCGCGGAGCGCGGCGGTAGCGTAAAGCCTGGGGTAGAGCGGGGCTTTGCGAGCGGAACCCCAGGATCCTGGAAAACCCGAGTTGCAGCCCGCGAAGCGGCCGACAGCCGATTCATCATCAGCGCTTCCACCGTTTGCGCTATCGGGCGCTTCGCGCGCTGGAATTTCATAACGGTCGCCTACCTGGGGTTCCGCTTGCAAAGCCTCGCTCCACCCCAGGCTTTACGCCATCGCCGCGCTCCGCGGGCTAAGACAAATCGACTGATGACCAACCTAATCGGCGCTTCGTTCAGTTTGTCGCCGTTTGATTAGAGGCTAATTAAAACTTCAACATGCCCCCCTACTTCCAAACGACAAACTGAAAGTACGTCGGACATGCGGTTAAGTCTGATCTTGTTCCGTAAACAACTCCTTATGAATCGCGGCGACGCTGTCAGCCGTTAACTTCGGCTGACGATCATAAGTCAGCAGTCCATTGAGCTCCTGCTCGACATCGGTCAATTGCGTATAGCAAAACCCCGCCAGAAATTTTAATGAGGCAATTCCATTCATCAAGTCTCGATACTTTGCCACTAACTCATCCACAGTCTTGAATGAACCATAGAATTGATAGAGCATGTCACGCTTATCAGCAGGAATGTTCTCGGGGATCGCGAGAAACCCTCCTACTTCAGATAACACGATCGGCTGTCCACGATATTTTGAGCCGCGAGCAAACAAAGGCTTATCACCAAGCCAAACGTTTAAAGGCAACGCGCCGCCACTAAGCTTGTCGCGATAGCGGCTGGACAGCGTTTCTCCGGAAGGCGTGTAATCGTGAATCGCGCAAATGTCGGTGATGTCGGTGTGTTCCCAGCCGTCGTTATCGATTACGGGACGGGTGGAGTCGAGTCGCCTGGTTACTCTTACCATCCGTTCGATAAAAGCATATTGTCCTGCGTGTTCGTGGCCCAATTCCGGAAACCCCATACTTTCGTTAACCGGTACCCAGGCGACAATGCAAGGGTGGTTGTAATCTCGACGAACCGCGTCTTGCCATTCAGCAGAGAGGATGTCTTCGGCTTTTGATGACCACTCCCTGGCGTTGGGCATTTCTTCCCACACCAGTACGCCCAATCGATCACACCAGTAAAGCCACCGCGGATCTTCGATCTTCTGGTGTTTACGAACGCCATTAAAACCAAACATCTTGACCCAGCCGATATCGGTTTGCAGGGCCTCATCGGAAGGCGCTGTTAAATAACCTTCGGGCCAGTAGCCCTGGTCCAGGACCATCTTCAGGTAAGTAGGTTTACCATTAAGAAGAAACTTTCCTTCTCGCAATTCAATCCCACGCAGGCCTACATAGGAACCAACTTCATCGAGGAGCTTGTGGCCGTCGTATAAGCGCACCTGAAGATCGTAGAGATGTGGTGAATCAGGCGACCAGAGCTTGGCATAAGGGATCGTAATTGCGAGCCGACCGGTGGCTACGGCGGTTTGGTCCTCACTAATCGCGATGCGCTTTCCTTGTTCGAGGACTTCGGCCTCGACGCGCCACGCTGCCGATGGTGCGTGAAGGAACACTGTCAACTCGAGAAGATTTCTTTTCGCGTGAGTGATGATTCGCAGCTCTTCGATTCGAATTGCAGGCACCGGTTCGAGCCAAACGGTTTGCCATATTCCGGTCGTGCAGTAGTAATCAATAGCTTCCGGCAGCCCTGTAAAGGATTGTTTGCCTCGAGGCTGCTGCGGGTCTTGCCGATCTTCGACGCGTACAGTCAACCGATTTTGACCACTCCGAATATAGGGCGAAATGTCGAATTGAAAAGGAACATGTCCTCCGCGGTTGTGACCCACCTCCTGACCATTAACCCAAACAGTTGCTGCGTAATCAACGGCGCCAAAATTCAATAGTAAGTCGCGCTTATGAAACAATTCCGGGAGTTCAAAAGTTCGCGCATACCAAACTACCTCGTGAACACTTTTGTCGTTGATTCCGGAAAGCGAAGTCTGGTAAGCAAACGGTACGATTATCCGCAGCGGTAAATGGCGCCCGTCGTGCCAACCCTCGTTCAAACCCTCATTGGCATCGTCAAAGGCAAATTCCCATTCGCCGTTTAGATTGAACCAGAGACTGCGAGCAAACTGTGGACGCGGATATTCAGGTCGAGGAATGGCTTTGCGGTTCGAAGTCATAAACAGAAAAATGTATCCAGTTCAGAGTTCAAACTTCTGCTTGCGTCTTGCCGTGGAAAAAAAAACTGAAAGTTGAACTCTAAGCTACACGGCCTTCCCCTCAGGTTCGGGAATCGATTCTACCGGAGTGCCAGCTGATTTCACCGACGCCGTCGTCTGCTTCGACGGCGATCACTGTTGGAAGCAGGCCAGTACCGCGTTGATAACCCTCCGAAACAGCGCGGCGAAACTCGTTGAAGCTATCGCGCGGAACAAGATTCACGGTACTTCCACCAAATCCGCCGCCCATCATTCGAGCGCCGGTCACGCCTTGCTGTTGTCTGGCGAGTTCAACCATTAAATCCAGTTCGCGGCAGCTGACTTCATAATCGTCACGCAACGACTCGTGTGAAAGGTTCATCATCTCACCCAATCGATCCACGTCGCCCCGCTTCAGCGCGGCCACCGCACTTAAGGTTCGCTCATTCTCCGAGACCACATGTCGGGCGCGACGTCGCAGTGGTTCAGGCAATCGATCCTGGTGGTTCTCAAAGTCGGCGAGGGTCATATCCCGCAACGACCGAATTCCGTGGTTCTGTTCCTGCACTATCTTCACTGCCTGCTCACACTGTTGGCGCCGTTCGTTGTAAGCACTACTGGCAAGTTCGTGTTTGACTCCGGTGTCACAAATG
>DASQKG010000171.1:0-12299 GCA_035630655.1 Pyrinomonadaceae bacterium
TACACACCCACGCGAACCGACGAAGAGAACGTCAGCAATGAGAAGGTGTTTTTTGGCGGGATAAGTGTGTATCTCGAGCAGTATGTGCCGATGTTTCGCGAGTCGCCGCGCTGGCTCGATCGCCTTTGGGATTCAAAACTGATGTTGAAGCTGGCTTCGCGCAACTCGATCTCTACCAGCCCAAAGATGCTGGGCGAAATGACAGTCTCGATGCTGAAGGGCGAAGATGGTTTTCAGCATAAAGAGATTGAGAAGTTGACTGAGTGGGCGCGGCATGAGCCACCGCCGGATGTCGTTAGTTTGCCCTATTCGCTTCTGATTGGCTTGGCCCAGCCCATTAAGGAAGCATTGAAGCGTCCGATCGTTTGCACACTCCAGGGCGAAGATCTGTTTCTTGATGGCTTGCATGAACCTTATCGCTCGCAATCTCTGGAGTTGATTCGAGGTGGCATTAAACACGTCGATGGTTTTATTTCAGTGAGTGAATATTACGCCGGGTTTGTGCCGGAGTATCTGGGAATTCCGCCGGAAAAGATTAGCGTGGTGCCGCTCGGTATTAAGCTGCAGGGTTATGAAAGAAGAGAGCGGGAAGCCGGGCAGCCTTTCACAATCGGATACTTTGCGCGCATAGCGCCTGAGAAAGGCCTGGAGGTGCTGGCGCGTGCTTACCGGCAATTGCGCGCCAGCGGAAGGATTCCGGAAGCGCGATTGGAAGCGGCGGGTTATCTGGCTCCGGAACATAGGAATTATCTCAGTGATATCGAGCGTCAGATGAACGACGCAGGACTTGCTGCCGAGTTTAACTATCGGGGCGTTGTGGATCGCGAAGAGAAGATTCGATTCCTGCGAAAGCTTGACGTGCTTTCCGTGCCGGCAACCTATAACGAGCCGAAAGGTATTTTTCTGTTGGAGGCGATGGCCTGTGGGGTGCCGGTGGTCCAACCACGACGGGGTGGGTTCACGGAAATTGTAGAGAAGACGGGTGGAGGTTTACTGGTCGAACCGGATGATCATGAAAGCCTGGCGGACGGAATCCTGCGGCTCTATAACGATTCGGAGTTGGCCAAGAAACTTGGCGAGAGCGGTTATGAAAAGGTTCGCGAACATTATTCGGTCGCCCGCATGGCCGACCGCGCAATTGAAGTTTACAAAAGTGTTTTGACGTAGGACAGACATTCCTGTCTGTCTTGGGTTTATTAACAGGCTCGACCGTAGAAACGCGCATTTTCCATTTGTCATTTCATTTCAAATTTTTCATTGGGGGCATGCGAGTACCTCGCCGGCAGCAAGAGATGAACGCAGCGAATGACAAATGGAAAATGTGAAATGCAATATGGAAAATGTTCTTCATAGAGCTAACAGCGAGCATGCGATTGTTAGACAGACAGGAATGTCTGTCCTACTGGAGGTCATAGTTGCTTAAGGTTGAGAACGTCTCGAAGGAGTATCCGACTCCGCGCGGGCCACTCAAGATAGTTTCTGACGTTACGCTCTCGTTGTCCCGTGGCGACGCATTGTCGATTATGGGCCCTTCCGGCAGCGGCAAAAGCACACTCCTCTACATCCTCGGCGCTTTGGAGCCACCCACCAGCGGGACCGTGAGTCTCGACGGCCAGGATCCCTTTCAACTAAGTCAGAAGGAGCTCGCCGCATTTCGAAATCGTGAAGTCGGTTTCATTTTTCAGGACCACTGTTTATTACCGCAGTGTTCCGTGGTCGAAAATGTTTTGACCCCGGTGCTTGTTTCGTCAAAAGGCGGAGACGATATGGCGCGCGCGCGTGCGCTGCTGGAACAAGTCGGTTTGATCGACCGTATCGATCATCGGCCGGCAGAGCTTTCCGGCGGAGAAAAGCAGCGGGTGGCGCTTGCGCGCGCGCTCATGATGAAGCCTCAGCTTTTATTGTGTGACGAACCTACGGGTAATCTCGATCACAAAGCCGCTGATGTGGTTGCGTCGATGCTTTTGGATTTGCACAAGCAACAGGAAACGATCCTGATGGTAGTCACTCATAACCCCGAGCTAGCGGCGCGTTTCCCCGTTCAATATCACCTGACAGACACGCGGCTGCAGCTTTTGTAAAGCAAAACTGTTAGTTTGCGATTTCGTTGAGCACGAACGATTTGATATGCATCGGCCCGCAAACTAACAGTTTGCGTTACGTTACCCAATGCGCACTAGCCAACTGCTAAAACGCAATCTTACTTACTTCTGGCGCACGAACCTGGCAGTGATCCTGGGCGTGGCGGCTGCGGTCGCCGTGTTGGCCGGTGCGCTGCTCGTGGGTGATTCCGTGCGCGGCAGTTTGCGAGATCTGTTTCTCGAGCGACTTGGCAAAACCGATCAAGTTGTGGTGGCGAACGGTTTCTTCCGAGATCAGTTGGCAGGCGACATTCAGAAACATAATCAGTTTGCCGCCGGCGGGTTTGTCGCGACTGTGCCCTTGATTGCGATTAATGGAGCGATTACGAATGAGTCGAGCCGTCAACTGTCGTCGGATATTCAAGTGTACGGAATTGATGAACGGTTCTGGGCGTTTCACGGCCGCAATTTGAAGACGCCTTTAAATCGCGAGATTCTGATCAGCGATAGTCTAGCCGGCGAACTGGGAAACAAGAGCGGCGACTCCGTCCTGTTGCAGATAGAGAAGCCTTCCGAGATTCCCATCGAATCGCTTCACAGTAAGAAAGAAGATCTTGGCCGCACGCTACGTTTGAATGTGCGGGGTTTACTTTCTTCAGCCGAATTGGGCGAATTCTCCTTTCAGCCGCAGCAGAGTGCAGTGCGCGCCGTATTTGTCCCGTTGACATTGCTGCAAAAGGAACTGGAACAGGAAGGCAAGGCCAACCTGATTCTGATCAATGAAGACACGACCGGTGAAGTCAATACCACGACCCAGAACGTGAGATCAGAGTTGTTGGGCCGGATACTAAAAGACACCACGGCGCCGGAAGACTATGGCGTCAAGCTGCGAGTGTTGGACCACCAGCAAACACTATCAATCGAGAGTGATGCGGGCATGGTTTCAGACGCTCTGGCCAAGCGGATCGAGACGGCGGCGCAATCAGCGGGAACCGGCGCGGGGCCATATCTTTCTTATCTGATCAACAGCATTAGAAAAGACGATGGGCGCGAAGTTCCATACTCGATTGTAACTGGCGTCGACAGCAAATTGATCGAGCTGATGCAGCACGAGGAAGTCGGGCATCGTGCCGGATGCGATGCTTCGGGCAGCAAAGGAAGTGTGGCGGCGACGGCCCACCTGCCGCCGATCATACTCAATGAATGGACCGCCTCCGACCTTCAAACTGGCCTTGGCGAGCGCGTTACGCTGGACTATTACGTCTGGCTGGATGAAGGGAAGTTGGCGACGCGCTCGGCCGAGTTTCGGGTGGCCTGCATTGTTCCCATGACTGGTCTTGCGTCTGACCGCGATCTCGTCCCGGAATATCCGGGCATCAGCGGATCGGAAACGCTTGGCGAATGGGACCCGCCTTTCCCGATTGACTTAAAGCGCATTCGCCCGGAGGACGAGGAATATTGGAAAGATTACCGCACGACGCCGAAGGGCTTCATTCCGCTCGAAGTGGGACAATCACTTTGGCAATCGCGGTTTGGCAAACTTACCTCGCTGCGCGTCGGACCCACGCGCGGAAGTACCCTTGCGGAGACCCATCAAGCCTTTGAGCGAAAGCTGAGAGAGACGCTTGACCCCCTGCAAACCGGCTTCGCAATTTTGCCGGTACGTGCGCAGGGCCTGGAAGCTTCTCGCGGCGCCACCGACTTCGGCGAGTATTTCCTCTACTTCAGTTTCTTTCTGGTTGTCTCCGCACTCATGTTAACTGCGCTCTTTTTCAAACTGGGCGTGGAGCAGCGGTTACGCGAGATTGGATTGCTGCAGGCAATCGGCTTCCCGGCGTCTCGACTGCGCCGACTCTTCGTGCTTGAAGGTTTGGTGTTAGCCGTCATCGGTAGTGTGATCGGTTTGGCTGCCGCTCTCGGTTATGGACAATTGATGATGACTGGCCTGAACACCTGGTGGAAAGATGCGGTTGGAACCAACATGCTGAAGTTACACGTTGGTCCAATCTCTTTAATGCTGGGTGCAACCGGCGGTATTGTGGCGGCGGTTGTTTGCATCGCGTGGACATTGAGAAGGCTGAGAGGAGAGTCGGTGCGCAGCCTTCTAACAGGAACATTGACTGAGGAGACTGCCAGACGGCGTGACGGCAAGAGGAAAGTCTTTACAGCGTTGAGAGTGGCGAATGTTTTGGTTGTCCTCGGCCTGCTTTTGCTGGCGGCGGCTGCACTGCGTTTGATTGGTCAGACGGGTGGTTTTTTCGGCGGCGGAGTAATCCTTCTCACAGCGTTTATTTGTTATCAGTCGGCATGGCTGCGGCGTAATCGCAGAAATGCGATTCACGGCGCCGGATGGTTGGCCGTTTCGCAGTTGGGATTTAGGAATGCTACCTCTCGTCCGGGTCGCAGCGTGCTCTGCATTGCTCTAATCGCTTCAGCGGCCTTTATCATTGTTTCTGTCGACGCTTTCAGGCGGGGAAGTGAAGCTGCGACCCTGGACCGCAGATCAGGCACGGGTGGCTATGCGTTGTTGGCAGAGTCGTTGGTGCCATTGGTCCATGATCCTAATTCGGCAGAAGGCCGCGTGGCATTGAATCTTCCGGCTGAGGCTTCGGGTCCACTGCCAGGTGTGACATTCGCGCGTTTTCGAGTGCGGCCCGGTGACGATGCCAGCTGTCTCAATCTGTATCAACCGCGCAACCCACGAATCATTGCTCCGGGAGATGATTTTGTGCGCAGCGCTCGCTTCGCGTTTCAAAATTCAATTGACGGGAGCGCGGAAGAAAAGGCAAATCCCTGGCTTCTGCTCAACCGCGAGTTTTCAGACGGCGCTATACCCGTGATAGCCGACGCGAACTCGTTGAATTATGTTCTGCATCTGGGGCTTGGCGACGATTTCGTTTTGAATCAACCAACCGGGCCGCTTAAGTTGCGCGTAGTTGCTTCACTTGCGGACAGCATTTTTCAAAGCGAGTTGCTGGTGGCCGACAGGAATTTCGTTCGGCTGTTCCCGGAGCAGGAAGGTTATCGATTCTTTCTAATTGACACTCCAGCGCCTGAGCAAGGCAGTGCGGTTGCCGGTTCTCTCGAGCAGGGCCTTTCGGATTTTGGTTTTGATGTGACGTCGACAAGCGAACGTTTGGCCAACTTTCATCGGGTCGAGAACACATACCTTTCAACGTTTCAGATGCTGGGTGGCCTGGGATTGCTGCTGGGCACCGTTGGGTTAGGAGCGGTTCTGCTGCGCAACGTGTTCGAACGGAGACGGGAGCTGGCATTGCTCCGCGCGGTGGGTTACAACTCTTCGCATTTCACACTCATGGTAGTAGCTGAGAATGCACTCTTGCTGTTTTCCGGTTTGATCACCGGGACCGTCTGCGCTCTTTTGGCGATCGCGCCGGTATTTTTTGAGCGCGGCGGCCGATTGCCAAACATTTCGCTGGGCGTCTTGCTGCTGGCAGTATTAATATCTGGCCTTATCGCATCGTTGATTGCAACCTGGGCTGCATTGAAGTCGCCGCTGCTCCCGGCGCTCAAGGCTGAGTGAGGTGTTCGCATCGGGCGCCTCTTTGGAGTGCAGCGGCCCGGCGCCGCCACCTTTGCTATCAAATGATATAAGTACGCTGAAAGCGTTGGCTAATTTCAGCCCAGGGTTTGCCTTGAAACCCTGGGTCAAAAGTGCCGCAGGAGATTCTTCCCAACTCTGAAGGAGTTGCGACTACTCTACGGCTCGCTCACGTCGCCGCAACTCCTTCAGAGTTGAGTCTTCAAACAATGGGCCACGTGTACCCAGGGTTGCCAGAGCGCAACCCTGGGCTAGAACTAGCGAACGCTTTCAGCGTTGGGTCTTAGAGCGGTCAGGTTGGATCGCAATTCTTAGAATTTGGACGTTACAAAACCGGATATTCTGCATCGCGTTGATGCAGAAAGAGCGGCACCAAGCTGCCGCGGACCAAAACGGCGCCGGGCCGCCGCACTCCAAGGAGGTGGAGATCACAATGCACAAGTTAACACTTAGGGCACTCGTAGTCATGCTTCTGACAGTCTCAGTCGCTCGCGCTGAGAACTGGCCGCAGTGGCGCGGTCCAAGTCTCAACGGTGTAAGCAACGAGAAGAACTTGCCGTCGCGTTGGACACCCGAGGAAAACATTACCTGGAAACTTCCATTGCCCGGCTGGAGTGGCTCAACGCCTGTCATCTGGCGCGACCGAATTTTCCTTAACGTTGCGGATGGTGACGATCTGTACCTCTGGTGTGTCGACAGGACCAAAGGGACGCTGGCCTGGAAGAAGCTACTCGGGGGCGGCAACGTGAAGATGCGAAAGCAAAATATGTCTTCACCTTCGCCGGTAACCGACGGCAAGAGTGTTTACGTTATGACGGGTACGGGCGTCTTGAAGGCGTTCGATTTCAGCGGCAACCCGCTTTGGACGCGCGATATTCAAAAAGACTACGGCGAGTTTGGGCTCAACTGGGGGTACGCTTCTTCGCCTTTGCTTTTTGAAGACTCGCTTTACGTTCAAGTGCTGCACGGCATGAAGACGGATGAACCGTCCTACGTGATGCGCATTGAACGAAAGACGGGCAAGACACTCTGGAAAGTTGACCGTCCGACAACTGCGATACGCGAGTCGCCTGATTCGTACACCACGCCCGGTCTCCTGCGCGTCGGCAAAACGGTCGAGATTATTATTAGCGGCGGCGATTGTGTAACTGGTCACGATCCTGCCAACGGTAAAGAACTATGGCGCGCTAATGGGATGAATCCCGAGAACCAGCCTTTCTACCGTGTGGTCGCTTCGCCCGTTATTTTTGGCGACATAATCTATGCGCCATCACGCGTGAAGCCGCTGGTAGCATTGCGCGCGGGTGGTCGCGGCGACATCACAACTTCGCATCTGCTTTGGTCAACGACTAACGGTCCGGACGTGCCTACGCCCGTCACTGACGGTAAATACTTTTACGTAGTCAACGACAAGGGTGTTATGTGGTGTCTCGACGCTAAAACCGGCAAAGAGATCTACGGCCCCGAACGAATCAAGCCGGGGACCTACAGCTCTTCGCCGGTGCTGGCTGACGGAAAGATCTACGTGACGAATGAGGAAGGATTGACGTCGGTGGTGAAGGCTGGCCCTACCTTCGAAGTCGTGGCTGAGAATCCGTTAGGTGACTACTGTCTCAGCTCACCAGCGATCTCGGATGGACAGATATTCATACGAACCTCAACGAATCTCTACTGCATCGGGAAGAACGCGAAGTCTTGATCATACCGCAGCCCCCAAATCGCGAGCGGTAGCGAGCTGGTATCAAAACCGAGCGGTAGACCGGGTCTGCGTTGGCAACCACAGGCCGTAAGGCACGAACGACGCTAATCGGAATGCGATGTCGCGGTTGAAGCTCAGATAGTGATTACCAGCGCAGACCCGGTCGCTATCGCTTCCGGTTCTGATACCGCTCGCTGCGCTCGCGATGTTCAGCTTGCGTTCGACACGAGTACGATTCGTCGGTATTGACGCTGAAACTTAGACTGCAGTCTACGAAGCGGCTCATGGCAGTGGTTCGCCTTGATCGTATTCCACATACGCGATTGCTTCATTCAAGTCCTCTTGAGTCCAAAGATATTTTATGCTGCCCCGTTCGGCCCATGGAGTTCGCGAACTAAGCCAACATCCGGCCTCTCGAAGTTTACGCGTCGCGTTTGCCTTCAAGGCGCTGCGAACGTGTTCCGGCTTACATGACGCTGACACGACGCTATGAACGTGATTGCTTCGGACGTTGGTCGTCCAGAAATCCCATTTACGGATTTTACAAGTTTCTCGAATGGACTGTTCGACCACGGCCCGACGATCCTTGCCCAATTTCACCGGAGGAAGTTTTAATTCCGACTGGTTATATTTTCGCCATCGTTCGTTGTGTGGTATTCGTGGCGTCCCATAACTGTTGTGAAAGCGATCGACCGATCCGCGTTTATCCCCATGAAGCCAGGTGCCATGGCTGCGGAACGTTATATGATAGCCGACCGGAATGTCGTTGAATTCGAAAGTGCGGGGCATGTTGCCAATCTTAGCTTCAGTCGGATTCCGAAAGTAGGGTGCAGGACAACCTGCCCGTTTCCAGTTAATGCAAGCGTTTTGGCTAACTAATGACTTGAATAAAACAACGCATAGGCGGCATGCGATCACGATGAAGTCGCCGCGAGCGTAGCGAGCCGGTATCAGAACCGGAAGCGATAGCGACCGGGTCCGCCGTCGGTAACCACAGAGCTAGGATGTGACGAACGACTTCGGGTTGCAGTTCAGATCGTGATTACCCAGCGCAGACCCGGTCGCTATCGCTTCCGGTTCTGATACCGACTCGCTGCCGCTCGCGAGCACTTGAGCTTTTGGGTTGCTGAGGTAGACCCGGTCGCTATCGCTTCCGGTTCTGATACCGGCTCGCTGTCGCTCGCGCGTCTGTGAGGCTTTTGTTTACCCGCGCCGAAACAAATCTCCCGGAACCTTCGTAAAGATACGGATTCTAATCAATCGGTAATCTTCCACTTTCAAATACTTATCAGGAGACTAAGCAATGAACAGAATTCTCACTTGGCAGCGCAGGGCCTTGGTCGTTTGCGCGTTGATGCTGGCAGTTCAGGCCGGCGTGCCGGCGCAGGACAAAGCTGCGCAAACTAAAGCCGCAAAAATTGATGAGGTGATGACAACAGCGAACAAGTACCGGCTATTTAACGGTTCTGTATTGGTCGCGGAAAACGGCAAAGTCATTTACAAAAAAGGTCTCGGCCTTGCCAACATGGAATGGAATATTCCCAACACACCCGACACCAAATTCCGCCTCGGCTCAATTACGAAACAGTTTACCGCGGCGCTGATCCTGCAACTCGTAGAGCAGGGGAAAGTGAAACTTGACGGTAAGATTTCCGACTACCTGCCAAACTACCGCAAAGACGTCGGCCAGAAAGTGACTATTCACCAGCTTCTTAATCACACTTCGGGAATTCCCAGTTACACGAGCCTGGCCGGCTTCATGAACGACGCGAGCCGCAATCCTTACACCGTTGACGACTTTGTGACGAAGTATGCGAGTAACGATCTGTCGTTCGAACCGGGCAGTAAGTTTTCCTATAACAATTCCGGCTACTTTCTTCTCGGCGCGATTATCGAGAAGGTTTCGGGCCAGTCTTATGAAAAGATTATCAAGGAGAAGATCTTCGATCCACTGGGCATGAACAACTCCGGTTACGACCGCCACGGCACACTCATTACAAAGCGGGCGACCGGTTATCAAAAAACGCCAAACGGGTACGTCAATGCAAACTACCTGGATATGTCGATCCCATACGCCGCGGGTTCCTTGTATTCAACGGTCGAAGATCTTTATCTCTGGGACCAGGCGCTTTACACCGACCGCGTGGTCTCACCACCGTCAAAGGAACTAATGTACAAGCCGGAGAAGAGCGACTATGCCTACGGCTGGGTGATCACGAAAACTCGTTTCAGCGAAGGCGTCGAGAATGTTCCGATCATTACGCATGGTGGCGGAATCAATGGTTTCAATACAGTAATCGTGCGACTGCCGGCGCAAAAGAACCTCATCGTGTTGCTGGATAACACTTCCCAGGGCGCCAGCCTCGGAGGAATTCAACGAGAGATAATCAACATTCTTTACGGCCAGCCTCACACTTTACCAAAGATGCCTCTGGCCGAAGTCTTGTTGAAGAGCATTGAAGAAAACGGTATCGAAGGGGCGCTGGCGCAGTATCGCGATTTGAAAGTTAAGGAAGCGAAAGCCTACGACTTCAGCGAGCCGGAGCTGAACCGGCTGGGTTACGTGCTGCTCCAGCAAAAAAAGCTCAAAGAAGCCATTGAGATTTTCAAACTCAACGTTGCTGAATATCCCAAAGGCTTCAATACCTACGACAGCCTCGGCGAAGCGTACATGGTTGCCGAGAATACGGAACTCGCCATCCAGAATTACAAAAAGTCGCTGGAGCTCAACCCGCAGAACACGTCGGCTGTAGCAATGTTGGCACGGTTAGAGGGCAAGCCAGGCGCGGTGGATTCAAAAGCCTATGATGCTTATGTGGGCGAGTATGAAGTAACGCCCAGCTTCAAGGCTACTGTTTTCAAGGAAGGCGAAAAGCTGATGACCCAGGCAACCGGGCAGCCGCCGTTTGAACTTTATCCGGAAAGCGGAGACAAGTTTTTCCTGAAGGTAGTAGAAGCAAAAGTCACCTTTACCAGAGATGACAAGGGCGTGGTTACGGGATTGGTCATTCACCAGGGTGGAAGAGACATGCCCGCGAAGAAGACGAAGTAGCAACCGGCAACAAAAACAGGCGGGGAGATTTTCCATATATCATTTTCCATTTTTCATTTGTCATCGCATGAAGACCGGTCAGTGGTTCTTCAATGTCAAAATGAAAAATGGAAAATGATATATGGAAAATCTCCCCGCTTTGTCTGCTTGCCACTTAGCCCGATAGCCTACTGCTTCGCCTTTACATCGTAGGCATAGATCGTGTCCTGGTCGCGGATGAAAAGGCGTCCACCAGCGACGACAGGATGGGCCCACGTTGGTAGCGAGTCTTGTTGAATACGGAAGCGGCCTTTTTCGACATAGCCAGTGGGCGATGCTTCGACCAGACCCACGACGCCATTATCGCTAAGCGCGTAGAGATGTCCGTCGGCGAAGACTATGGATCCCTTACCGACACTGCGGTCCTTCCAGGCAACCTCACCCGTGTCGAACTTCATCGCGGTCAATATTCCACCAGAAAATCCGTACAGGTGATCGCCGATCAGAATCGAACTACTGTGGTGATTGCGCATGTCCTTGGTAAAGTAAATTTCCTTGGCTCCGCTGGCGCTGACCTCAACCAATCCTGCGCCCGTGCCGTAGTCAGAGGAAATAAACACGCGATTCCCGCGCACGATCGGAGTAGCGGCATTCGCTACATTGTTCGCCGCGCGGCCATACTCCCAGAGAAGTTTGCCATCTTTCGGATCGAGCCCAACTGCGCGTGTGTGGGTAAAGAACACAACCTGGGTCTGGTTTCCAACCTGGACTGGCACGGCTGAAGAATAGCCGGCGCGGTCGCTTTGGCTCTTCCAAACAAGGGTGCCGTCCTTCTTTTTGAGTGCCACAATCGATGCACCAGGCCCGCCGGCATTTACCAGCACTTTCTCGCCAATCACGAGAGGCGATTCGCTGATACCCCATGTGATATTGGAACCGCCAAACTTCTCGAGCACGTTGATGGTCCAAATCACCTTCCCGGAGCGGGTCTCGAGCGCGGAAAGATCGCCATTGCCGCCCAGGGCGTACAGCCGATCACCATCAATGGTCGGGGTTCCGCGTGGTCCATCGCCCCGGTCGTTGCGAAACGCTCCGCCGTGGGGCGTCGCCCAAACTTCCTTTCCAGTGGTCACGTCGAAGGCAACGACGAATTCCCGGTTCCCACGCAGACCCATCGTGTAAAGACGGTTGTTGGCAACTGAGAACGACGAATAACCACCACCTGCACCGGTGGCTTTCCAAAGCAGGGCTGGACCGTCCGCAGGCCACTGCTTCAAGAGCCCTGTTTCTTTTGAGATGCCGTCGCGATTGGCGCCACGCCATTGGGGCCAATCACCTGTAGACTGCGCGGCGACCTGGCCGAACAAGAGTGCGATGCCGGCAGTAACGATTAATGCTTTAATGCTTATGCTCTTCATGTTGAATCTCCTTGAGTCACCATGGTTCATGATCGGGGAGAGCTGTAGTTTGATAACAGGTGTTTAGAGTACAGCCTTCAGCCTGCTGCTTCGCTACGTCAGGATAATCCTTCAGGTCGCTTGCGGCGCACGACGCAAGCTGAAGCTTGTACTCTATACGCCTCTATGGCTTCTTCAAGCAGTCGACATCACGACTGCGGTTTGAAGTAAAGGACCATACCTGCGCCCACCGCGGCTAGCACGAATCCCAGGTAGAGCAGAGGATTCGGTGACGTCTTGGGCGGATGCAGCCACATCGAAAAAAGCACGTTGACCAATGGCGCGCCGGCAAACACCAGGGGCATCACATAGGTCGGCAGGCCGCCTGATTTAAATGCAAAGATAATGCAGACAGCGCCGATAGCACCGAGCGCGCCGCCGGCGATTGCCGCGACCGTTCCTTTTGTGGTGAACCCGTTAAGTTGGCCCTGGTAAGACAGGTTCGCAACCGGCACCAGCACCCCGATCA